>NZ_JBJQLL010000014.1:0-122675 GCF_046486405.1 Escherichia sp. WS338 | reverse complement strand
ACCATACGAATCGCCCTCTGACGGACTTCGGGGGAAAAACGAGTATTTTTAGTCATCCTGTTTACCTCTTTCTCAGGGAGTTTAGTCTCCAGGATTCCCGGGGCGGTTCAATAGTGTAAGTTACAGATAAACCATGGCCATCGCCATTTGCTTTGTAGTTGCCTGTACCTTCATTTTTACCCTGATATTGCAGAGCAAAATTTAGACCTTCAACCATGCCAAAGAAATCTGTGTTACGATAGGTTGCAACACCGTTGGTACGGTTGGTCATGAACAGGTCAGTACCAGCCCATGAATCACCGCCCCACTCAACAAACATATCAGTAAATGCTTCTGCATCATACGCGACACCGACATTACGACCATAGTCGAATGAACCAAAATCTTTGTAACTCAAACCAGCATAAGCCAAACGAGTTTGGTCAGGGTTGTGTCTGTTTGATGCTTCCAGGTCTAGTTCAAACTGACCGTAACCAGTCAATTCAGGGTTGATCTGAGTTTCACCTTTCACGCCTACACGGGCATAAGAGGTATCTTGAGAATTATCGCCTTTTTCACCATTTTCACGGTCGGTCAGAATGCGCTCACCAACCATCTTGCCGTACAGATCCAGTTTATTGCCATCTTTATTATAAATTTCAGCCGCATTTGCTGCGCCAGCAACTAATAACGCCGGGACCAGCATTGCCAGAACTTTTCTTTTCATTATGTATTCCCTTGTGATTATAATCTTCATGAATATATCAATAAGTGCCGTTATCCAAAAAAAGCACATTTGGATACTATTCTATGAAGTTCATTTTATTTTAAAGATTACATGCAACAAATATATTTAAAAGATTTCAAAATGTTTCTAATCTATTTAATATAATTCAGAATTATGAATTCTAAACATAAGTATTCATGAAAATTATCAATTCATATCAATATATTATGAGTTTAGCGGAAAGATAGGGGGTATCAATGATTGATGCGCTAAACGGCTGGTGTGATCACGCGCACATTAATGAAGGCATAAAAAAGCCGGCATCATGCCGGCCCAAAAAATATAAACAAGACGATAAAAGGCTAATAACGGAGGCATCATGACACAGAAAAATAAAAAGGTATAATTGTATTCAGTGCTAATATATTGATTAAATGAATTAATAAAGCCGATATCAAAGATAAATAAAATCGCTCAAAACGATTTTTCCTGTATTCACTGCCGTTGCGCAAAATTTATCTATTTTTTCAAAAAATGATTGAGTCTTGACTGGCTCATTCAATGTGGAAAAATGTGACTTTTATCACATAATAGTACTAAGTCTGAATTTTCCGGGTTATCTCAAAATGGAATACGGTTCGACAAAGATGGAAGAGAGGCTCTCTCGCAGCCCTGGTGGCAAACTGGCTTTGTGAGCTTTCTATACATGGTGTGGCTATTTCGTCTGGGCAATGGCGCGTTACATCTGGGTGATGAGCCGGATCCCCGATGCCCCCGTGTCGGGATTTGAAAGCGATTTAGGCTCTACCGCGGGAAAGTGGTTAGGGGCACTGGTCGGATTTTTATTTATGGCTCTGGTCGGGGCATTGTTAGGCAGCATTGCCTGGTACACCCGACCTCGTCCCGCACGTAGCAGACGCTATGAATAAAAACTGCTAAGGTGGCGACTCTTTGGCAACGGAGCGCGTATGGACTTACAACACTGGCAGACACAGTTCGAAAACTGGTTGAAAAACCATCATCAGCACCAGGACGCGGCCCATGACGTGTATCATTTTCGCCGCGTCTGGGCTACGGCACAGAAGCTGGCGGCAGATGATGACGTCGATATGCTGGTGATTTTAACCGCCTGTTATTTCCACGATATTGTGAGCCTGGCGAAAAATCATCCGCAACGGCAGCGTTCTTCAATCCTGGCGGCAGAAGAGACGCGTCGCCTGCTCCGTGAAGAGTTCGAGCAATTTCCGGCGGAGAAAATCGAGGCCGTTTGTCATGCCATTGCCGCTCACAGTTTCAGCGCGCAAATCGCCCCCTTAACAACGGAAGCTAAAATCGTCCAGGATGCGGATCGGCTGGAAGCCCTGGGGGCGATTGGCCTGGCGCGCGTGTTTGCCGTTTCAGGGGCATTGGGCGTGGCGCTGTTTGATGGCGAAGATCCGTTCGCACAGTATCGCCCGCTTGATGATAAACGCTACGCGCTGGATCATTTCCAGACTAAGTTGCTGAAGCTACCGCAAACCATGCAAACCGTAAGAGGCAAGCAGCTGGCGCAGCACAACGCGCAATTTTTAGTCGAGTTTATGGCGAAGCTCAGTGCCGAACTGGCGGGGGAGAATGAAGGTGTCGATCACAAGGTGATAGATGCGTTTTCACCTGCGGGCTGAGCGCGTGGCCCTAAATGGCTGTAATTATGTTAACCTGTCGGCCATCTCAGATGGCCGGTTAAATCTATGCAGGAAAATATATCAGTAACCGATTCATACAGCACCGGGAATGCCGCACAGGCAATGCTGGAGAAACTGCTGCAAATTTATGATGTTAAAACGCTGGTGGCGCAGCTTAATGGTGTGGGTGAGAATCACTGGAGCGCGGCAATTTTAAAACGTGCGCTGGCGAATGACTCGGCATGGCACCGTTTAAGTGAGAAAGAGTTCGCCCATCTGCAAACGTTGTTACCCAAACCACCGGCACATCATCCGCATTATGCGTTTCGCTTTATCGATCTATTTGCCGGAATTGGCGGTATCCGTCGCGGTTTTGAATCGATTGGCGGACAATGCGTGTTTACCAGCGAATGGAACAAACATGCGGTACGCACTTATAAAGCCAACCATTATTGCGACCCGGCGACGCATCATTTTAATGAAGATATCCGCGACATAACCCTCAGCCATAAAGAAGGTGTGAGTGATGAGGCGGCGGCGGAACATATTCGTCAACACATTCCTGAACACGATGTTTTACTGGCCGGTTTCCCTTGTCAGCCATTTTCGCTGGCTGGCGTATCGAAAAAGAACTCGCTCGGGCGGGCGCACGGTTTTGCCTGCGATACTCAGGGCACGCTGTTCTTTGATGTGGTGCGCATTATCGACGCGCGTCGTCCGGCGATGTTTGTGCTCGAAAACGTCAAAAACCTGAAAAGCCACGACCAGGGTAAAACGTTCCGCATCATCATGCAGACGCTGGACGAACTGGGCTATGACGTGGCTGATGCAGAAGATAACGGGCCGGACGATCCGAAAATCATCGATGGTAAACATTTTCTGCCGCAGCACCGTGAACGCATCGTGCTGGTGGGTTTTCGTCGCGATCTTAATCTGAAAGCCGATTTTACTCTGCGTGATATCAGCGGATGTTTCCCTGCGCAGCGAGTGACGCTGGCGCAGCTGCTGGATCCGATGGTCGAGGCGAAATATATCCTGACGCCGGTACTGTGGAAGTACCTCTATCGATATGCGAAAAAACATCAGGCGCGCGGTAACGGCTTCGGTTATGGAATGGTTTATCCGAACAATCCGCAAAGCGTCACCCGTACGCTGTCTGCGCGTTATTACAAAGATGGCGCGGAAATTTTAATCGATCGCGGATGGGATATGGCCACGGGTGAAAAAGACTTTGACGATCCGCTGAATCAGCAACATCGTCCACGTCGGTTAACGCCTCGGGAATGCGCGCGCTTAATGGGTTTTGAAGCGCCGGGAGAAGCGAAATTCCGCATTCCGGTTTCGGACACTCAGGCCTATCGCCAGTTCGGTAACTCGGTGGTCGTGCCGGTCTTTGCCGCGGTGGCAAAACTGCTTGAGCCAAAAATCAAACAGGCGGTGGCGTTGCGTCAGCAAGAGGCACAACATGGCCGACGTTCACGATAAGGCCACTCGCAGCAAAAATATGCGCGCGATTGCCACGCGTGATACGGCGATAGAGAAGCGCCTCGCCAGTCTGTTAACCGGGCAGGGCCTGGCATTTCGCGTTCAGGACGCCAGTCTGCCCGGACGTCCGGATTTTGTCGTTGATGAATATCGTTGCGTGATATTTACCCACGGCTGCTTCTGGCACCATCATCACTGCTATCTGTTTAAAGTGCCTGCGACTCGAACTGAGTTCTGGCTGGAGAAGATAGGTAAAAATGTTGAGCGCGATCGCCGCGATATCAGTCGCTTGCAGGAGCTCGGCTGGCGCGTACTGATTGTCTGGGAGTGTGCGTTACGTGGGCGCGAGAAGCTGACGGATGAAGCGCTTATCGAGCGTCTGGAAGAGTGGATCTGCGGCGAAGGTGCCAGCGCGCAGATCGACACGCAGGGGATTCATTTACTCGCTTGATGCGTCCTGAATAACTGGCGCAACTACGGGTTTTGCCGGAAAGAGATATTTTCCCAACGTGACCAGTACCACCGCGAAGACAATTACGCCGAGCGCCAGCCATTCAATCTTCGACAGCGTTTCTCCGCCCAGTCCCGTACCCAGCAAGACCGCGACCACCGGGTTAACGTAGGCGTAGCTGGTGGCGAGAGCCGGACTGACGTTGCGGATTAAATACATATAAGCGTTAATGGCGATAATCGAACCAAACAGCGCCAGATAGCCGACCGCAAGGAAGCCTGAAAGGGAAGGGAGTGCCGTCAGTTTTTCACCTGCAATCATCGACGCGATCATTAACACCACGCCTGCCGCCAGCATCTCAATCGCACCCGCCATCATCCCTACAGGTAAGGTAATGCGCGAGCCATAAACCGAGCCAAACGCCCAGCTAATCGAGCCGATTAAAATCAGAATCGCGCCCCACGGATTGCCGCTTAAATTTCCACCGCTATTGAGCATGATGATTCCGGCAAGCCCAATGGCGATACCCACCCATTCCAGTTTGCGCGTTTTAATGCCAAACAGGCGGCTGAAGCACAGGGTAAAGAGGGGCACGGTTGCAACCACAACGGCGGCGATGCCGGAAGGAACATTTTGATGCTCGGCAACCGTCACCATGCCATTACCGACAGCCAGCAATAACAGGCCAATCACCGCGGCATTGAGCAGCGGACGTAGCGGGGGGAGTTTGTGTCCGCGCAGTAGCAAAAATGCCAGCAATAAAATACCGGCTGCCAGGAATCGAACGCCCGCCATCATTAACGGAGGCCAGCTTTCCACGCCAATCCGAATGACAAAATAGGTTGAGCCCCAAATGATATACAACGCAAACAGCGCGCCAAAAAGCGGTAACAACTGGCGGAAACGCATAATCCCTCACGGTGGAAATAAAAAGGTGGTTCATAGTAAACGTGAAAATCATTCTGCTGGCGAGAGATATAATTGCACTTGATTGTTAAAAAAATGTTGACCTGTGAAGCAAGTATCAGAGCTGCCGTTTTTGCTTCATACTTACAACCTTCAACAATAAAAATGAGAGGGAATGCTTTTGGCCGGGAGTAGTTTACTGACGTTGCTCGATGATATCGCCACACTACTGGACGATATCTCCGTGATGGGCAAACTGGCGGCGAAGAAAACCGCCGGTGTATTAGGGGATGACTTATCGCTCAATGCGCAACAAGTTTCAGGCGTGCGGGCCAACCGGGAACTTCCCGTGGTCTGGGGCGTGGCGAAAGGATCGCTGATTAATAAAGTGATTCTGGTGCCGCTGGCGCTGATCATCAGTGCGTTTATCCCGTGGGCGATTACGCCTCTGTTGATGATTGGTGGCGCGTTTCTCTGCTTTGAAGGAGTAGAGAAAGTGCTGCATATGCTGGAGGCGCGTAAACATAAAGAAGATCCGGCGCAGAGCCAGCAGCGTCTGGAGAAGCTGGCGGCGCAGGATCCGCTGAAGTTTGAAAAGGACAAAATAAAAGGGGCGATTCGTACCGATTTTATATTGTCTGCCGAAATCGTCGCCATCACGCTGGGGATTGTGGCCGAAGCGCCGTTGCTTAATCAGGTGCTGGTGCTTTCAGGCATCGCGCTGGTAGTGACCGTGGGCGTCTACGGTCTGGTAGGGGTTATCGTTAAGATTGATGACCTGGGGTATTGGCTGGCGGAAAAATCCAGCGCGCTGATGCAGGCATTAGGTAAAGGGTTATTGATCATTGCGCCCTGGTTGATGAAGGCGTTATCGATTGTCGGCACGCTGGCGATGTTCCTCGTCGGCGGCGGTATTGTGGTACATGGTATTGCGCCGCTGCATCACGCCATTGAACATTTCGCCGGGCAGCAAAGTGCAGTGGTGGCGATGATATTACCGACTGTTTTAAATCTGATTCTTGGATTTATCATCGGCGGCATCGTGGTGCTGGGAGTGAAAGCCGTAGCGAAAATGCGCGGTCAGGCACATTAATACTCGCACAGGCTATTATGCAAAATTCGCCATCTTCAACTAAGGTGAACAAGTTTCACTCGAAAAAAGGAGGCGAGTATGAGCTTTATGGTTAGTGAGGAAGTTACGGTTAAAGAGGGCGGCCCGCGGATGATTGTCACTGGATACTCCAGCGGTATGGTTGAGTGTCGTTGGTATGACGGTTACGGGGTCAAGCGGGAAGCTTTTCATGAAACCGAGCTTGTTCCGGGGGAGGGGAGTCGTTCTGCGGAAGAAGTTTGAAAGGGTATCATTAACACCAGGCCGGATCACTTCCGGCCTGGTGTGCCAATGCCTGCAATGAATGATAGTCGCGTCTTATCATGCCACCATTATAAAATTATCGCTGTTTTGCGGTACGCTATCGCCAGGTTATGCCAGAATCATAAAAAAGCAGGTGGGGAGTCGTCAGGGTGCAGCACGAGACAAAAATGGAAAACCAGAGCTGGTTGAAAAAACTCGCACGCCGCCTGGGGCTTGGTCATATCGTTAATCTCTGCTTTATCGTGGTATTGCTTTTTTCCACCTTGCTGACCTGGCGTGAAGTGGTAGTGCTGGAAGATGCCTATATCTCCAGCCAGCGTAATCATCTGGAAAACGTAGCCAACGCGCTCGATAAGCATTTGCAGTATAACGTCGACAAACTGATCTTTTTGCGTAATGGCATGTGCGAAGCTCTCGTAGCGCCACTGGATTTCACCTCTCTGCGTGATGCTGTAACCGAGTTCGAACAGCATCGCGACGAGCACGCCTGGCAAATCGAACTCAACCGACGACGCACCCTGCCAGTCAATGGCGTGTCGGATGCATTAGTCAGCGAGGGGAATCTCCTGTCTCGCGAAAATGAAAGCCTCGACAATGAAATTACCGCTGCACTGGAAGTTGGTTACTTGCTGCGACTGGCACACAACTCCTCGTCGATGGTAGAACAGGCGATGTATGTCTCGCGTGCCGGATTTTACGTTTCGACGCAGCCGACCTTGTTTACGCGCAATGTTCCAACGCGTTATTACGGCTATGTCACCCAACCCTGGTTTATTGGCCATTCACAACGAGAAAATCGTCACCGCGCGGTACGCTGGTTCACTTCGCAACCGGAACACGCCAGCAATACTGAACCGCAGGTTACCGTCAGTGTTCCGGTAGACAGTAATAACTACTGGTATGGCGTGCTGGGGATGAGTATTCCCGTGCGTACTATGCAGCAATTTTTAAGAAACGCCATCGATAAAAACCTCGATGGTGAGTATCAGCTCTATGACAGTAAGCTGAGATTTTTGACCTCTTCCAATCCTGACCATCCAACAGGGAATATTTTTGATCCTCGTGAACTGGCCTTGCTGGCGTAGGCAATGGAACATGACACGCGGGGCGGCATTCGTATGGACAGTCGCTATGTTAGCTGGGAACGTCTGGACCATTTCGACGGTGTGCTGGTGCGCGTCCATACGTTAAGCGAAGGCGTGCGCGGCGATTTCGGCAGTATCAGCATTGCATTAACCCTGCTGTGGGCGCTCTTTACCACCATGTTACTCATCTCCTGGTATGTGATTCGCCGGATGGTCAGCAACATGTATGTTCTGCAAAGTTCGTTGCAGTGGCAGGCGTGGCACGACACCTTAACCCGTTTATATAATCGTGGCGCACTGTTCGAAAAAGCCCGTCCGCTCGCTAAATTGTGTCAGACGCACCAACATCCTTTTTCTGTCATTCAGGTCGATCTTGACCATTTTAAAGCGATTAATGACCGCTTTGGTCATCAGGCGGGCGACCGTGTTCTTTCTCATGCTGCCGGATTAATTAGCAGTTCCTTGCGTGCGCAGGACGTTGCCGGGCGGGTCGGTGGTGAGGAGTTTTGTGTGATTCTGCCAGGCGCGAGTCTGACGGAGGCTGCGGAAGTCGCAGAACGTATTCGCCTGAAGTTAAATGAAAAAGAGATGTTGATTGCTAAGAGTACGACGATACGCATCAGTGCCTCGTTGGGGGTAAGTAGCAGCGAGGAAACCGGTGATTATGATTTTGAACAATTCCAGTCACTGGCCGACCGTCGGCTTTATCTCGCTAAACAGGCTGGGCGTAATCGGGTATTCGCGAGCGATAACGCTTAACGGGCGGAGAAAAAATGGTCCAGCCCTTCACGCCATCCTTCCGGTCCTTCACGCTGCGTTCGCCAGACGCGGGCCGGATCCTCATCATGCAGATGCACCCCTTCACGGTTTAGCCCTTTCACAATCACCGCGTAATCCATTACCTCCAGTAAGGGCGCATCGTTTGGCCCATCGCCCAGGCCAAGTGTGGTTGGGCGTTTGCCTGACAATTGTTGATAGGTCGCGATAATCCAGTTGGCAGCCTGATCTTTTCCGGCAGAGGCATCCAGGACGTGCCAGAAGCGCGCACCTTGCATAAACTGTAAGCCCAGTTCGTTCAGACGAGCGGTAAATTGTGCCATACGCTCGTCACTGTCGCGCCAGATTAGCGTTACCGACGCCTCATGAAGCTGCGTCAGCGCCGCCTGGCTACGGCTTAATCCCGTCCATTCGGCGATAGTTGCATCGTCGACATCATCAAAAGTCGTGAATTTAAAATGTTCTTTCTCGCGTAGCGTATTTAAAACCTGGCTGATTTCGCCATGGCTAATACCTGAGATGATGCGTGGAAAACCGTCTATCTCCTGCCATTGCTCAGCAAGCTGGATCACTGCGCCATTTTCGGCAATCAGCGGTAAACCTTGTAGCCCCAACGTTTTTTGCAAGTACAGCATTTCCGCTGATGTTTTACTGCTACAGAGAATGACGGGAACATTTGCTTCGCGTAAACGGGTGAGCCAGGGGGCTGCCGGTTGCCAGTCATAACTATGACTGTCCAGCAGGGTGCCATCAAGATCGCTAAAAACCAGTAGTGGTTGTTGAATTGAAAACATAGTCGCGCAGTACTCCCCTTACCAGGATGATTCTCAAAACAGCACAAATTATCAAAGATGATTTTGTTCGGGAGCGATCCCGCTGACGCCAGAGCCACCAAGGGGTGACGTGCGTCACATTTCTATTCATAAGTAGCGTTAATCATTCATATAGCGAATATTTTCTTGTCAGCGAAAAAAATTGCGGATAAGGTGATGAACACATCAGATTTCCTGGTGTAACGAATTTTTTAAGTGCTTCTTGCTTAAGCAAGTTTCATCCCGACCCCCTCAGGGTCGGGATTTTTTTATTGTGCATTCAACGATTCACCTCAGAGACGCTGAAGTCATGAATATCCAGTTCGAAGGCATCCGCCAATTCACGCCATGTATGATATTCACGTCCATCGACGCTAACGTGTTCAGAATCGTTCTGGCTGCGATGAACTTCGCTTTCGCTAATTTCATTGATCGCCGCCAGCAGGGCATCGACATCGACGCTGACCTCACGTTTTGCGGTATCGCTGTACTCTTTTGCGGTTTTCATCATCTTTCCTCGCAACCGTTACTCTGTTGTTGCCGCCAGTCGTTAAGTCCGCCTGGCATCACTTAAGTATAGACCGTCGAGAAAATCAGCACTCGCGCGCGCCTGGCGCTGCCAGAAAAACGAAATTGTTCTACACTGGCACAAAGGCACAGGAGGAAAACGATGAAGGTGAATGATCGGGTAACAGTCAAAACGGATGGCGGTCCGCGTCGTCCTGGCGTGGTACTGGCAGTTGAGGAGTTTAGTGAAGGCACAATGTACCTGGTTTCGCTGGAAGACTACCCGCTCGGCATCTGGTTTTTTAATGAAGCAGGGCATCAGGACGGTATCTTTGTGGAGAAAGCAGAGTAATCTTATTCAGCCTGACTGGTGGGAAACCACCAGTCAGAATGTGTTAGCGCATGTTGACAAAAATACCATTAGTCACATTATCCGTCAGTCGGACGACATGGTAGATAACCTGTTTATTATGCGTTTTGATCTTACGTTTAATATTACCTTTATGCGATGAAACGGTCTTGGCTTTGATATTCATTTGGTCAGAGATTTGAATGGTTCCCTGACCTGCCATCCACATTCGCAACATACTCGATTCGGTTCGGCTCAATGATAACGTCGGCATATTTAAAAACGAGGTTATCGTTGTCTCTTTTTTCAGAATATCGCCAAGGATATCGTCGAGAGATTCCGGTTTAATCGATTTAGAACTTATCAATAAATTTTTTCTGACCAATAGATATTCATCAAAATGAACATTGGCAATTGCCATAAAAACGATAAATAACGTATTGGGATGTTGATTAATGATGTGCTTGATGTGCTGACTGTTAGAAGCATCATGGATGAAACAGTCCTCATTAATAAACACCACTGAAGGGCGCTGTGAATCACAAGCTATGGCAAGGTCATCAACGGTTTCAATGTCGTTGATTTCTCTTTTTTTAACCCCTCTACTCAACAGATACCCGGTTAAACCTAGTCGGGTGTAACTACATAAATCCATAATAATCGTTGACATGGCATACCCTCACTCAATGCGTAACGATAATTCCCCTTACCTGAATATTTCATCATGACTAAACGGAACAACATGGGTCACCTAATGCGCCACTCTCGCGATTTTTCAGGCGGACTTACTATCCCGTAAAGTGTTGTATAATTTGCCTGGAATTGTCTTAAAGTAAAGTAAATGTTGCGATATGTGAGTGAGCTTAAAACAAATATTTCGCTGCAGGAGTATCTTGGAAGATGTTCGTAGGTATTATTTTTCGGATAATCCTTAGGATAACATGATAAACGTTACGGAATTATATTAATGGCAATTCACTAATAATATCAGCCAGCAAATTAAAAATTTCACTGAATAAATGTTCGCAAAAAGGCGCAATTAACGGCATTAATGCCGCCATTAAAGAGATACCGACAGTCAGAGTTAATGGAAATCCAATAACAAAAATGGATAATTGCGGGGCCATACGATTCAGTAAACCTAATGCCAGATTCAGGGTCAGCAGCAGAGTAATGAGCGGTAACGCCAGCATCAGCCCGTTAAGGAAAATCAAACTCCCTGCTTTGGTGAGTGCCAGAAACGCATTGCTGTTCAACGGTTCGCCACCAATAGGCAGGGTGTGAAAGGTATCGACCAGCAGTGAAATCAACCATAAATGACCGTTAAATGTCAGGAACAGCAGTAACGCCAGCATATCCATGATACGCGCTAAAACGGGCATATTGAGATGGCTGGCCGGATCGACAAACGTCGCAAATGACAGCCCCATTTGCAGACCGATAATTTCGCCAGCGGTTCGCACAGCGGCAAAGGCAAATTGCATGGTAAAACCAAGCGCAATGCCGATCAGGATCTGCTGCACGGCCAGCCACAGAGCAAAGAACGAAAAAACAGGAACATCGTTGGCAGGTAATGATGGGGCAATGGCGAACGTGATCATCATTGCCAGCCCCAGTTTTACCCGTTTCGGCACGCTGCGTTCGCTCAGAATTGGTGCGGTAGAAATGAGCGCCAGCACGCGCAGTAACGGCCAGAAGTACAGGCTTAACCAGGAAAGCCATTGATCGCTTGTCACCTGCATCATTGTACGGCCTACCCGATGATATACGGCAGGTTAGTGAACAAGGTGCGGACGTAATCCAGCAACAGATTGAGCATCCACGGTCCGGCAATAATAATGGCGATAAATACGGCGATGATTTTCGGAATAAACGACAGCGTCATTTCGTTAATCTGGGTGGCGGCCTGCAAAATACTGATGATAAGACCCGTGACCAGCGCCACCAGCAACAGCGGGGCAGCCAGTGCCAGCGCGACTTTCATCGCTTCAGTCCCCATCATCATGACCGATTCAGGTGTCATTTTGCCTCTCTAGCTGTAAAAGCTCTGCGCCAGCGAACCGACCAGCAATTGCCAACCATCCACCAGTACAAACAGCATCAGTTTAAAGGGCAGAGCAATGGTGGCTGGGGGAACCATCATCATCCCCAATGCCATCAACACGCTGGCAATCACCAGGTCGATAATCAAAAAAGGAATGAAAATCGTGAAGCCTATCTGAAATGCGGTTTTCAACTCGCTGGTCACGTAGGCCGGGAGCAAAATGCGCATCGGCACGGCTTCAGGTCCCTGCAACGGGCCGGTATTCGCCAGTCTGGCAAACAACCCTAAATCCGCCTCGCGGGTCTGACGCAGCATAAACTCACGCAGCGGCTGCGCCCCTTTTTCCAGCGCCTCCTGCATTGAGATTTTCTCTTCGCTAAATGGCTGGTACGCATCGACATAAATTTTGTCGATCACCGGTGACATAATAAAAAAGGTCAAAAACAGTGCCAGCCCCAGCAATACCTGGTTAGGTGGCGCGGAGGGTGTTCCCAGCGCGTTACGCAATAAACCAAAAACAATGATGATGCGGGTGAAACTGGTCATCATCAGTAAAATTGCCGGAATAAACGTCAACGAGGTGATGAACACCAGCGTCTGCACCGGGAGCGACCAGCTTTGTCCACCGCCAGGCAGCGGCTGGCTGGTGATACCCGGCAGTTGCGCGAAGGCGAGGGGCGTAATCAGCCAGAGAAGGACAGGTGCGACAGACAATAAACGACGCATCAGGATCTCCCGCTACGCTTAAGCAAATTTTTCATGACCGACTGAAAATCGGTCTGCGGTATCTCTTCTGTTGGTGCTGAAGGGGGAAGTTTATGCAGCAGATTGATTTGCCCTGCGGTAACGCCGAGCACCAGCCGTGCATCTTCCACATCGACCACCACAACCCGTTCACGCGCGCCCAGCGAAGCACTGGCGCTAATTTTCAGACCGTTAACGCCAGTGCGTTTAGGGGCAAATCCCAGCCGTTTTATCAGCCAGGCAGCAGCGAGGATCAGGGCAATAATGGTGATGAGTGCGCCGCTCACCTGCAGCAGTGGCGCAGCAGAAACCGGCGCGGAAGATTGCACAGTAGCGTGGTTATTCATCACTAACGGCTCAGGCGACGCATTCGCTCAGACGGAGTAATGATATCGGTGATCCGCACGCCATATTTATCGGCAACGACCACCACTTCGCCCTGGGCGATTAAATAACCGTTGATCAGAATATCCAGTGGTTCGCCCGCCAGACCGTCCAGCGCCACGACGGACCCTTGCGTCAGACGCAACAGCTCTTTGATGGTCATCCGCGTACGGCCCAGTTCGACGGTCAGCTTGACCGGAATATCCATAATCAGGTCGATATCCTGCAACGTTCCGCTGACATCACCACCGCCAAATTGCTGGAACACCGCGTCGGCAGCGCTTTTGCTGCTGGTTGATTTTTGTTCGCTCAACGCTTCAGCCCACAGATCGTCCATTGCGCCGTTGTTGTCATCGGCCGGATTATTCATGTCACTCATTTGGGCTGTTCCTCGTTCAGAGAATTTAAAATCGGGTTAATCAAATGTTCTATCCGTAACGCATACTGACCGTTGAGAGTGCCGTACTGACTGGTCAGCACCGGGACGCCGTCAACATGGGCGATGATGCGGTCGGGTTTTTCTATCGGCAGGACGTCGCCGGGTTTCAGTTTTAAAATCTGCGACAGGCGTAGCGAGATATCGGCAAAGTTGGCGACCAACTCCAGCTGTGAATGCTGCACCTGGCGCACCAGGTTATCGCGCCAGTTCTGATCTTCATTACGCGAGTTTTCCAGCGGCGGGTTAACCAACAATTCCCGTAGCGGCTCGATCATGCTGAATGGCAGGCAGATATTAAATTCGCCGGTCAGGTTGCCAATCTCCACATGGAACGGCGTGTTAACCACAATGTCGTTCGGCGAGGTGGTGATATTGGTAAATTTCACCTGCATTTCCGAACGCACGTACTCAACTTCCAGCGGATTAATCGCCTTCCAGGCGTCGCTATAGCCTTCAAGCGCCAGCTTTAACATGCGGTTGATGACGCGCTGTTCGGTATGGGTAAACTCGCGACCTTCCACTTTGGTCGGGAAGCGTCCATCGCCGCCAAACAGGTTATCCACGGCGATAAACACCAGACTCGGTGAAAACACCACCAGCCCTGTGCCGCGCAGCGGTTTCAGATGGATAAGGTTCAGGTTGGTCGGCACCGGCAGGTTGCGGGCAAATTCATGGTACGGCTGAATGCGGATGGCCCCGACGGTTATATCCGGGCTACGACGCAGCAGGTTGAACAGCCCCATACGAAAATGGCGGGCAAAGCGCTCATTAATGATTTCCAGCGCCTGCAAACGTTCGCGCACAACCCGTCGTTGGGTATTCGGATCGTACGGACGAATGTCACTTTCGCCGCTAACACTGGCTGTCGGTTCGTCTTTGACTTCGCTGTCACCATTCAACAGCGCATCAATTTCAGCTTGAGAAAGAATACTATCGCCCATGTCGTTATCGCAGAATAAAAGCGGTATACAGCACGTCGGTGACATCCTGTTTCGGTTGCCCGGCAACAAGCGGGGTGGAAAGCGTGGTTTTAATCTCGGCAATCAGGTTTTTCTTGCCTTCTTCTGTCGCCAGTACGGCAGCATCCTGACGCGAAAACAGTAACAGCAAACGGCTACGGACTTCCGGCAAATACTCACTCAGCCGCGAGCGGGTAGCTTCATCTTTCAGGCGCAGGGTTATGCCGATATAAAGTACGCGATCTGCATCGCCCAGATTGACCGTAAAGGTATCCAGCGCATAGAAGACCGGGGAGGGCACGACGCGTTGCTGCGCTTTGTCGTCAGCGGCAACCTGATGCGAATGCCAGTAGCTGTAACCTGCGCTGGCACAGGCCGCGAGGGTAATGAATACCAGAATCGGGATCCAAAGCGATCGCTTGCTTTTCTTGCTTATCGCGTAATCAGTCATGTGTTGCGGTCTTCCTGTGTCGCTACTGCTTATCGGCTAATTATCCTGCGTCTTGAGCGCAACAAAGCGGGGAAAAGACGCGGATTACGGTGCTACCTCTGACGTTAGGCGAAAATATCAACGCCGCTGTTGCCTGTTACACGTACTTGTAAAGAGACGGGAACCGGAAGCGTATCGTCGTCTTCCCCCGCCAGAGGTTCATGGTTTGCTGTGCGTTGGCTTTGCTGTTGCTGGGAAGCGGCCTGCTGCTGACCACTAAAGCTTTCGCCACTGATGTTGCTTTGCCCTAACTGAATGCCACTTTCGGCCAGCTGCGTTCGCAGTACCGGAAGCGCTGCTTCCAGGGCGGCGCGTACGTGTTGATGCGGTGAAACCATCTGGATTTGCGCCTGGTTATCATCCACTTTGAGGGAGATTTGCACTTCACCTAAATCCTGCGGGTGCAGACGCAACTCTGCACTTTGTTGCCCCTGGCGGGTGAACAGCGAAATATGCTGGCTTAATGATTGTTGCCATTCGTGAGAACCCAGCGGTGCACTCAACACAGGCGCGGCGACGGTGGGCAGTGGCTGTGTCTGGTGTGGAGTGATTAGCGGGCTGGCGGCAGCGGTCACCGGTGAAGGTGTGCTGATGACTTCCGCTTTACTCTGGGCTTCTGCTACCAGCGGTGTTAATGGCTGAGCTGGCGTGCCGGGGGCATCATCAGGCTGTGCTGTTGTGAGTTGCGCAGAAGTCAGTTTTGTGAAGAGCGTTGGTTTCTCTGCCGGTAACACGGTTGACGGCACATCAGTCACTTTGGGCGTATTGTCAAAACCCGGCAACATCGCAAAAAGGGCGCTCAGGCTTGCGGTGACGTCTTCATTCAGATCATCCGCTTTTTCGTCTTTTGCCGTATTGTTGCCAGCCACCGCAGCCAACGTCATCGTTTGAGCGGTGGTTAATGGTGTTGATGTGGATTGTTCGTCGTTGATGACAGGCGGTGTTTCATCCACAGGGATCAGTAAATCCGCTTGTTGCGCATCGGCAAGAATCTCGCTGACCAGCGGCTCGCCTTTTGTCGTGGGCTTATCTGTTGCCACCAGCAACTGGGGGGCCGCTTTGTCGGTAGTTGTCTCGCCTGCTAATGCTTCGCTCAACAACGCGAGAAAATCTTGTGCAGCATCGCTGGCTTTGCCGCCAGGCAATGTGGTGGTGTCAACGTCGGCGGTAATCAAGGGCGCTAAGCGAATCATTCAGGTTTCCTCATGGCGGCGCGCTGGGCGAACTCATCCATCTTTTTCTGATCGAGGCGGTTTTCTGCAAGCAGTGCCGCCGTGGATTGCCGTTCCTGCAGTGTCTGCCAGGCCTGCAAACGTTGTTTCTTTTCTCGCCAGCTGTTCAGGGCAATGTCAACTTTCTGCGTCCACTGATTAAGTTGCTGGCGATGCTGAGTAATGGCTTTTTCCAACGTCTGGATAAACTGCTGATAGTTGATCCAGCGGTTGCTGGTCATCCCGGCACTCATATCGCTATTGAGGTTATTGCGATATTCATTCTGATAATCGATCAGCATTTTGAGCTGTTCTTCCGCCTGCTGACATCCGCGACGCATTTCACCCAGCAGGCGCGCGGCATCCTCTACCTCTTTTTCTGCCAGATCTTTCAGGGTCGCCAGCGCACCATGTTCTGCCATCTGCCGTTATCTCCTGGGTTATGACACTGTCGGGAAAATACGCTCCAGCCCCTGGAGAGACGCTTCCCAGTCCGCGCGTTCAAAAATGCCTTGTTGCAAATAGCCCTCCAGCTGCGGCCACAGGGCGATGGCTTTATCGAGCATCGGATCGCTGCCTTTGGCATACGCGCCGACGCTAACCAGATCTCGGTTACGCTGAAAACTCGACAACAGCTGTTTGAAGGTGCGCACTCGCGCGTAATGTTGCTCGCTGATCAACGCCGTCATTGCGCGGCTGATCGACGCTTCAATATCGATAGCCGGATAGTGCCCGGCTTCCGCCAGTCGGCGAGACAGCACAATGTGACCGTCGAGGATTGCCCGCGCGGAGTCGGCAATGGGGTCCTGCTGGTCATCGCCCTCGGTGAGCACGGTATAAAACGCGGTAATCGATCCGCCGCCGCTAATGCCATTTCCGGCACGCTCGACCAGTGCAGGTAATTTGGCAAACACCGACGGGGGATAACCTTTGGTGGCGGGTGGTTCGCCAATCGCCAGCGCAATTTCACGCTGGGCCATCGCGTAGCGGGTGAGGGAGTCCATAATCAGCAACACATGCTGACCACGATCGCGAAAATCTTCGGCAATGCGCGTGGCATAGGCGGCACCTTGCATTCGCAGAAGCGGAGAGACATCCGCCGGAGCGGCAATCACCACGGAGCGTGCACGCCCTTCGGCACCGAGGATATTCTCAATAAAATCTTTTACTTCGCGCCCACGTTCACCAATCAAACCCACGACAATGACATCGGCGCGGGTGTAACGTGCCATCATCCCCAGCAGCACACTTTTACCAACGCCGGACCCGGCAAACAGCCCCATACGCTGCCCGCGCCCAACGGTAAGCAGGGCATTGATTGGGCGCACGCCGGTGTCCAGCACATGTTCAATCGGTGTACGTTGCAACGGGTTAAATGGCGGGGTAATCAGCGCACCGGTTTCCGTCGTATCGGGGGAGGGCAGGCCATCGAGCGGCTTACCGCTGCCGTCCAGAACGCGACCTAATAACGCCGGACCGAGCGGCAACTGCTTGCCGCTTTGCAGTCCTTCAGCCGAAATGTTTTTGGCATAAACCCGCGCGCCGGGCAGGACACCTTCCACTTCCTCCAGCGGCATTAAAAACAGCCGTTGACCGTTAAAGCCAACGACTTCGCTTTCTACTTCGTGCGTTTCGCTGCCGTTCTGGCGTTCAATGACACAGGTTGCGCCGAGCGGCAATTGTAATCCGGTGGCTTCCAGCACCAGCCCGGTAGCGCGGGTTAATCGCCCATAGCGACGTACCGCAGGCAACTGCGCCATTTTGGCTTCAAAGTTATCCAGCGTGGTTAGCCAGCGAGTCAGGCGCGTGGTCATTACACCACTCCTGGTGCTGCCAGACGGCAGAGTTCTTGCCAGCGAGTGGCGACACTGGCGTCGAGATCGCCTTCATCGGCGGAGACTTTACAGCCGCCAGGATGGAGTGTGGGATCGCCCCGCAAGCGCCAGCCATGCAAACTTAAGGTTGCGCCGAGCATATCATCCACACGTTGCAGATCATCCGGGTGCACGCGCAGCTGTGGTTTACCGCTGAATAACGGTTCTTGCTGCAACAACTGTTGGATCTGTTTGATCAGTGCCGAGTTATCCACTGTTGGCGTCTGACCGATCACCTGACGTGCCGCCTCCAGCGCCATCTGCATCAGGCGCGAAGCAATCACACTATCAAGCGCATCAAGGGTAGTTTGAAATTCGCTGACCAGTTGCTGCATCCGGGCATGAATTGGCGCTTGTTGAGACTTCGCCTCTGCCAGACCTTGCTCCAGCCCCCGGGCCAGTCCTTCCTGATAGCCCTGCTCATGACCTTGCTGGCGACCTTCGGCAATCCCCGCCTGATAACCTTGCTCATGGGCCTGCATTTGCAGTTGCGCCAGTTGCTGCTCAAGGCTGGGTTCGGCCTCTTCAATGATGGTTTCTTCCGGCTCGACCATGGGCACAAACTCTGCCTGTGGTGGCGCGAGATCGTCCGGCGTCCAGGTTTTCCACGGCAGATTATCAGACATAGGTATCCTCGCCGCTGCCAATTACCATCTCGCCAGTTTCGGCAAGGCGGCGCACAATCAGCAGAATCGCTTTCTGTTCGTTTTCCACCTGCGACAGACGCACCGGACCACGGTTGGCGAGATCGTCGCGCAGAATATCGGCGGCACGCTGCGACATATTGCGCAGGAATTTCTCGCGCAGTGGCTGCTCGGCCCCTTTCAGCGCGATCAACAGCGATTCGGAATCCACTTCCTGCAACAGACGCTGAATGCTGCGATCGTCGACATCCACCAGATTTTCGAACAGGAACATCTCGTCGATAATTTTTTGCGCCAGCTCGCCGTCGAATTCGCGCACGGCGGTAATAACGGCTTCTTCCTGCTGAGTTTTCATCAGGTTGATAATTTCGGCTGCCGTTCTCACGCCGCCCATTTTGCTGCGCTTGAGATTCTGACCGTCGAGCAAGCCATTCAGTACTTCGGTCAGTTCCGCCAGCGCGGCTGGCTGCACGCCGCCAAAGGTGGCGATACGCAACATCACGTCGTGGCGCAGACGTTCATCGAACAACGCCAGAATATCGGCGGCCTGGGCGCGCTTCAGATGCACCAGAATGGTGGCGATAATTTGCGGATGCTCATCGCGAATCAGATCGGCGGCACTCTGCGGCTCCATAAAGTTGAGCGTTTCAATACCGCTGGCGGTATCGCGAGTTTCGAGAATATCTTCCAGCAGGCTGGCGGCACGTTCCTCACCCAGAGCTTTGACCAATACCGAACGCAGATAATCGTTGGCGTTGATATTCAGTGCGGCAAACTGTTCAGCTTCTTGCTCAAACTCCGCCAGCACATCGGTTAGCTGCTTGTTGGAGATCTGCGTGACGTTCGCCATTGCAGCGCTCAGGGTTTGCACTTCGCGCTGGGAGAGGTGCTTGAACACCTCTGCCGCCCGGTCTTCGCCAATGGTCATCAGCAGGATGACGCTTTTATCGGTGCCTGTCAGGTTACTCATGATCGTTATTTATCCACTGGCGAATGACCAGCGCCACCACGCGCGGATCGTTATCAGATATTTCACGGATACGCTGGCTCATGACTTCTGCCCCCAGACGTTGGTTAGCGCGTCGTTGTTGGAGTTGTTCGTCTTTGCTCAGGCGGACTTCCACCGCATCTTCCACTTCCTCACGGGCCTGCGCCTGTTGCTGTACAGCTTTCATCGCCTCGGCGCGACGTGTTAACTGCGGGCGTACCGCTTTCCGCCACAGCAGCCACGCCACCAGCAGTACCAGCAACCAGCGACCGGCAGCCAGCAACTGATCGATAAACGCTTGCTGTTGCCAGAACGGCAGTTCTCCGCCGCTTTCGTCACTGCTATTGAACGGCGAGTTAACAACATTGAGCGAATCACCGCGTTTTTCAGAAAAGCCCATCGCCTCGCGGGTCAGAGCTTCAATTTGCTTCATCTGTTCGTTGCTGAGAGGCAATGGTTTACCGTCTGGCAAGGTTTTGTAATTCACCACAACCGCGACTGACAGACGTTGCACATCGCCCACGTTCATTTTGGTATGACGAATGGTGCGATCGACTTCGTAGTTACTGGTTTCATTCCGCTGTGTGCTACGCGGCCCACTATTGCTGGTGGTGCTCGCCTGCTGCTGGCGGTTATTTTGATTTGCCGGAGGCGTGCTGATTGGTGCGTTATTCGCAGGTGCCGGTTGATTCGACAACGCCCCCGGTACGCCGCCCGGATAACCGGAACCGCTTTGCTCGCTCTCATTAAGCTGGCGTGAACGAAGCGCCGCATGAGATTCATCACCGTTAGGGCGATACTGTTCTTCCGTTTGTTCTTTACTGGCGAAGTCCAGTTGCGCCGTGACCTGGGCGTGAATATTACCGTTACCAACAATAGGCGACAGGATCGCTTCAATACGCCGCTGAATACGGCCTTCGACATCGCTGGCATATTTCAACTGAGCGTCATTAAGATCGCGCCCGCTGGTATTGGACTGGGTTAACAGATGCCCGCCCTGATCCACCAGCGTGACGTTTCCTGGCGGCAGACCAGCAACCGCGCTGGAAACCAGATGTACAATAGCGCTAATTTGCCCTTTATCGAGTGCGCGGCCGGGTAACAGATTTACCGTCACCGATGCAGAAGGGGATTTTTGTTCACGGACGAATAAAGACGGTTTCGGCATTGCCAGATGTACGCGCGCCCCTTTTACCGGGCCTATAGTTTCGATGGTACGAGAAAGCTCGCCTTCCAGCGCCCGCTGATAATTCACCTGTTCGCTGAACTGGCTGATACCAAACTTTTCCTGATCGAGCAGTTCGAAACCGACCGCGCCGCCTTTGGGCAAACCTTGTTGCGCCAGGCGCAGGCGCAGTTCGTGAACTTTATCTGCCGGAACCTCAATAGCGCCGCTGGCTTCGCTGAAGCGGTAAGGAATATTCATTTGCGTCAGTTGGCTGACAATTGCGCCACCATCCTGATCGGAAAGATTGCTGAATAATGTACGGTAGTCGGGGGTTTTCGCCCACAGGATCAGTGCGACCATGACCGCCACTGCCGCGGAACCGGTAACAATCAATGGAATTTTCGGATTCGCACGCAGGCGATTAAGCCACTCAAGAGATTTTGTCTGGGCTGCAGTCGCATTCATCGCGCACCTCGTGGCTGATTATGGACGGCGTTATTGGCAAAGTGGAACAAGACTCACTCCCGGGTCAGCAAACTCGAAAAATTGACGCTCCCATTATTTGTGCTTTCGTTTTTTTCTATCCGCCAATAAACCCGTTTTTTTGTTGCTATTTAGCGCCTTTGTCTTATTGACTTACTGGTAGGCTTTGCTACCAGAAATTATCCGGGAGATGAAAATGTCAGCGATACAGGGGATTGAAGGGGTTATCAGCCAGTTACAGACCACGGCGATGAGTGCGCGTGCGCAGGAATCACTGCCGCAACCGACAATTAGTTTTGCCGGGCAGCTGCACGCCGCGCTCGATCGCATAAGCGATACACAAACAGCCGCCCGCACGCAGGCAGAAAAATTCACCCTCGGTGAGCCCGGCGTGGCGCTAAACGATGTGATGACCGATATGCAAAAAGCCTCAGTTTCTATGCAAATGGGGATTCAGGTGCGTAATAAGCTGGTGGCGGCGTATCAGGAAGTGATGTCCATGCAGGTGTAGGTTTTGTAACCTGTTGACTATGCTTGTTTATTATATCCGATCCCACAGCGTGGGGCATGGATGGGGCAAACTCACTCAATTTCTGGTTTAAAATGGATACCTGATCCTGAAAGTTTTCTGCCATCCACGATCCGTAAACGCGATAACATGTTTTGTCTTCGCTTTGCTCCCAGGAAGAGTGAACTCATTCGTTAGCCTGGGGTTCCTTCTGATCATTATTGTTCCTGCCTTTATCTCTTGCCACGCCAGAGCCCCCTGGATACACATACACCAGGATGAAAACGGTGAGTTGTGTTCAAACTGTAGTACAATTCTCTCCAGTATGAACAGGAAAGAATATGCTATGAACCCTTATATTTATCTTGGTGGCGCAATACTTGCAGAGGTCATTGGTACAACCTTAATGAAGTTTTCAGAGGGGTTTACACGGTTATGGCCCTCTGTTGGCACAATTATTTGCTATTGTGCATCATTCTGGTTATTAGCTCAGACGCTGGCTTATATACCTACAGGGATTGCTTATGCTATCTGGTCAGGCGTCGGTATCGTTCTGATTAGTTTGCTTTCCTGGGGATTTTTTGGTCAACGACTGGACCTGCCAGCTATCATAGGCATGATGTTGATTTGTGCCGGTGTGTTAGTCATTAACTTGTTGTCACGAAGTGCACCGCATTAAAAAATAATTATCCTTGAGATAACAGGAATCTGATTTGTGCATATTATGGCTAATGTTCGGGGCACCTTTATAATTATGATTGCATTTGCGCGATCATTGCGCCTTTATGCATAATGAGATCAAGGCACATCAAATAAAATAACGATAGGTCACAACAATGAGGTTTTTATGAAAAAACTTATCGTTTCAAGTGTATTGGCATTCATAACATTTTCTGCGCAGGCCGCAGCATTTCAGGTCACTAGTAATGAAATAAAAACAGGAGAGCAACTTACAACGTCTCATGTATTTTCTGGATTTGGGTGTGAAGGTGGTAATACATCGCCCTCATTAACCTGGTCTGGTGCTCCTGAAGGCACCAAAAGCTTTGCCGTAACTGTGTATGATCCAGATGCTCCTACAGGCAGTGGATGGTGGCACTGGACTGTTGCTAATATTCCAGCAACTGTAACATATTTGCCCGCTGATGCAGGAAGACGTGATGGTACAAAACTTCCGACTGGTGCTGTTCAAGGCCGAAATGATTTTGGTTATGCAGGATTTGGTGGAGCATGTCCTCCCAAAGGAGATAAACCCCATCATTACCAGTTTAAAGTATGGGCTCTAAAAACTGATAAAATTCCTGTGGATTCTAATTCCAGCGGAGCGTTAGTTGGTTATATGCTTAATGCCAATAAAATTGCAACCGCTGAGATAACACCAGTTTATGAGATAAAGTAGGGTAAGAGTATGCTGGCAAAAGATAAGACTAACCTAAAGATTGAAGAAATACGGATGCATAAACATCATGAGATTCACAGGGTTAAGCCTCTTATGCCAGCTTTATGTCGTATCCGTCAGGGAAAAAAAGTTATCAATTGGGAGACGCATAGTCTAACTGTTGATAATAATCAGATAATATTATTTCCCTGTGGATATGAATTTTATATTGCGAATTATCCAGAAGCAGGTCTTTATCTTGCAGAAATGCTTTATTATCCCATTGATCTAATTGAAAAGTTTCAAAAATTTTATGCGATAACTGATCAAATTCGTAACACGACAGGTTTCTGCTTACCTCAGAACCCCGAGTTAATATATTGTTGGGAGCAACTAAAAACATCTATTTCCCGAGGCTTCTCAACGCAAATTCAGGAACACTTAGCAATGGGCGTTCTACTTTCATTAGGAGCACATCATGTTAATTGTTTACTTTTATCAGATAGTAAACAATCATTAATAAGTCGTTGTTATAACCTAATGCTATCCGAACCTGGAACAAAATGGACAGCAAACAAGGTAGCGAGATATCTCTACATTTCTGTTTCCACATTGCATCGCCGTCTGGCAAGCGAGGGAGTAAGTTTTCAAAGTATATTGGACGACGTGAGGTTAAATAATGCGTTGTCTGCTATACAAACGACAGTAAAACCCATCAGCGAGATTGCCAGGGAAAATGGTTACAAGTGTCCTTCTCGTTTTACTGAAAGGTTCCATAATCGTTTTAAGATAACACCAAGAGAGCTAAGAAAAGCGTCCAGAGAGTAAAAGTATTTTATGAAGGAGCAACAGCATCGATTTTTATTTTGGAAAATAAATACGGCATACTCAACCTATTGGAGTCTGAACAATCCGGTGACTTCTGCGCTAATCGGGGACGTTTCTAAGCACATATAATTGATACTATCTTCCTCCATCACAATTTCAGAAATGCACGTGTGATTTTTTTGCATCCGGCGTTTGGACTATGTGGAGCTCAAGAGTGGGAAAGTTACAAGAGGTTGAGGGGATAATTAAAGGGATGCTTATGACATTAGATATCCGGTTAGGTGCGGATATCGTTGTTATTAAATCTAGTTGATACGTTAAGATGCAGCTACTGACAAAATAGCCAGGACTCCACAAAACGCCTTTGTCGTAATACCTGACTGCAATATCTGGTCGATCTCGTCGCAGTAACCTACTCGATACGCCTTTGAGGCTGTTTACCAGACTGGATATCGCCAGTTTGGGAGGATAGTTAATTAACAAATGGACGTGATCTGGTCCGCCATCCATTTCAACCCGTTCAGCTTCAAAATCAGCACATACATTTGAAAAGTAAGTGCGTAGTTTTTCTGTCGCGTCATGGTCAAAAATCTGACGTCGGTATTTAGAGCCTATCCCAATAGGGTTTTGTTCCAGACAATGACACCACAGGCAAAATGCAGCATCGCCTCATAATTCTCGACCTTCTTCTCCCAACGAGTCAGGACACGGCGGTAGCGATTCATCCAACTGTGTGTTCTCTCTACAACCCAGCGGTGAGCCTTAAAATCCGTGTATTTGATGGCCTCTGACTCATCCTTTCGTGACTGGATATGAGGTTCATAGCGACGACTTTTCAGATACGATTCCAGCCATTCCGCTTCATACCCTTTGTCCATGCACAACCGGAGCCTCTTGCCCGGTCTGCCCGTCTGGAGGGCATCGAGCGTATCCGTAACCAACTTTATGTCGTGCGTATTTGCTCCGGCAACAACCAGTGCAAGCGGTAGCCCGTTCCCGTCAGTCATCAGACTGCGCTTTACGCCCTGTTTCCCCCGGTCTGTAGGGTTCTTGCCTGTTTTTTTGAGCCTGCCAGCGGTGATTTGGTTATACAACCATCCATCGACAGCCACGACCAGTCAATAGAGTCCAACTGTTCGCAAGCAAGCAACCCATTTTACCAGAAGCGTTCAAATACTCCGGCATCTCGCCACTCCTGAAATCGGCGATGAGCAGAGCTTGACGAGCATATACCGGTGGCATTCAGCGCATTCCATTGGCAGCCCGTCCTGAGTACGAAGAAAATGGCGTTCATTGCAGCGCGATTATCAACCCGCTTGCGGTGCGTACCCAGCGGGTGTTGAGTTTTATGCTCCGGGATGAGTGGAGCCATTTTCTCCCAGAGTCCATCACTGATCTGCCACTTGTTGCCCGCCACACTTCGCCCTCAGAAATTATCATATTGTATTATCTGACAATTCCTTTTGGGATAGGTTCTTAGTAACGAAGACTAGGTGAACATGCTTCAGGAAAACACAATGCCTTCCGCGTCGGATATCGGTTTCTTTTTTCATAGGCCAAAGTATGATTTGGCCCATGAAACGACTACAGGCATTCAAATTCCGGTTAAGACCAGGTGGTCAACAGGAGCGTGAAATGAGGCGCTTCGCAGGCGCATGTCGTTTCGTTTTCAATCGTGCTCTGGCGCTTCAGAATGAGAATCATGAGGCCGGTAATAAATACATCCCTTACGGGAAAATGGCTTCCTGGTTGGTTGAGTGGAAAAATGCCACTGAAACGCAATGGCTTAAAGATTCGCCCTCACAGCCATTGCAACAGTCACTGAAAGACCCTGAGCGGGCTTACAAAAACTTCTTCCAGCTTCGTCACCACGCTCAAACGGTGTGCTACCTATCGCGGCTATAAAAACAGCTTGTCCATCAGCACGATAGATAAAATAAGGCTGCTTTTTGTCGCCTTCTTTTTTCCACTCAAACCAGCCATCGGCAAAACAGATTGCCCGACCATGTTGCCAGAGCGGTTTAAACATGTGACTGGTTGCGGCAGTTTCTACGCGGGCGTTAATCAGCGGCGGTTTATCCCACCATCCGGGAGCATATCCCCAGAAAACCGGATCCAGATGAAGGTGTTCATCACGTTCACTGAGCAGAAGGACTTTGGTTCCCGGCGCGACGTTGTATCTGCCAATAGGTTCGGGATCGTAGGGAATATCGCGTTCAATATCTTCCGCGAGAAGCGCAAGGTAATCTTCACGCGTTTGGGATTGGGCAAAGCGTCCACACATAGAAACCTCCTGAGGTCACACTGAAAAGAATAGGAGAGGGGGCGGGTTAAATCTATGTGATAGAGAGGCAACGATATTCCCGCTGTGGGCCACAGCGGGAATGAGGGATTACTTCTGAATTAAATAACGAATGGTCGGCCCGTCTTGCTGAATATCCAGCACCGTATAGCCGTGATTACGCGCATCCAGTGGAATATTATTGATCGACTGCGGACAGTCGCTCACCACTTCCAGGATCTCCCCTTTTTTTAACTGCGGCATCGCCTCAAGGGTTGCGACTGCCGGATAAGGGCAGGGTTCACCCACCATATCAAGACGGTAATCAGGAACGATATTTTTCATGCGATCTCCTTAGCAGTCTGCGGTGCCGCACGGCGGAAGAAGCGTTTTTCCCAGCCAATAATCAACATTAGAGCAGCAAACAACAGCAAATATGTCACCAGCAGGCCGCCCATCGGGCCAAAGGTTTTCAGCAGGTTGATTTTGTCCCAGTCGGTGGCCAGCGCCGGAGCGAAATCATCCCAGTAGTACGCCAGAATCGTTGAGCCGATCACGTTGCCCAGACCGACCCACCAGTAGTGCACCTGGCCTTCTACCGCGCGGTACATCCAGCCGGTTTCGCAGCCGCCTGCCAGCACGATGCCAAAACCAAACAGTAAACCACCAATTACCGCGTTTGGTCCCGCCCACATGATTTTGGGTTCAACGCCTAACTGTACGTAACTGAAGATCCCGATGGCACTTACCGCCATACCGATAATGATTGCTTTCGCCATATGGGTACGTCCGGTGATCCACATATCGCGGAACGCCGAAGTAAAGCAGATTTGCGCACGTTCAATCAGTAAACCAAAGCCGACGCCAAACAGCATTGCCAGCCCCAGTTTGGGCTGGTTCATCGCCGTCAGCAGCGCCCAGCCCAGCAGGCCGAAAAAGACCAGCATCCCGAGACGAAAACGACGCCGCGCCTGATCCGGTTTTTGCGTCAACGGTGAGGCAGCAGAAACTTTCTGCATTTTCACGGGAATACGGAAGATGGGCAGAAGGGTAAAGCGCGCGCCAAACCATGAACCAATGGCAGTGGCGATGGCAAAGAACCAGGCGTGCAGCGAGAACTGTGGAATTCCGGTAAAGAACGCCGCCAGGTTACAGCCCATTGCCAGACGTGCGCCAAAACCGGCGATAATACCGCCAATGATGGCCTGCATAATGCGGATACGGCTGCGCGGCATGCGCAGTTTGACATTGTTGGCCCACAGCGCTGCGGCAAAACAGCCGCCAAACATACCGAGGATCATCATTCCGTCGATGCGGGTTAATGGCGATCCTTCCAGATGGATAATTTTAAAATAACCCCACTCTTCAGCATGGACGCCGAACAACTGCAGGAGCTGACCGCCCCAACGGGTAAATTCACCTGTGACAGCCCAAAAGGTGCCAGTGATGCCAAAATAGTAAGTGGAGAGAATACCCGCCGCGATGACCGCGGGGATGGGCGCCCAGAATTTAATCAACCAGGCGTGTTTGAATTGCTGCCATGACATGAATGTAGCCTCTGAACTCAGAAGGTTTGAAACAAGAGTCGCGAATCATACACCATGCAAATTTATTTTCGGGGTAATAATTCACAAAAATAATGGTTAGATCAAATTTCTCTCTGAACCTGGAAAGGCTGGCGACATCAGGGCTTTAATGCCACAATCCTCTTTTCTTCTCATGCAGGACGAATGATGAAAAAACTCGCAATTGCAGGTGCGCTCATGTTGCTGGCGGGCTGTGCCGAAGTCGAAAACTATAACAATGTCGTGAAAACCCCCGCGCCGGACTGGCTGGCGGGCTACTGGCAGACCAAAGGGCCGCAACGTGCGCTGGTCAGTCCGGAAGCGATAGGCAGCCTGATTGTCACTAAAGAGGGCGATACCCTCGATTGCCGTCAGTGGCAGCGGGTGATTGCCGTGCCGGGTAAATTGACATTGATGTCTGATGATCTCACTAACGTTACCGTAAAACGTGAGCTGTACGAGGTTGAGCGTGACGGTAACACCATTGAGTACGATGGTATGACGATGGAGCGTGTGGATCGCCCGACGGCAGAGTGTGCCGCCGCGCTGGATAAAGCGCCGTTACCGACGCCACTGCCGTAATGAAATCTCCCCGGCTTGCCGCCGGGGATGAATTTAAATCACCTCTTCGATAACCCACACGCTGACGCTGCCGCCGTTGCAAAAGAAGGTCGCTTCGCCGTTTTCGTCGGTCACTACGCTCTCTTGCCGGTTCCCCAGAAAATCACGCCAGGTTTTATTGCCGTAATTCTCTCCCAGATGAATGGTTTTTTCGCCATCATCCCCGTTCGACATGACCACCACGCAGCCGGGATATTCGTCGGTGCCACTGCGGCTAAAGGCAATGCAGTTCGGATGGTCGAAAAATAACGTCTGTACACCGTGGGCGAAACGCTGACGGGCGAGAATTAACTCATCAAGCTGTTCGATTATTGGCATATCTATCGGATAGGTTTGCCCGTCACCACCGACATCTTCGTAATGTGCACCGTAGAGGTCCGGATAGAACACCGAAGGAACGCCATTTTCCCGCAACAAAATTAAGGCATACGCCAGCGGTTTAAACCACGGTTCGACCGGTGCTTCGAGGGCTTGCAACGGTTGGGTGTCGTGGTTGGCAACGAGGGTTACGGCGTGAAAAGGATCGGCTTCCACCAGCGTCCCAGTGAAGATCTGCGTCATGTCGTAGTCGCGACCCATGCGCGATGCTTCATGGAATTTCATCTGCAGCGGCGCATCAAACAGCATGGTTTTGCCTTCCACCTGATCAATATACGTTTGCAGTTTATCGACTTCATGCGACCAGTATTCAGCCACAATAAACAGCGGCTTTGGCGCAACTTCCTGTACGTGTTCGATCCACTCTTTATAAAACCATGCCGGAATATGTTTGACCGCATCAAGACGAAAGCCGTCGCATTGCGTTTGTTCCATCACCCAGCGCGCCCAGTATTTAATCTCTTCCGTCACGGCATGATTGCGAAAATCGATATTCTCACCCATCAGATAATCGAAATTACCGAGTTCATCATCAACCTGATCGTTCCAGCCTTCTCCGGTATAGTCGTTAACAATTTTAAAAATGCCATCTTCATCAGGGTTTTCGATATGGTCGATACCGCTAAAACATTTGAAATCCCAGATAAACTGCGAGTATTGCCCGGCACGCGCGGGGAAGGTGTAACGCGTCCAGCCTTCGCACTCAATGATTTCTTCGTCAATTTGCGTACGGTCATCAGCATTTACACGTTGCACGCGAATAGCTTCTTTTTCATCCGCGCCCATTTTGTGGTTGACTACCACGTCCAGCAGCACCGCAATGTCATTACGTTTCAGGGCGTCAATGGCGGCCAGCAGTTGTGCTTTATCGCCATATTTAGTAGGGATGCTGCCTTTCTGATCAAACTCGCCTAAATCAAATAAATCATAGGAGTCGTAGCCGACCGAGTACCCGCCCGATGCGCCTTTATAGGCGGGCGGCAACCAGACCATATTGATACCAATATCATTAAAACCGTCGGCGCGCTCGGCCAGTTCAGGCCAGAGCTTACCGCCTTCCGGGTAATACCAGTGAAAACATTGTAACAGCGTGGGATTACGCATTCTTCGACTCCATTCAAGGGGAACATTAGAAGCGTAGCCGTAATCAGATTATTCGCGAGCCATTGGCTCTTTAAGATTCAAAAGAGGTTATCCTGCGGAGCCAGCACAAAGCCACCCTGATCGCCATAGGCACTTAACACCGATTTTTGCACCGATGACTGACCGACCAGTTTCGCCAGTTCATCCATCCGAATCTGTAATAACTGCTTTACCTTGCTTTCGTTGTCGAGAATCAGGCGCAGCATCGGGCGGAGCTGCTCCTGCATCGTGGTGGACGGGGCAACCTCTTCAGTCAGGTGTGCGATCTCCTGCACCGCATTCACATACGCCATTTCGCTGGCGATGAGTTCGTCCCATTGTTCTTCTGTCGCCAGGCGTAACATGAGCTGACTTTTTTCGACGAGTTGTTGCCAGGCGAAATACAAATGCGGTGCATTGTTCATCAGTCTGGGTCCTGAATCAAAGAAGGGGAGAGTAAAGACTCTTTCCAGGCATCGGCAATATTGCGCATTAATGCTTCCACTTCTTCGACTGCGGAGACATCGTTGCGTAAATTGGCTTGCAGCAAGCGCCTGACCATATAGCTATAAAGAGCAATCAAGTTTTGGGTTAGTTCGTCTTTGCTCTCTTCATCAAGACTCACCCGCAGCCCGTTCTCAATGATGTTGATCGCTTTTGACAAAGAGACGCCTTTGCCTTGCTGATTGTTGTCCTGCATAAACAGGCGCGCTCTAACCAGTGCGCTCAGCACTCCATCAAATAGCATGGTGACCAGCTGTTGCTGGCTGGCGCTCATTACGGCGCTTTCGACGCCAATTTGTGCATAGGCCTGGGTGCCTTTTGCCGCGTACATAGTCTCTCCTGAAGATTATTTCGAGTTGCTATTTGAGGTGTCGAACTGCTGTGTCAGATAGCTACTAGTGGAGTTCAGCGAGTTCATTAACACATCTAATTGGGTGAACTGGGCTTTATAGCGCGTCATTAAGGTATCGATACGTTCACTGGCTGCGTTGTACTGGTCGGTCAAATTATTCAGCGTTTTGCTGACGCCATCTTTTGCTGCCTGGATTATCCCGGTGGAAGAGAGCCAACTGGTCAGGTTGTTACTAATGCCGGTGGTTACCCCAGTACTTTTGCCGTCACCTATAAACATTTCACCGATACCAGCGGCATCATTTTTTAGCGCCGTTTGCAGTTTGTCGGTCGCGATTTCCAGCTTGCCGGTACTGGCATCGCTGGTAATGCCAATCTGTGCCAGCGTTTTATAGTTTGAACTGCTGTGAGTATTGGCGAGCAAGGTTTTAAGCTGAGTCTGGATGGTACGCAGTGTGGAGTCACCGAGTAATGCGCCATTACTGGAGTCCTGACTTTCAGCTCCGGCATCGACAGCGGTGTATTTGGTTAAGCTGCTGAATGTATCCTGCAATGTGTTATAGGCATCCACCCACGCTTTAACCGCATTTTCAGCTTTGGATGTGTCTTTACTGATGGTCAGTGTCTGATTACCGGTGGTGACGTCATTCAGGTTGAGGGTGATATCTTCCAGTGAGTCGCTGATAGTGTTACTGCTGTTTTCAATCTCAACGTTATTGACTGTCAGTTTGGCGTTTTGCGCGGTGACGCTTTCAATCATGCCATTGCTGCTATCACCCGGCGTTCCGTTGTAACCCATAAAACTTTCCAGGGCGCTGTCGCCGCTGACGCTAAGTTTCATAGCGTTATTGCTGCCCGTATCGTTAGCGGTGATGGACAGACGATATTCGCCGTTTCCCACATTGATGATACTGGCGCTGACACCAGCTTTGGCGTTGTTAATGGCATCGCGAATGCCGGAAAGTGACGAGTTACCCGCGCTGATATCAATCGTGACCGGATCTTTACCGCCGCCTTGTTGGATGGTCAGTACGCTATCGCTGGTGGCGATGGCGGCTTTACTGTCTTTTTGACTATTTTTTGTTGTCAGCGTCTGTGCCTGCGCCAGTTGGCTAACGCTAATGGTGTATTTCCCAGCAATCGCGCTGCCCGTGGTGGTGGCGCTGAAAGCCGATGAACTGCTGGTGGTTGAGGTGGCGGTAAATAAATCGGCTTTATTCAGTGCTGTGTTGGCTGTCTGGAAACTCTCTAGTGCACTTTTCAGCGTCCCGTAGGCGCTCAGTTTCGCGGTGTAAGAGCTTTGCTGTTTTGATATCGGCGTCAGGGTAGATTTTTCTGCCGCCTCCAGACTGTCAAGGATGCTGCTTAAGTCCAGCCCCGACCCAACCCCAAGCGTTGAAATACTAGCCATATAGTTTCCTTAATCATGCGACGTGTATAGAACGAATACCGGGGTTATCGGCGTAAGCGGGGTAAAGTTTACGATTTATTTTTTGCCTTAATGGCACGAACAGCAACGAGGAAGGGGAGTATTTCGACCGCTAGAAAAAAATTCTAAAGGTTGTGAGTGACCAGACGATAACAGGGTTGACGGCGACGAAGCCGAAGGGTGGAAGCCCAATACTTAAACCGTAGACTTGAAAACAGGAAAATGAATTATGGCACAAGTCATTAATACCAACAGCCTCTCGCTGATCACTCAGAACAACATCAACAAAAACCAGTCTGCGCTGTCGACTTCTATCGAGCGCCTCTCTTCTGGTCTGCGTATTAACAGCGCTAAAGATGACGCCGCGGGCCAGGCGATTGCTAACCGCTTTACTTCTAACATCAAAGGTCTGACTCAGGCCGCACGTAACGCCAACGACGGTATTTCTCTGGCGCAGACGGCTGAAGGCGCGCTGTCAGAGATTAACAACAACTTGCAGCGTATTCGTGAACTGACCGTTCAGGCCTCTACCGGCACGAACTCTGATTCCGACCTGTCTTCTATTCAGGACGAAATCAAATCCCGTCTTGATGAAATTGACCGTGTATCTGGTCAGACCCAGTTCAACGGTGTGAACGTGCTGTCGAAAAACGATTCGATGAAGATTCAGATTGGTGCCAATGATAACCAGACGATCAGCATTGGCTTGCAACAAATCGACAGTACCACTTTGAATCTGAAAGGATTTACCGTGTCCGGCATGGCGGATTTCAGCGCGGCGAAACTGACGGCTGCTGATGGTACAGCAATTGCTGCTGCGGATGTCAAGGATGCTGGGGGTAAACAAGTCAATTTACTGTCTTACACTGACACCGCGTCTAACAGTACTAAATATGCGGTCGTTGATTCTGCAACCGGTAAATACATGGAAGCCACTGTAGTCATTACCGGTACGGCGGCGGCGGTAACTGTTGGTGCAGCGGAAGTGGCGGGAGCCGCTACAGCCGATCCGTTAAAAGCACTGGATGCCGCAATCGCTAAAGTCGACAAATTCCGCTCCTCCCTCGGTGCCGTTCAAAACCGTCTGGATTCTGCGGTCACCAACCTGAACAACACCACCACCAACCTGTCTGAAGCGCAGTCCCGTATTCAGGACGCCGACTATGCGACCGAAGTGTCCAACATGTCGAAAGCGCAGATTATCCAGCAGGCGGGCAACTCCGTGCTGTCTAAAGCCAACCAGGTACCGCAGCAAGTTCTGTCTCTGTTACAAGGCTAATGGCCTTAACCTGCCTGACCCCGCTACCGGCGGGGTTTTTTCTGCCCGCAATTTACCGGTAACCCCCAAATAACCCCTCATTTCACCCACTAATCGTCCGATTAAAAACCCTGCAGAAACGGATAATCATGCCGATAACTCATATAACGCAGGGCTGTTTATCGTGAATTCACTCTATACCGCTGAAGGTGTAATGGATAAACACTCGCTGTGGCAGCGTTATGTCCCGCTGGTGCGTCACGAAGCATTGCGCCTGCAGGTTCGACTGCCCGCGAGCGTGGAACTTGACGATCTGCTACAGGCGGGCGGCATTGGGTTACTTAATGCCGTCGAACGCTATGACGCCCTACAAGGAACGGCATTTACAACTTACGCAGTGCAGCGTATCCGTGGCGCTATGCTGGATGAACTTCGCAGCCGTGACTGGGTGCCGCGCAGCGTGCGACGCAACGCGCGTGAAGTGGCACAGGCAATAGGGCAACTGGAGCAGGAACTTGGCCGCAACGCCACGGAAACTGAGGTAGCGGAACGTTTAGGGATCGATATTGCCGATTATCGCCAAATGTTGCTCGACACCAATAACAGCCAGCTCTTCTCCTACGATGAGTGGCGCGAAGAGCACGGCGATAGCATCGAACTGGTTACTGATGATCATCAGCGAGAAAACCCGCTACAACAACTGCTGGACAGTAATCTGCGTCAGCGGGTGATGGAAGCCATCGAAACGTTGCCGGAGCGCGAAAAACTGGTATTAACCCTCTATTACCAGGAAGAGCTGAATCTCAAAGAGATTGGCGCGGTGCTGGAGGTCGGGGAATCGCGGGTCAGTCAGTTACACAGCCAGGCTATTAAACGGTTACGCACTAAACTGGGTAAGTTATAACGTCAGTAAATGCCGCACTTTAACTTTGACTACCAGGAGTTCTTAATGATGGTGCAGCACCTGAAAAGACGGCCATTAAGCCGCTATCTTAAAGACTTTAAACACAGCCAGACTCATTGCGCGCATTGCCGTAAATTACTCGATCGCATTACCCTCGTTCGCGACGGCAAAATAGTGAATAAAATCGAGATTTCCCGCCTGGACGCGCTGCTTGATGAAAATGGCTGGCAAACGGAACAAAAATCATGGGCGGCATTGTGCCGATTTTGCGGTGATTTACATTGCAAAACGCAGAGTGATTTTTTCGATATTATCGGCTTTAAGCAATTTCTTTTTGAGCAAACTGAAATGAGCCCAGGTACGGTGCGTGAATATGTCGTTCGTTTGCGCCGTTTGGGGAATCATCTACACGAGCAAAATATTTCCCTCGATCCGCTGCAGGACGGTTTCCTTGATGAAATCCTCGCCCCGTGGCTGCCCACCACCAGCACCAACAATTACCGCATCGCATTACGGAAGTATCAACACTATCAGCGTCAAACGTGTACCGGACTTGTGCAGAAATCCTCCAGCCTGCCTGCTTCTGATATATATTAAATAAGAATAAGATGTAGCGGAGTTGTTTTTGTGTTTACAAACAATGGCTCTACACTGCAAACAGACATAACAACATTCGGGGTAAATATGAAATTAGCACATCTGGGACGTCAGGCATTGATGAGTGTGATGGCCGTAGCGCTGGTTGCGGGCATGAGCGTTAAAAGTTTTGCAGATGAAGGTCTGCTTAATAAAGTTAAAGAGCGCGGCACGCTGCTGGTAGGGCTGGAAGGCACTTATCCGCCGTTCAGTTTTCAGGGGGATGACGGCAAATTAACCGGTTTTGAAGTGGAATTTGCCCAACAGCTGGCAAAACATCTTGGCGTTGAGGCGTCACTAAAACCGACCAAATGGGACGGTATGCTGGCGTCGCTGGACTCTAAACGCATTGATGTGGTGATTAATCAGGTCACCATTTCTGATGAGCGCAAGAAAAAATACGATTTCTCTACCCCGTACACCATTTCTGGTATTCAGGCGCTGGTGAAAAAAGGTAACGAAGGCACCATTAAAACGGCTGCTGATCTGAAAGGCAAAAAAGTGGGTGTCGGTCTGGGCACCAACTATGAAGAGTGGCTGCGGCAGAATGTTCAGGGCGTCGATGTGCGTACCTATGATGATGACCCGACCAAATATCAGGATCTGCGCGTAGGCCGTATCGATGCGATCCTCGTTGACCGTCTGGCGGCGCTGGATCTGGTGAAGAAAACCAACGATACGCTGGCAGTAACCGGTGAAGCATTCTCCCGTCAGGAGTCTGGCGTGGCGCTGCGTAAAGGAAATGAAGACCTGCTGAAAGCAGTGAACGATGCAATTGCGGAAATGCAAAAAGATGGCACTCTGCAAGCCCTTTCCGAAAAATGGTTTGGTGCTGATGTGACCAAATAATCAGCATAATGACAAAAAAGGGCGCTTTCACCAGCGCCTTTTTTATTTACGCGTTTTCAGCGTGCATAATAAGAAAATCACAACAACACACATCGGAGGCTGTTATGCCACTGCATAATTTAACCCGTTTTCCACGGTTGGAGTTTATCGGCGCGCCAACGCCGCTCGAATATCTGCCGCGCTTTTCTGATTATCTAGGACGGGAAATTTTCATCAAACGGGATGACGTCACCCCCATGGCAATGGGCGGCAATAAATTACGTAAGCTAGAATTTCTCGCGGCAGATGCTCTGCGCGAAGGTGCCGATACGCTGATTACTGCCGGGGCGATCCAGTCTAACCATGTGCGCCAGACTGCCGCAGTCGCTGCCAAACTCGGTCTGCACTGCGTGGCGCTGCTGGAAAATCCTATTGGCACAACCGCAGAAAACTATTTAACCAACGGCAATCGCTTGTTGCTGGATCTGTTCAATACCCAGATTGAAATGTGCGACGCACTGACCGATCCCAATGCCCAACTGGAAGAGCTGGCGACGCGAGTCGAAGCACAAGGCTTTCGCCCGTATGTCATTCCGGTTGGCGGTTCTAATGCTCTGGGCGCGCTGGGTTATGTGGAGAGTGCGCTGGAAATCGCGCAACAGTGTGAAGGGGCGGTTAATATTTCGTCGGTGGTGGTCGCATCGGGCAGTGCCGGAACTCACGCCGGACTGGCTGTTGGGCTGGAACACCTGATGCCTGAAAGCGAACTGATTGGCGTGACCGTGTCGCGTTCCGTTGCCGATCAATTGCCGAAAGTGGTTAACCTACAACAGGCGATTGCGAAAGAACTGGAGCTGACCGCATCAGCGGAAATTTTACTCTGGGATGACTATTTTGCACCTGGCTACGGCGTGCCGAACGACGAAGGCATGGAAGCAGTGAAATTGCTGGCGCGGCTGGAAGGCATTCTGCTTGATCCTGTGTATACCGGAAAAGCGATGGCGGGTCTGATTGACGGTATCAGTCAGAAACGTTTCAAAGATGAAGGGCCGATTCTGTTTATTCATACCGGCGGTGCGCCTGCGCTGTTCGCCTATCATCCCCACGTTTAGCTCCGGGAACGCTCATGCAAGAAAGTATACAACTGGTTATTGATTCCTTGCCGTTCCTGCTGAAAGGGGCTGGGTATACGCTGCAACTCAGTATCGGCGGCATGTTTTTTGGCTTACTGCTCGGGTTTATTCTCGCGCTGATGCGCCTGTCGCCAATCTGGCCCGTGCGCTGGCTGGCGCGTTTTTATATCTCTATTTTTCGTGGTACACCGCTCATCGCACAACTGTTTATGATCTATTACGGCCTGCCGCAGTTTGGTATCGAATTAGATCCCATTCCGTCAGCAATGATTGGTCTGTCGCTCAACACTGCCGCCTATGCTGCCGAAACGCTGCGCGCCGCCATTTCTTCTATTGATAAAGGTCAGTGGGAAGCAGCTGCCAGTATTGGTATGACGCCATGGCAGACTATGCGTCGCGCGATTTTGCCACAGGCGGCGCGGGTGGCGTTGCCGCCGCTGTCGAACAGCTTTATCAGCCTGGTAAAAGATACGTCGCTGGCCGCGACAATTCAGGTGCCGGAGCTGTTCCGTCAGGCGCAGTTGATTACCTCGCGCACGCTGGAGGTGTTCACCATGTACCTGGCGGCTTCGCTCATCTACTGGATCATGGCGACAGTATTATCGACGTTGCAGAACCATTTTGAGAATCAACTTAATCGCCAGGAGAGAGAACCAAAATGAGTGCCATTGAAGTTAAGAACCTGGTGAAAAAATTTCACGGTCAGACGGTGCTGCACGGTATCGACCTTGAGGTAAAGCCTGGCGAAGTGGTGGCAATTATCGGTCCGAGTGGTTCCGGCAAAACCACGTTGCTACGCAGCATAAATCTGCTGGAACAACCGGAAGCGGGAACTATCACCGTTGGCGATATCACTATTGATACTGCACGTTCATTAAGTCAGCAAAAATCGCTGATTCGCCAGTTGCGTCAGCACGTCGGGTTTGTCTTCCAGAACTTTAATTTGTTTCCGCATCGTACGGTGCTGGAAAACATTATTGAAGGGCCGGTGATCGTCAAAGGCGAACCGAAAGAAGAGGCCACGGCGCGCGCTCGCGAGCTGTTGGCGAAAGTTGGGCTGGCCGGTAAAGAAACCAGCTATCCACGTCGTTTGTCTGGCGGTCAACAGCAACGTGTTGCGATTGCACGTGCGCTGGCAATGCGTCCTGAGGTGATTTTGTTTGACGAGCCAACGTCGGCGCTGGATCCAGAGCTGGTGGGCGAAGTCCTGAACACCATCCGTCAGCTGGCGCAGGAAAAGCGCACGATGGTGATTGTGACGCACGAAATGAGCTTTGCCCGGGATGTTGCGGACCGGGCGATTTTTATGGACCAGGGGCGGATAGTCGAGCAGGGGGCAGCAAAAGCGTTATTTGCCGATCCCCAGCAGCCTCGCACCCGCCAGTTCCTCGAGAAGTTTCTGCTGCAATAATAAGAAAAAATCAGCCCCGACGATTCACCTGTCGGGGCGGGACGCCATTTCAAGCGTGATAAAACAGCTTAACAAATCAGCATAACTCATTAATAACATAAGAGAATGCGATGGCTTGCAAAAGTAATTCATTGCCTGAATAATATAAATTATATATAAATCTTATTTATGTGATAGTTTGAATTATCATTATAAATGATACTCACTCTCAGGGGCGTTGCGGTTTACTATGCAGGATACGGATTTTTTCAGCTGGCGTCGCACGATGCTGTTGCGTTTTCAGAGGATGGAGGCCGCAGAAGAGGTCTACCATGAAATAGAGCTTCAGGCTCAGCAGCTAGAGTACGATTACTATTCGTTATGTGTTCGCCACCCGGTACCATTCACGCGACCTAAAGTGGCTTTCTACACCAATTACCCTGAGGCGTGGGTTAGTTATTATCAGGCAAAAAACTTTCTCGCAATTGATCCGGTGCTGAACCCTGAAAACTTTAGTCAGGGCCATTTAATGTGGAATGATGACTTATTCAGCGAAGCACAGCCGTTATGGGAAGCCGCGCGCGCACATGGTTTACGCCGCGGTGTCACTCAGTATTTAATGCTGCCAAACCGGGCGCTGGGCTTTTTGTCCTTTTCCCGTAGCAGCGCGCGCGAAATACCCATTCTTAGTGATGAACTGCAATTAAAAATGCAGTTACTGGTGCGCGAAAGTCTGATGGCTCTGATGCGTTTAAATGATGAAATAGTGATGACGCCAGAGATGAATTTCAGCAAGCGCGAAAAAGAAATTTTGAAATGGACGGCGGAAGGGAAGACATCAGCAGAGATAGCGATGATTTTGTCAATCTCTGAGAATACGGTCAATTTCCATCAGAAAAACATGCAGAAAAAAATCAATGCACCGAATAAGACCCAGGTTGCCTGTTACGCGGCCGCTACTGGCTTAATTTGATCTCTTTTCTTTCTGCGTGCCAGATGCAAAAACCGGCTGAAAGGCACGCTATCAGCCGGTTTTATATTACTGACGGTAGGCTTGTTTAATTTGCTTAACCGTTTTGGAAAATACTGCAGCCTGGGTTTCGTCTTCGATCAGCGCAAGCTGTTTTTCCATCTTTAACATCACGCGGCCCGCGTCAGCTTGTCCCATCGCCTGCAGCATCAGCGTCAGCATCGCTTTCAGGCAGGAGACTTCATTTGCCAGTTCTTGATTATTCTCGGCAGTAGAAAAATCAGGCGTACTCATTTATTTTCCTCGTCATGTTGCAATGAAAATTTGCGGTGAAAAATGTTAAGGCGGCGGAGTATACCATAAGCTTTGCTAAAAATAGCAGTGGTTGTTTTTTGAGCGTATCGTCAACGGTGCTATTAAATGCGTTAATATAATGACCAATAAATATTTTTATCATGAATGTTTTTTGCCCGTATTGTTCGGGTTAATTAATGTTACATATTCAGCGGGCTGATTTTCATTTTTGCTGAATAAAGGTAATTTTTGTCACATTTCGTCGCAGGGCTTACTGTGAAACGATCCGGTAAGCCGTTGGTGACGGGCGTGACCATAACTGTGGACAATCGAATTGACAAAAACGAGAGAAAAATCGAATACCCACCATTTTTAACGTTTCAAAGTTGCAATAAAAACCGCTAATATACGAATGACTAACTATCAGTAGCGTTATCCCTATTTCTGGAGATATTCCTTTGATCAACGTTCTACTTGTTGATGACCACGAACTGGTGCGCGCAGGGATACGACGCATTCTGGAAGATATAAAGGGTATAAAAGTCGTCGGTGAGGCATCGTGCGGTGAAGACGCCGTTAAGTGGTGCCGGACAAATGCCGTTGACGTGGTGCTAATGGACATGAGTATGCCGGGCATTGGCGGTCTTGAGGCGACGCGTAAAATCGCGCGTTCCACAGCTGATGTCAAAATCATCATGCTTACCGTCCATACAGAAAACCCTTTACCAGCGAAAGTCATGCAGGCCGGTGCTGCGGGCTACCTCAGCAAAGGCGCGGCTCCGCAGGAAGTCGTGAGTGCGATTCGTTCTGTCTATTCAGGGCAGCGTTACATTGCTTCTGACATCGCTCAACAAATGGCGTTAAGCCAGATCGAACCAGAAAAAACAGAAAGCCCATTTGCCAGTTTGTCTGAACGTGAATTGCAGATTATGCTGATGATCACCAAGGGCCAGAAGGTCAATGAGATCTCAGAACAGCTCAATCTCAGTCCGAAAACGGTGAACAGCTACCGCTATCGTATGTTCAGTAAACTAAACATTCATGGCGATGTTGAGCTGACTCACCTGGCAATTCGCCATGGTCTGTGTAATGCGGAGACATTATCAAGTCAGTGAGTGATCAGTTTGACGCAAAAGCGTTTTTAAAAACCGTAACCAGCCAGCCAGGCGTTTATCGCATGTACGATGCTGGTGGTACGGTTATCTATGTCGGCAAAGCGAAAGACCTGAAAAAACGGCTTTCCAGCTATTTCCGTAGCAACCTCGCTTCGCGCAAAACCGAAGCGCTGGTCGCCCAGATCCAGCAAATTGATGTAACGGTTACTCATACAGAAACCGAAGCGCTGTTGCTGGAACACAACTACATCAAACTCTATCAGCCGCGTTACAACGTTTTGCTACGCGATGATAAATCTTATCCCTTTATCTTCCTGAGTGGCGATACCCATCCGCGTCTGGCGATGCATCGTGGTGCGAAGCATGCTAAAGGTGAATATTTCGGCCCGTTCCCGAATGGCTATGCCGTACGTGAAACACTGGCGCTACTGCAAAAGATATTCCCCATTCGCCAGTGCGAAAATAGTGTTTATCGCAATCGCTCGCGTCCGTGTCTGCAATATCAGATAGGGCGCTGTCTGGGACCGTGCGTTGAAGGACTGGTGAGTGAAGAAGAATACGCTCAGCAGGTCGAGTATGTGCGCCTGTTTTTGTCTGGCAAAGATGATCAGGTGCTTACGCAACTCATTAGTCGTATGGAAACTGCCAGCCAGAATCTGGAGTTTGAAGAAGCGGCACGTATTCGCGACCAAATTCAGGCGGTGCGACGCGTCACCGAAAAACAGTTTGTGTCCAATACCGGCGACGACCTCGACGTTATTGGTGTGGCGTTCGATGCGGGCATGGCTTGTGTCCACGTATTGTTCATTCGTCAGGGTAAAGTGCTCGGCAGCCGCAGCTATTTCCCGAAAGTGCCTGGCGGTACGGAACTGAGCGAGGTGGTGGAAACCTTCGTAGGTCAGTTCTATTTACAAGGCAGCCAGATGCGCACCTTACCGGGTGAGATCCTGCTCGATTTTAATCTTAGCGATAAAACGCTGCTCGCCGATTCCCTTTCAGAACTGGCGGGACGCAAGATTAATGTTCAAACCAAACCTCGCGGCGATCGGGCGCGTTATCTGAAACTCGCGCGCACCAATGCGGCGACGGCATTAACCAGCAAACTTTCGCAGCAATCTACCGTTCACCAGCGACTGACCGCGCTTGCCAGCGTGTTGAAATTGCCGGAAGTGAAGCGGATGGAATGCTTTGACATCAGCCATACCATGGGGGAACAAACCGTCGCTTCCTGTGTGGTGTTTGATGCTAACGGCCCGCTGCGTGCGGAGTATCGACGCTATAACATTACTGGCATCACGCCGGGCGATGATTATGCGGCGATGAATCAGGTGCTGCGTCGGCGTTATGGTAAAGCCATCGACGAGAGTAAGATCCCGGATGTGATCCTTATCGACGGCGGCAAAGGCCAACTTGCGCAGGCGAAAAATGTTTTCGCCGAACTGGATGTCTCATGGGATAAAAATCATCCGCTGCTACTAGGCGTTGCCAAAGGAGCAGATCGTAAGGCTGGGCTGGAAACGCTGTTCTTTGAGCCGGAAGGTGAGGGATTCAGTTTGCCGCCAGATTCTCCCGCACTGCATGTTATCCAGCATATTCGCGATGAATCACACGATCACGCGATTGGCGGGCACCGTAAAAAACGGGCGAAGGTCAAAAATACCAGTTCCCTGGAAACCATTGAAGGCGTCGGGCCAAAACGTCGGCAAATGTTGTTGAAATATATGGGCGGTTTGCAAGGTTTACGTAACGCCAGCGTCGAGGAAATTGCAAAAGTGCCGGGTATTTCGCAAGGTCTGGCAGAAAAGATCTTCTGGTCGTTGAAACATTGATGTCTCTGTAGCAACATAGGGGTAATCTTACTGACAACAGATAGTTACCCGTCATTATGCAATTTAATATCCCTACGTTGCTTACACTGTTCCGTGTCATCCTTATCCCATTCTTTGTATTGGTCTTTTATCTGCCTGTCACCTGGTCGCCGTTTGCCGCCGCGCTCATTTTCTGCGTCGCGGCGGTGACTGACTGGTTCGATGGTTTTCTGGCACGCCGCTGGAACCAGAGTACCCGGTTTGGTGCTTTCCTTGACCCTGTAGCAGATAAAGTTCTCGTGGCTATCGCCATGGTGCTGGTAACCGAGCATTATCACAGCTGGTGGGTGACCTTACCGGCAGCAACGATGATCGCCCGTGAAATTATTATTTCTGCGTTACGCGAATGGATGGCGGAGTTGGGTAAACGCAGTAGCGTGGCTGTCTCCTGGATTGGGAAAGTGAAAACCACTGCCCAGATGGTGGCGCTGGCCTGGCTGCTGTGGCGTCCGAACATTTGGGTTGAGTACGCCGGTATTGCACTTTTCTTTGTGGCTGCGGTACTGACTCTGTGGTCAATGTTGCAATATTTGAGCGCTGCGCGTGCAGATTTGCTTGATCAGTGATCGTTTCGGCGCAATTTTCAGCAAACGATCAAAAGTGGTGAAAAATATCGTTGACTCATCGCGCCAGGTAAGTAGAATGCAACGCATCGAACGGCGGCACTGATTGCCAGACGATAATAAAATCAAGTGATTAACTGATTGCTTGATGAATGCGGGAATAGCTCAGTTGGTAGAGCACGACCTTGCCAAGGTCGGGGTCGCGAGTTCGAGTCTCGTTTCCCGCTCCAGTTTAAAAGACATCGGCGTCAAGCGGATGTCTGGCTGAAAGGCCTGAAGAATTTGGCGCGTTAACAAAGCGGTTATGTAGCGGATTGCAAATCCGTCTAGTCCGGTTCGACTCCGGAACGCGCCTCCACTTTCTTCCCGAGCCCGGATGGTGGAATCGGTAGACACAAGGGATTTAAAATCCCTCGGCGTTCGCGCTGTGCGGGTTCAAGTCCCGCTCCGGGTACCATGGGAAAGATAAGAATAAAATCAAAGCAATAAGCAGTGTCGTGAAACCACCTTCGGGTGGTTTTTTTGTGCCTGCAACTTGTCGTTACACCCTCCTTAATTTTTAATCACCGGCAAAGCCACTCAAAAAGTATCTCTGATACGGACCGGCATGTAAGATAGGTGCTGGCGAGTTGAGATCCACAAGGAAAAGCGTATGAAAACGGGACCGTTAAACGAAAGTGAGTTGGAATGGCTGGACGATATTCTGACCAAATACAACACTGACCACGCCATTCTTGATGTGGCGGAGCTGGACGGTTTATTGACGGCGGTGTTGAGTTCTCCGCAAGAGATTGAACCGGCACAGTGGCTGGTTGCCGTGTGGGGTGGGGCTGACTATGTGCCGCGCTGGGCGTCAGAGAAAGAGATGACGCGCTTTATGAACCTGGCTTTTCAACATATGGCCGATACCGCAGAGCGTCTGAACGAATTCCCGGAGCAGTTTGAGCCGTTATTCGGCTTGCGAGAAGTCGATGGCAGCGAGCTGACGATTGTTGAGGAGTGGTGCTTTGGCTATATGCGGGGCGTGGCACTTTCTGACTGGTCAACGTTGCCCGATTCGTTAAAACCAGCGCTGGGGGCGATTGCGCTGCACGGTACTGAGGAAAACTTCGAGCGGGTTGAGAAGATGTCGCCAGAAGCGTTTGAAGAGAGCGTAGATGCCATTCGACTGGCGGCGCTTGATTTACATGCATACTGGATGGCGCATCCGCAGGAAAAAGCTGTTCAGCAACCGATCAAAGCAGAAGAGAAACCGGGTCGTAACGATCCTTGCCCGTGCGGCAGTGGTAAGAAATTTAAGCAGTGCTGCCTGCATTAAGAGGTCAAATTGGGTGTCAGCGTTAATTCTGGCACCCAATAAGATCTAATCACCCCACTTCTGGTAACAACCCTGCCGCAATCAAAAATTGCACGCCAATCACAGCAATACCACAGAGAAACACCACCACCAGCGCCGGACGACCACCTTTGACCCGGTAACCCGCCTGAGGATTGTGCTTTCTGCTTTGCCAGGTCAACAGCGAAGGGATAATCAATGCCAGTACCGCCAGCGCCACACCGGCGTAACCCAGCGCCATCACAAATCCTCGTGGATAAAACAGTGCAAACGCCAACGGCGGCAGAAAGGTAATTGCACCAGTTTGCAATCTTCCACCAACGGTATTTGAACGCTGAAACAAATCTGCCAGATAATCAAATAAGCCTAACGCTACGCCGAGGAAGGACGTGGCGAGGGCTAAATCAGCAAATAAATGCACTGCCAGCTCAACATGCGGAGAGGCCACCATTTCGCGTAACGCCTGTAACAGCCCGTTTAATCCGGCATGATTAGCCAGCAATCCCATAAAGGTTGTTGAATCAATGCTGCCAAGGGTCGCCAGCTGCCAGAAAATATATGCCACCAGGGGGATCGCACTACCGATTATAAACACCCAGCGTAGCTTACGAATGTTGCCATCCATATAGCTGACAATACTCGGCACGCTACCGTGAAAACCAAACGACGTAAAAATCACCGGGATTGCAGACAGTGCCAGTCCCTGTTGCAACGGCAGGGTTAAAAGATTCACTTTGTGAATATGCGGTAGCAGCAATACCAGCATCACCACCAGAAAAATAATTTTGGCGCTGAACAGAAAACGGTTAAATAAATCGACCAGCGATGTCCCGACACAAACCACGCCACCGGCAACAAAAGTGAACAACAGCACGCCAGCGGTTGCCGACATTGAAATACCTGTCCAGTCGCTGATGCTGGAGGCCAACAATTCACCGGCACCGCTGATGTATGCCGCAGTCAGAGCATACATTAAGAACATCATACTGAAGCCCGTCAGCCACTGACCGTAGCGTCCCAGATAGCGTTTTGCCAGCGTGCCCAGACCGGTATCTGCCGGGACATGCTGGTACACCTCCAGTAGTAATAGCGCCGTGTAGCACATCAACGCCCAAAGCCCAATCAACAAGATTAACGTGACGCTAAAACCAACACCTGCCGCAGCCAGCGGCATTGCCAGCATGCCTGCGCCAATTGTGGTTCCCGCCACGATAAAAACACTTCCCAGAGTTCTGTTTTTCACGCTTTCTTCTGTCCTGACGATCTTTATGAGTGATATCTGCGGCGCAGGTTAAGGCATAACGGCTGATTCGTCAAACCGGCGTTACATATGGTGTAAATATAAATGTACAATAAAAAGCGTTCAGTTCTGCGCTGGCGCAAAGTCTTCATAAGCGGCAATCGCTACGCTAGGCTTTTTTTGAGGAGGAACGATGGACTCTATTCACGGTCATGAAGTGTTAAATATGATGATTGAATCAGGCGAGCAATATACGCATGCCAGTCTGGAAGCAGCAATTAAAGCGCGTTTTGGTGAACAGGCACGTTTTCACACCTGCTCGGCAGAAGGGATGACAGCGGGAGAGCTGGTAGCGTTTCTGGCAGCAAAAGGCAAATTTATACCTTCGGAAGAAGGTTTTTCGACCGATCAGAGTAAGATTTGCCGTCACTGATTTGAAACGGCGGCAGTAAACCTGCCGCCGGAGAACATTAGTTTTGTGTGTCGAGGGTAGAGAGTTCTTTGTCGATAAAATACAAACCTTCGCCGCTTTTGCCTGCCAGACTTAATTTATCAATAATCGATTTGAACAGTTTCTCTTCTTCATGCTGCTCAGAAACATACCATTGCAGGAAATTAAATGTTGGGTAGTCCTGATTGGTCATTGCAGCATGAGCCAGTTCGTTAATTTTTTGCGTGATTAATTGTTCGTGTTTATAGGTTTCCTGGAATAATTCATCAAGTGAGGAATATTCAGCAAACGGAGATTCAACGGTATTAATACGCGGTAAGTTGCCGGTATCAGTCAGATAATCAAACAGACGCTGCATATGCGTCATCTCTTCCTGGGCGTGACGGCGCAGGAACGCGGCAGCACCTTCGAAGGTATGATAGCTGCACCAGGCGCTCATTTGCTGATAAAGCAGTGAAGAGTACAGTTCCAGGTTCATCTGCTCATTAAGTTTTTCAATCATTTCTGGTTTCAGCATGATAGTGCTCCACAAAGGTTATATTTGTTGCTGTGGCGTCACTATAATTTGTTATTTTATTATTTGCAAAAGGTAAAATATAAACTTCATTTATTAAAAATACGAATGGGAATAAAACGCATTACCGCTATTTATTTAATCAGCGAAGATCCCCCTCGCTGATTAAAACATTTAGAGAAAGACAGGGAAGGCGGAATGATGGCACTGATATGACAAAGTGAATTCCGTATTCAAACATAAGGAACCCGCAAAGAGGCTACAGTTGCCTACTGGCTGACCAAAGGGGATAGCGTGGGTATAGCCTTCCTGCTGGCATGCGCGATCGGCGATCCCGCGACTGACATAACGATCGGTATAGGCATGCTGCAAAAAAGCCTGGTCATAAACCAACCGTACAATACCTGTTGCCGCGTCAACTTCGCTCACATGGGCCTGGCGAGTAACCGTACACCCCGCCAGCGTTATTAATGAAAGAGTCAGAATCAGAAGTCTCATGGTCCAGCCAGAAGAGTAAAAGAAAGCACTATTTTACGCGTTACAGCGCTGCGACAATGGCCGGAAAAGACGCCTGGCAGGCGCTATTTCTCGCCATCTGTAGGTGTCAGAAATGGGGTAGCTGCTTTTTGATTATCATTTTTATAACATTAAAGGGGTATTTATGTGATTTACATCACATAAAGATTGATTTTTGTGATGGTTGTCATATTATAAGCGCAAAGACAATAACACATGTATAACAAATGGTCGGAGTGCCGCGATGAAACTGCGCAAAATCCTGAAAAGTATGTTCAATAACTATTGCAAGACGTTCAAAGACGTACCGCCAGGCAATATGTTCCGATAACAAAAAACCTGCTCCGGCAGGTTTTTTTGTGTCCTGATGACGGTGGATGTGACTATCGCTGAAGATGTGAAGCCGCTACTATAACGGCTTTCAAAATGCTATCAGGAGTTTACGATGTCCCAGCCGCTGAATGCCGATCAGGAACTGGTTTCTGATGTGGTTGCTTGCCAGTTGGTTATCAAACAAATTCTGGATGTTCTCGATGTGATCGCACCCGTTGAAGTTCGCGAAAAAATGTCCAGCCAGCTAAAGAATATCGACTTTACTAACCATCCCGCCGCCGCAGACCCGGTCACCATGCGGGCAATCCAAAAAGCCATCGCGTTGATTGAACTCAAGTTTACCCCACAGGGCGAATCCCATTAAAAAACCGCTGCTTCAAAAAAATGAGGCAGCGGTTTCTCAAAAACTTCATCGGCGCAATGCATTAGCGCCGATGATGATCAATGTAGCTGATGCGACACGACATTCAGAACATGTTGGTCGGTCTGCACAGGGCACATACCCGCAAGTTTCGCACTGCGCACTTCATCAAGAATGGTTTGCAGCAACAGGCCATCATGCTGCTGTTCTTTTTCCAGATCGCGCAGGAAATTGACGGTTGAATCATCATTCAGTTCTTTCGCTTCATCGGCTAACTGTGCCAACGTACTAGAACGTTGCTCGTATTCTTCCATCGTTTTTTGGAACAGTTCTTCCAGAGAGTTCAGTTTTTCACCGGGAACATCAATGGCTTTAACGATGGGGGTAGCGCCGACACTCTTCATAAAGTTAAACATGCGCATCATTTGGGTCACATTACTCTGTGCCTGGGCGCGAAGGAAAGTGGCGGTGCCGTTCAGACTCTGTTCAGAACACCAGTTACTCAGGTGAAGGTAGAGATTGGATGCGTAAAACTCGCGGTTCATTTGAGAGTTGAGTTTGAGAAGCATTCCAGCGGTTGCCATACCTAATATCCTTATATCCAGAAGTGGAGAGGTGCAAGATAAATCAAAACACCATAATTACTGTTTGCAGAATAATTCCTTTCTGCCGGTCCGAAATGTGATCGTGGAGTCAATTCTGACGATGATCTGAAATAAGAATAACGTCTGAACGGGTATAAGAAAATGCTTAAATCATCAAGTTTATATATTTTTACATTTCATTGATGAAATCAATGTAACTGCAATGAATTTTAATGATAGTGCTTTTTGTATCTTGTTGATATTAATCGATTAATTTGAATTCATGATGAAGTGATGGTTTTATAAAACGTTTTTTCATTTTTGCGAGATGGCTCTCATTATACGTGTTCTGTTAATTAATGAGCACAGTGATAATTAATGGCGAAATGAATGACGCACATTTTCCACATCTTTGAGTTGTGGTTATTACACCATTGCAAAAACTCAACGCCAGGTAATGCGGCCTATTGACTGGTTAAAAAGAAGACATCCCGCATGGGTACCAAAGACAACAAGGACTTCCAGGCTAATCTTATGGATTATTCTGCTGTGCACTCGATAATTTGTCTGACAAATTCGCTTTTCCTTATGTCTTTTCCCGCTAAATTTATGCACGTTCTCACTGTAATTCTGCGATGTGATATTGCTCTCCTATGGAGAATTAATTTCTCGCTAAAACTATGTCAACACAGTCACTTATCTTTTAGTTAAAAGGTAATGCTTTGTTTTCCGATTAATTTAACGAATGTCATTCGTTTTTGCCCTACACAAAACGACACTAAAGCTGGAGAGAACCATGCACAAATTTACTAAAGCCCTGGCAGCCATTGGTCTGGCAGCCGTTATGTCACAATCCGCTATGGCGGAGAACCTGAAGCTCGGTTTCCTGGTGAAGCAACCGGAAGAGCCGTGGTTCCAGACCGAATGGAAGTTTGCCGATAAAGCCGGGAAAGATTTAGGGTTTGAAGTTATTAAGATTGCCGTGCCGGATGGCGAAAAAACATTGAACGCTATCGACAGCCTGGCTGCCAGTGGCGCGAAAGGTTTCGTTATTTGTACTCCGGACCCGAAACTCGGCTCTGCCATCGTGGCGAAAGCGCGTGGCTACGATATGAAAGTCATTGCCGTGGATGACCAGTTTGTTAACGCCAAAGGTAAGCCAATGGATACCGTTCCGCTGGTGATGATGGCTGCGACCAAAATTGGCGAACGTCAGGGCCAGGAACTGTATAAAGAGATGCAGAAACGTGGCTGGGATGTCAAAGAAAGCGCGGTGATGGCGATTACCGCCAACGAACTGGATACCGCCCGCCGCCGTACAACGGGTTCTATGGACGCACTGAAAGCTGCAGGATTCCCGGAAAAACAAATTTATCAGGTACCTACCAAATCTAACGACATCCCGGGGGCATTTGACGCTGCCAACTCAATGCTGGTTCAACATCCGGAAGTTAAACATTGGCTGATCGTCGGTATGAACGACAGCACCGTGCTGGGCGGCGTACGCGCGACGGAAGGTCAGGGCTTTAAAGCGGCCGATATCATCGGTATCGGTATTAACGGTGTGGATGCGGTGAGCGAACTGTCTAAGGCACAGGCAACCGGCTTCTACGGTTCCCTGCTGCCAAGCCCGGACGTACATGGTTATAAGTCCAGCGAAATGCTTTACAACTGGGTAGCAAAAGACGTTGAACCGCCAAAATTTACCGAAGTTACCGACGTGGTGCTGATCACGCGTGACAACTTTAAAGAAGAACTGGAGAAAAAAGGTTTAGGCGGTAAGTAATTTGCCGGAAAGATTCCCCTCTGCATGATGCAGAGGGGGTGTGAACGACCAGTGATTCACGGAGACGTTATGCAACAGTCTACCCCGTATCTCTCATTTCGCGGCATCGGTAAAACGTTTCCCGGCGTTAAGGCGCTGACGGATATTAGTTTTGACTGCTATGCCGGTCAGGTTCATGCGTTGATGGGTGAAAATGGCGCAGGAAAATCAACTCTCTTAAAAATCCTCAGCGGAAACTATGCGCCAACCACGGGTTCTGTAGTGATTAATGGGCAGGAAATGTCCTTTTCCGACACGACCGCAGCACTTAACGCGGGGGTGGCGATTATTTACCAGGAGCTGCATCTCGTGCCGGAAATGACCGTCGCGGAAAACATCTATCTCGGCCAGCTGCCGCATAAAGGCGGCATTGTCAATCGCTCATTGCTGAATTATGAGGCGGGTTTACAACTTAAACATCTTGGTATGGATATTGACCCGGACACGCCGCTGAAATATCTCTCCATTGGTCAGTGGCAGATGGTTGAAATTGCCAAAGCCCTGGCGCGTAATGCCAAAATTATCGCCTTTGATGAGCCAACCAGCTCCCTCTCTGCCCGTGAAATCGACAATCTTTTCCGCGTTATTCGTGAACTGCGAAAAGAGGGGCGGGTGATCTTATACGTTTCTCACCGTATGGAAGAAATATTTGCCCTCAGCGATGCCATCACTGTCTTTAAAGATGGACGTTATGTCAAAACCTTTACCGATATGCAGCAGGTTGACCACGACGCCCTGGTGCAGGCGATGGTCGGGCGCGACATCGGCGATATCTACGGCTGGCAACCGCGTAGTTATGGCGAGGAGCGGCTGCGTCTTGATGCTGTGAAAGCACCAGGCGTACGTACGCCAATAAGTCTGGCGGTTCGCAGTGGTGAAATTGTCGGTCTGTTTGGTCTGGTCGGGGCAGGGCGTAGCGAATTAATGAAAGGCATGTTTGGCGGGACGCAAATCACCGCCGGTCAGGTTTATATCGACCAACAGCCGATCGATATTCGTAAACCGAGCCACGCCATTGCCGCAGGCATGATGCTCTGCCCGGAAGATCGCAAAGCGGAAGGCATTATTCCCGTGCACTCCGTTCGCGACAATATCAACATCAGTGCCAGACGTACACATGTGCTCGGCGGTTGTGTAATCAACAACGGTTGGGAAGAAAACAATGCCGATCACCACATTCGTTCGCTCAACATCAAAACGCCGGGCGCTGATCAACTGATCATGAATCTCTCAGGCGGAAATCAGCAAAAAGCCATTCTGGGCCGCTGGTTATCGGAAGAGATGAAGGTCATTTTGCTGGATGAACCTACGCGCGGCATTGATGTTGGTGCTAAGCACGAAATATATAACGTAATTTATGCGCTGGCGGCGCAGGGTGTGGCGGTGCTGTTTGCCTCCAGCGACTTACCTGAAGTCCTCGGCGTTGCCGACCGGATTGTGGTGATGCGGGAAGGCGAAATCGCCGGTGAATTGTTACACGAGCAGGCAGATGAGCGTCAGGCACTGAGCCTTGCGATGCCTAAAGTCAGCCAGGCAGTTGCCTGAGTAAGGAGAGTATGATGTCTTCTGTTTCTACATCGGGTTCTGGCGCACCTAAGTCGTCATTCAGCTTAGGGCGTATCTGGGATCAGTACGGCATGCTGGTGGTGTTTGCGGTCCTTTTTATCGCCTGTGCCATTTTTGTCCCGAACTTTGCCACCTTTATTAATATGAAAGGGTTGGGTCTGGCAATTTCCATGTCGGGGATGGTGGCTTGTGGCATGTTGTTCTGCCTTGCTTCCGGTGACTTTGACCTTTCTGTCGCCTCCGTAATTGCCTGTGCGGGTGTCACCACGGCGGTGGTTATTAACCTGACTGAAAGCCTGTGGATTGGCGTGGCAGCGGGTTTGTTGCTGGGCGTTCTCTGTGGCCTGATCAATGGCTTTGTTATTGCCAAACTGAAAATAAATGCCCTGATCACGACACTGGCAACGATGCAGATTGTTCGAGGTCTGGCGTACATCATTTCAGACGGTAAAGCGGTCGGTATCGAAGATGAAAGCTTCTTTGCCCTTGGTTACGCCAACTGGTTCGGTCTGCCTGCGCCAATCTGGCTCACCGTCGCGTGTCTGATCATCTTTGGCTTGCTGCTGAATAAAACCACCTTTGGGCGTAATACCCTGGCGATTGGCGGGAACGAAGAGGCCGCGCGTCTGGCGGGTGTACCGGTTGTTCGCACCAAAATTATTATCTTTGTTCTCTCTGGCCTGGTATCAGCGATAGCCGGAATTATTCTGGCTTCACGTATGACCAGTGGGCAGCCAATGACGTCGATTGGCTATGAGCTGATTGTGATCTCCGCCTGCGTTTTAGGTGGCGTTTCTCTGAAAGGCGGCATCGGAAAAATCTCATATGTGGTGGCGGGTATCTTAATTTTAGGCACCGTGGAAAACGCCATGAACCTGCTTAATATTTCTCCTTTCGCACAGTACGTAGTTCGCGGCTTAATCCTGCTGGCAGCGGTGATTTTCGACCGTTACAAGCAAAAAGCGAAACGCACTGTCTGATGCTTTTTTCCACAACAATTTAGCGTTTTTTCCCACCACAGCCAGCCGCCACAACGGTTGGCTGTTCTTCGTTGCAAATGGCGACCCCCGTCACACTGTCTATACTTACATGTCTGTAAAGCGCGTTCTGCGCAACACAATAAGAAAAGAGAAGGAGGAGAACCGGGTGACAGAACCGTTAACCGAAACCCCTGAACTATCCGCGAAATATGCCTGGTTTTTTGATCTCGATGGAACGCTGGCGGAAATCAAACCGCATCCCGATCAGGTCGTCGTGCCTGACACTATTCTGCAAGGACTTCAGCTACTGGCAACCGCAAGTGATGGTGCATTGGCATTGATTTCAGGGCGCTCAATGGTGGAGCTTGACGCACTGGCAAAACCTTATCGCTTCCCGTTAGCGGGCGTGCATGGGGCGGAGCGCCGTGACATCAATGGTAAAACGCATATCGTTCATCTGCCGGATGCGATTGCGCGTGATATTAGCGTGCAACTGCATACGGCTATCGCCCAGTTTCCCGGTGCGGAGCTGGAGACGAAAGGGATGGCCTTTGCGCTGCATTATCGTCAGGCTCCGCAGCATGAAGACGCATTAATGACATTAGCGCAACGTATTACTCAGATCTGGCCACAAATGGCGTTACAGCAGGGAAAGTGTGTTGTCGAGATCAAACCGCGAGGCACCAGTAAAGGTGAGGCGATTGCTGCCTTTATGCAGGAAGCTCCCTTTATCGGGCGAACGCCTGTATTTCTGGGCGATGATTTAACCGATGAATCTGGCTTCGCAGTCGTTAACCGGCTGGGCGGAATGTCAGTAAAAATTGGCACAGGCGCAACTCAGGCATCATGGCGACTGGCGGGCGTGCCGGATGTCTGGAGCTGGCTTGAAATGATAACCACCGCATTACAACAAAAAAGAGAAAATAACAGGAGTGATGACTATGAGTCGTTTAGTCGTAGTATCTAACCGGATTGCACCACCAGACGAGCACGCCGCCAGTGCCGGTGGCCTTGCCGTTGGCATACTGGGGGCACTGAAAGCCGCAGGTGGACTGTGGTTTGGCTGGAGCGGTGAAACAGGGAATGAGGATCAGCCGCTAAAAAAGGTGAAAAAGGGTAACATTACGTGGGCCTCTTTTAACCTCAGCGAACAGGACCTTGACGAATACTACAACAAATTCTCCAATGCCGTTCTCTGGCCCGCTTTTCATTATCGGCTCGATCTGGTGCAATTTCAGCGTCCTGCCTGGGATGGCTATCTACGCGTAAATGCGTTGCTGGCAGATAAATTACTGCCGCTGTTGCAAGACGATGACATTATCTGGATCCACGATTATCACCTGTTGCCCTTTGCGCATGAATTACGCAAACGGGGAGTGAATAATCGCATTGGTTTCTTTCTGCATATTCCTTTCCCGACGCCGGAAATCTTCAACGCGCTGCCGACATATGACACCTTGCTTGAACAGCTTTGTGATTATGATTTGCTGGGTTTCCAGACGGAGAACGATCGTCTGGCGTTCCTGGATTGCCTTTCTAACCTGACCCGCGTCACGACACGTAGCGCAAAAAGCCATACGGCCTGCGGCAAAGCGTTTCGAACGGAAGTTTACCCGATCGGCATTGAACCGAAAGAAATAGCGAAACAGGCTGCCGGACCACTGCCGCCAAAACTGGCGCAACTTAAAGCGGAACTGAAAAACGTACAAAATATCTTTTCTGTCGAACGGCTGGATTATTCCAAAGGTTTGCCGGAGCGTTTTCTCGCCTATGAAGCGTTGCTGGAAAAATATCCGCAGCATCATGGTAAAATTCGTTATACCCAGATTGCACCAACGTCGCGTGGTGATGTGCAAGCCTATCAGGATATTCGTCATCAGCTCGAAAATGAAGCTGGACGAATTAATGGTAAATACGGGCAATTAGGCTGGACGCCGCTTTATTATTTGAATCAGCATTTTGACCGTAAATTACTGATGAAAATATTCCGCTACTCTGACGTGGGCTTAGTGACGCCACTGCGTGACGGGATGAACCTGGTGGCAAAAGAGTATGTTGCCGCTCAGGACCCAGCCAACCCGGGCGTACTTGTTCTTTCGCAATTTGCGGGAGCAGCAAACGAGTTAACGTCGGCGTTAATTGTTAATCCCTACGATCGTGACGAAGTTGCAGCTGCGCTGGATCGTGCATTGACTATGTCGCTGGCGGAACGTATTTCCCGTCATGCAGAAATGCTGGACGTTATCGTGAAAAACGATATTAACCACTGGCAGGAGTGCTTCATTAGCGACCTAAAGCAGATAGTTCCGCGAAGCGCGGAAAGCCAGCAGCGCGATAAAGTTGCTACCTTTCCTAAGCTTGCGTAGGAGCGGTTAATCTCCCGTAAGTGGAACTAACAGCACATCGACCTCACTTGAGGCAATCACTCTTTTCGCCGAGCAGGATGCTCGCGAAAAGAAACTGTGATTGTGATTACCGCAAATCACCAAATCGAAATGATATTTGCGACAAACTTCCAGAATATGTTCGCTTAACTCACCGTAGGCAATAAACGTCTTGTCAACGGGATACCCCGCATCCTGAATTAACTTATCAAGAAAGCTTTGCGTTTCTTCCTGCATCACGCTGCGTAAATCTTCAAGCATCGGCGCAGCTAATTGATTGTACATTTCCGGGTCGGAAGCGAGAGTAATTAAACTGATGTGTCCCTTTACTGGCCTGGCGATAGATACCGCTTTTGCCAGCAGTTGCTGACTTTCCGGTGTAACCGCAACAGCGACAAGAATATTGCTATAGCTCATAACCTGTTCCTTATTCTGTGAACTTCAGGTGACATTAAAGCTTTACTCCTAATGGAGAAACGACGCAATCCCAACTCAGTCAAACAGGTAAATATTAGCGTGATTATTAGTAAATACAATTAATCAATCACTCTCGGTGATCATATGATTTCAACTGTAATTATAAGAAAATAATGTACTGATTCTCCATATTAAACAAGTGGTTAATATATGTAAAACATTTTATTAACATTAAGTTGATTGTTGCCTTTCTTTGTATTTAATTAGTTTGTTGTGCGGTAAGTGTCTGTTTAAAAATAGCTTATCTGGTATTGCATTAAAGCAATTATTTATAGCAGATGATTATTTACGGTGAGTTATTTTAACTGTGCGCAACATCCCATTTCTATTATTCCTGTTTCATTTTTGCTTGCTAGCGTCGCGAAAAACTTTTTAACAGATTGAAATACACCCAAAACAAAAGTATGACTTATACATTTATGTTAAGTAATTGAGCGTTTTGTGTGATCTGCATCACACATTATTGAAAATCGCAGCCCCCCTCCGTTGTATGTGCGTGTAGTGACGAGTAAAGTTGCGTCGATTTAGGAAAAATCTTAGATAAGTGTAAAGAACCCCTTCTATTTGTAAGGACTTATTAAATCCCACAAAGGGGCTCTGCCTATTGCAGCTTATCGCAACTATTCTAATGCTAATTATTTTTTACCGGGGCTTCCCGGCGACATCACGGGGTGCGGTGAGACCGCATAAAAATAAAGTTGGTTATTCTGGGTGGGAATAATGCATACCTCCGAGTTGCTGAAACACATTTATGACATCAACTTGTCATATTTACTACTTGCACAGCGTCTGATTGTTCAGGACAAAGCGTCCGCTATGTTTCGTCTCGGCATAAATGAAGAAATGGCGACAACGTTAGCGGCACTGACTCTTCCGCAAATGGTTAAGCTGGCAGAAACCAATCAACTGGTTTGTCACTTCCGTTTTGACAGTCACCAGACGATTACTCAGTTGACGCAAGATTCCCGCGTTGACGATCTCCAGCAAATTCATACCGGCATCATGCTCTCAACACGCTTGCTGAATGATGTTAATCAGCCTGAAGAAGCGCTGCGCAAGAAAAGGGCCTGATCATGAGTGAAAAAAGCATTGTTCAGGAAGCGCGGGATATTCAGCTGGCAATGGAATTGATCACCCTGGGCGCTCGTTTGCAGATGCTGGAAAGCGAAACACAGTTAAGTCGCGGACGCCTGATAAAACTCTATAAAGAACTGCGCGGAAGCCCACCGCCGAAAGGCATGCTGCCATTCTCAACCGACTGGTTTATGACCTGGGAACAAAACGTTCATGCTTCGATGTTCTGTAACGCATGGCAGTTTTTACTGAAAACCGGTTTGTGTAATGGCGTCGATGCAGTGATCAAAGCCTACCGTTTATACCTTGAACAGTGCCCGCAAGCAGAAGAGGGACCGCTGCTGGCATTAACCCGTGCCTGGACATTGGTGCGGTTTGTTGAAAGTGGATTACTGCAACTTTCCAGCTGCAACTGCTGCGGCGGCAATTTTATTACCCACGCTCACCAGCCTGTTGGCAGCTTTGCCTGCAGCTTATGTCAGCCGCCATCCCGGGCAGTAAAAAGACGTAAACTTTCCCAGAATCCTGCCGATATTATCCCACAACTGCTGGATGAACAGAGAGTACAGGCTGTTTAACTGATACGGTGTGGCGAAACATTCCAGCAGCGGTAACGACGTACCGCTGCTTTTTTTTGCCCCTATCGCGTGTTAACGCCTGACGACTGAACATCCTGTCATGGTCAACAGTGGAAGGATGATGTCGTGCTTATCTTATTAGGTTACCTGGTTGTTCTCGGTACAGTTTTCGGCGGTTATTTGATGACCGGTGGAAGCCTTGGAGCACTCTATCAACCCGCTGAACTGGTGATTATTGCCGGTGCAGGGATTGGGTCGTTTATCGTCGGCAATAATGGCAAAGCGATTAAAGGCACGCTGAAGGCGCTGCCGTTGCTGTTTCGTCGCTCCAAATACACCAAAGCAATGTATATGGATCTGCTGGCTCTGCTTTATCGGTTGATGGCGAAATCGCGGCAGATGGGGATGTTTTCGCTGGAACGTGATATTGAAAATCCCCGTGAGAGCGAGATCTTCGCCAGCTACCCACGCATCCTTGCGGATAGCGTCATGCTTGAATTTATCGTCGATTATCTGCGCCTGATTATCAGCGGTCACATGAACACCTTCGAAATCGAAGCTCTGATGGATGAAGAGATTGAGACGCACGAAAGCGAGGCAGAAGTCCCGGCGAACAGTCTGGCGCTGGTCGGTGACTCACTTCCGGCGTTTGGTATTGTTGCGGCTGTAATGGGGGTCGTTCACGCGTTAGGTTCAGCCGATCGTCCTGCCGCCGAGCTGGGGGCGCTTATCGCACATGCGATGGTGGGGACTTTCCTCGGTATTTTATTGGCTTACGGATTTATTTCCCCATTAGCGAGTGTTTTACGTCAGAAAAGCGCCGAAACCAGCAAAATGATGCAGTGCGTCAAAGTCACACTGCTATCTAATCTGAACGGTTACGCACCGCCTATCGCCGTTGAGTTTGGTCGCAAAACGCTCTATTCCAGCGAACGTCCGTCGTTTATTGAACTGGAAGAGCATGTGCGTGCGGTGAAAAATCCGCAACAACAGACGACAACCGAGGAAGCATGAAGAATCAAGCGCATCCGATTATTGTCGTCAAACGACGCAAAGCCAAAAGCCACGGAGCAGCACATGGATCGTGGAAGATTGCTTATGCCGACTTTATGACCGCAATGATGGCCTTTTTTCTGGTGATGTGGCTGATCTCTATCTCCAGTCCAAAAGAGCTGATTCAGATTGCGGAGTACTTCCGGACTCCGCTGGCGACAGCGGTTACGGGCGGCGATCGCATTTCTAATAGTGAAAGCCCAATTCCCGGTGGGGGTGATGATTACACCCAAAGTCAGGGGGAAGTGAATAAGCAGCCGAACATCGAAGAGCTGAAAAAACGCATGGAGCAAAGTCGATTGCGGAAATTGCGTGGCGATCTCGACCAGTTGATTGAATCCGATCCGAAACTGCGGGCGTTACGTCCACATCTCAAAATCGATCTGGTCCAGGAAGGTCTACGTATTCAGATCATCGATAGCCAGAATCGCCCGATGTTTAGAACTGGCAGTGCCGACGTCGAACCCTATATGCGCGACATTCTGCGCGCCATCGCGCCCGTACTGAACGGTATCCCCAACCGAATTAGCCTCTCGGGTCATACCGATGATTTTCCCTACGCCAGCGGTGAGAAAGGTTACAGCAACTGGGAGCTTTCTGCCGATCGTGCCAATGCATCCCGCCGCGAACTGATGGTTGGCGGGTTGAATGGCGGCAAAGTGTTACGTGTCGTCGGCATGGCGGCAACGATGCGCTTAAGCGATCGCGGACCTGATGATGCCGTCAACCGTCGCATCAGCCTGCTGGTACTGAACAAACAAGCCGAACAGGCCATTTTGCATGAAAACGCCGAAAGCCAGAATGAGCCAGTAAGCGCCCTGGAAGAACCTGAGGTTGCACCACAGGTCAGTGTTCCCACAATGCCATCAGCCGAACCGAGGTGACAGCGTGAGCATGGATATAAGCGATTTTTATCAGACATTTTTTGATGAAGCGGACGAACTGTTGGCTGACATGGAGCAGCATCTGCTGGTTTTGCAGCCGGAAGCGCCAGATGCCGAACAATTGAATGCCATCTTTCGGGCTGCCCACTCGATCAAAGGAGGGGCAGGAACCTTTGGCTTCAGCGTTTTGCAGGAAACCACGCATCTGATGGAAAACCTGCTCGACGAAGCCAGACGAGGTGAGATGCAACTCAACACCGACATTATCAATCTGTTTTTGGAAACGAAGGACATCATGCAAGAACAGCTCGACGCTTATAAACAGTCGCAAGAGCCGGATGCCGCCAGCTTCGATTATATCTGCCAGGCCTTGCGTCAACTGGCATTAGAAGCGAAAGGCGAAACGCCATCTGCAGTGACCCGATTAAGTGTGGTTGCCAAAAGTGAACCGCAAGATGAGCAGAGCCGCGATCAGTCGCCGCGACGAATTATCCTTTCGCGCCTGAAGGCCGGGGAAGTCGACCTGCTGGAAGAAGAGCTGGGGCATCTGACAACGTTAACTGATGTGGTGAAAGGGGCGGATTCTCTCTCGGCAATATTACCGGGCGACATCGCCGAAGATGACATCACAGCGGTACTCTGTTTTGTGATTGAAGCCGATCAGATTACCTTTGAAACAGTAGAAGTCTCGCCCAAAATATCCCCCCCACCAGTGCTTAAACTGGCAGCCGAACAAGCGCCAACCGGCCGCGTGGAGCGGGAAAAAACGACGCGCAGCAGTGAATCCACCAGCATCCGTGTAGCGGTAGAAAAGGTTGATCAATTAATTAACCTCGTCGGCGAGCTGGTCATCACCCAGTCAATGCTTGCCCAGCGTTCTAGTGAACTGGACCCGGTTAATCATGGTGATTTGATTACCAGCATGGGGCAGTTACAACGTAACGCCCGTGATTTGCAGGAATCAGTGATGTCGATTCGCATGATGCCGATGGAGTATGTCTTTAGTCGCTATCCCCGGCTGGTGCGTGATCTTGCGGGAAAACTCGGCAAGCAGGTAGAACTGACGCTGGTGGGCAGTTCCACTGAACTCGACAAGAGCCTGATAGAACGCATTATCGACCCGCTGACCCACCTGGTACGCAATAGCCTCGATCACGGTATTGAACTGCCAGAAAAACGGCTCGCCGCAGGTAAAAACAGCGTCGGAAATTTAATTCTGTCTGCCGAACATCAGGGCGGCAACATTTGCATTGAAGTGACCGACGATGGTGCGGGGCTAAACCGTGAGCGAATTCTGGCAAAAGCGGCCTCGCAAGGTCTGACCGTCAGCGAAAACATGAGCGACGACGAAGTCGCGATGCTGATATTTGCCCCTGGCTTCTCCACGGCGGAGCAGGTCACCGACGTCTCCGGGCGCGGCGTCGGCATGGACGTCGTTAAACGTAATATCCAGGAGATGGGCGGTCATGTCGAAATCCAGTCGAAGCAGGGTACTGGCACGACGATCCGCATTTTACTGCCGCTGACGCTGGCCATCCTCGACGGCATGTCCGTACGCGTTGCGGATGAAGTTTTCATTCTGCCGCTGAATGCTGTCATGGAATCACTGCAACCCCGTGAAGCCGATCTGCATCCACTGGCTGGCGGCGAGCGGGTGCTGGAAGTGCGGGGTGAATATCTGCCCATCGTCGAACTGTGGAAAGTGTTCAACGTCGCGGGCGCGAAAACCGAAGCTACCCAGGGAATTGTGGTGATCTTACAAAGTGGCGGTCGCCGCTACGCCTTGCTGGTGGATCAATTAATTGGTCAACACCAGGTTGTGGTTAAAAACCTTGAAAGTAACTATCGCAAAGTCCCCGGCATTTCTGCTGCGACCATTCTTGGCGACGGCAGCGTGGCACTGATTGTTGATGTCTCCGCCTTGCAGGCGATAAACCGCGAACAACGTATGGCGAACACCGCCGCCTGAATGAGTAAAAAGGTAACAATATGACCGGTATGACGAATGTAACAAAGCTGGCCAGCGAGCCGTCAGGCCAGGAATTTCTGGTATTTACCCTTGGTGATGAAGAGTACGGTATTGATATTCTGAAAGTGCAGGAGATCCGTGGCTACGATCAGGTAACACGGATTGCGAACACGCCAGCGTTTATCAAAGGCGTCACGAATCTGCGCGGTGTTATTGTGCCGATTGTGGACTTACGAATTAAGTTCAGCCAGGTGGATGTGGACTATAACGACAACACGGTAGTTATCGTCCTGAATCTCGGACAGCGGGTGGTCGGCATCGTGGTTGACGGCGTCTCAGACGTGCTTTCATTGACGGCGGAGCAAATTCGTCCGGCACCGGAATTTGCCGTGACGCTTTCAACAGAATATCTCACTGGACTGGGTGCACTGGGCGACCGTATGTTGATTCTGGTGAACATCGAAAAACTGCTGAACAGCGAAGAGATGGCGCTATTAGATAGCGCGGCGTCAGAAGTGGCGTAATTCTCCCGATTTCCTCAATTGCAATGAACCCGATGATCTGCGCATCGGGTTTTTTATTTCAGTTTCGCGGCGGGTGGCATCAGCAATAAAGTTTCCCCCTTCCTTGCCGATAACGAGATCAACTTGTTTTCAGGAAGGTGCCTTATGATTAACCGTATCCGCGTAGTCACGCTGTTGGTAATGGTGCTGGGGGTATTCGCACTGTTACAGCTTATTTCCGGCAGTCTGTTTTTTTCTTCCCTTCACCATAGCCAGAAGAGCTTTGTGGTTTCCAATCAATTACGGGAACAGCAGGGCGAGCTGACGTCAACATGGGATTTAATGCTGCAAACGCGCATTAACCTGAGTCGTTCAGCGGTGCGGATGATGATGGATTCATCCAATCAGCAAAGTAATGCCAAAGTTGAATTGCTCGATAGCGCCAGGAAAACATTGGCCCAGGCAGCGACTCATTATAAAAAATTCAAAAGCATGGCACCGTTACCTGAAATGGTCGCTACCAGTCGTAATATTGATGAAAAATATAAAAACTATCACACAGCGTTAACTGAACTGATTGATTATCTTGATTATGGCAATACTGGAGCTTATTTCGCTCAGCCAACCCAGGGAATGCAAAATGCAATGGGCGAAGCGTTTGCTCAGTACGCCCTCAGCAGTGAAAAACTGTATCGCGATATCGTCACTGACAACGCAGATGATTACCGATTTGCCCAGTGGCAACTGGCGGTTATCGCGCTGGTGGTGGTATTGATTCTGCTGGTGGCGTGGTACGGCATTCGCCGTATGTTGCTTACACCGCTGGCAAAAATTATTGCTCACATTCGCGAAATCGCCGGTGGTAACCTGGCGAATACCCTGACCATTGACGGGCGCAGTGAAATGGGCGACCTGGCGCAGAGCGTTTCACATATGCAACGCTCTTTGACTGACACCGTCACTCATGTGCGTGAAGGTTCAGATGCCATCTATGCCGGTACCCGTGAAATTGCGGCGGGCAACACCGATCTTTCCTCCCGTACGGAACAGCAGGCATCCGCGCTGGAAGAAACTGCCGCCAGCATGGAGCAGCTCACCGCGACAGTGAAGCAAAACGCCGATAACGCCCGCCAGGCCTCGCAACTGGCGCAAAGTGCCTCCGACACCGCCCAGCACGGCGGCAAAGTGGTGGATGGCGTAGTGAAAACGATGCATGAGATCGCCGATAGTTCGAAGAAAATTGCCGACATTATCAGCGTTATCGATGGTATTGCCTTCCAGACTAATATACTCGCGCTGAATGCCGCTGTTGAAGCCGCGCGAGCGGGTGAACAGGGCCGTGGTTTTGCCGTGGTGGCGGGCGAAGTGCGTAATCTTGCCAGTCGCAGCGCCCAGGCGGCAAAAGAGATCAAAGCCCTCATTGAAGACTCCGTCTCGCGCGTTGATACCGGTTCGGTGCTGGTCGAAAGCGCCGGGGAAACAATGAACAATATCGTCAATGCTGTCACCCGCGTGACTGACATTATGGGCGAGATTGCATCGGCATCGGATGAACAGAGCCGTGGCATCGATCAAGTCGCATTGGCGGTTTCGGAAATGGATCGCGTCACGCAACAGAACGCATCGCTGGTGCAGGAATCAGCTGCCGCCGCAGCTGCGCTGGAAGAACAGGCGAGTCGTTTAACGCAAGCGGTTTCCGCGTTCCGTCTGGCAGCCAGCCCACTCACCAATAAACCGCAAACACCATCCCGTCCTGCCAGTGAGCAACCACCGGCACAGCCACGACTGCGAATTACTGAACAAGATCCAAACTGGGAAACATTTTGACGAGTTTTTACTAACGCGGTCATTGCCGCCTGATGGGGAGCGTTGATGTTTAATCGTATTCGAATTTCGACCACGCTGTTTTTAATTTTGATTCTCTGCGGGATCTTGCAGATTGGCAGTAACGGCATGTCTTTTTGGGCATTTCGCGACGATTTGCAACGACTGAATCAGGTCGAGCAGAGCAATCAGCAACGTGCGGCATTAGCGCAAACTCGGGCGGTAATGTTACAGGCCAGTACCGCGCTGAACAAAGCGGGCACTCTGACGGCGCTTAGCTATCCGGCGGATGACATTAAAACGTTGATGACGACGGCGCGCGCCAGTCTGACGCAATCCACCACGCTGTTTAAAAGTTTTATGGCGATGACTGCGGGCAACGAGCACGTCAGGGCGTTGCAAAAAGAGACGGAGAAAAGTTTTGCCCGCTGGCACAACGATCTCGAACATCAGGCGACCTGGCTTGAAAGTAATCAACTTTCGGATTTCCTCACTGCGCCGGTGCAGGAATCACAGAATGCGTTTGACGTTAACTTTGAGGCCTGGCAGCTGGAGATCAACCATGTGCTGGAAGCTGCCAGTGCGCAAAGCCAGCGTAACTATCACATTTCGGCGCTGGTGTTTATCAGCATGATTATTGTTGCAGCGCTCTACATCAGCAGTGCGCTGTGGTGGACGCGCAAGATGATTGTTCAACCACTGGCCATCATCGGTAGCCATTTTGACAGCATTGCTGCGGGTAATCTGGCGCGTCCGATTGCAGTGTATGGTCGCAATGAGATCACCGCCATTTTTGCCAGTCTGAAGACCATGCAGCAGGCTTTGCGTGGGACGGTAAGTGATGTGCGTAAGGGAAGCCAGGAGATGCACATTGGTATCGCGGAGATTGTCGCAGGCAATAACGATCTCTCAAGTCGTACCGAACAGCAGGCGGCATCGCTGGCACAAACGGCCGCCAGTATGGAGCAATTAACCGCCACGGTAGGGCAAAACGCCGATAACGCACGACAGGCGTCGGAACTGGCAAAAAATGCCGCGACAACGGCGCAGGCGGGCGGTGTTCAGGTCAGTACCATGACTCACACCATGCAGGAGATCGCCACCAGCTCGCAAAAAATTGGCGACATTATCAGCGTTATCGACGGCATTGCTTTCCAGACCAATATTCTGGCCCTGAATGCGGCAGTGGAAGCGGCTCGCGCCGGAGAGCAGGGGCGTGGTTTTGCGGTAGTGGCAGGTGAAGTGCGCAATCTTGCCAGCCGTAGCGCCCAGGCAGCAAAAGAGATCAAAGGGCTGATCGAAGAGTCAGTCAATCGTGTCCAGCAGGGTTCGAAACTGGTGAATAACGCCGCCGCGACCATGACCGATATTGTCAGTTCGGTGACCCGCGTGAACGACATTATGGGAGAAATTGCTTCGGCGTCGGAAGAACAATGGCGGGGGATTGAGCAGGTTGCACAGGCTGTCAGCCAGATGGATCAGGTGACTCAGCAGAACGCCTCGCTGGTAGAAGAAGCGGCGGCGGCAACGGAACAACTGGCGAACCAGGCTGACCATCTTTCGTCGCGTGTGGCGGTATTTACCCTTGAAGAACATGAAGTAGCACGACATGAGTCGGCGCAGTTACATATTGCGCCAGTGGTATCCTGAAGTGATTGAGAAGGCGCTATGACTTCATCTCTGCCCTGTGGGCAAACGTCTTTATTGTTACAGATGACCGAGCGCCTGGCGCTTTCCGACGCGCATTTTCGGCGGATAAGTCAATTGATCTATCAACGAGCCGGGATCGTTCTGGCTGACCATAAACGCGACATGGTTTACAACCGACTGGTTCGTCGTTTGCGTTCGCTGGGACTGACGGATTTCGGCCATTACCTGAACTTGCTGGAATCTAATCAGCACAGCGGTGAGTGGCAGGCGTTTATCAATTCGCTGACCACGAATCTGACGGCTTTTTTCCGTGAGGCGCATCATTTTCCTCTGCTCGCGGATCACGCCCGGCGTCGTTCTGGCGAGTATCGCGTATGGAGCGCGGCGGCTTCGACCGGCGAAGAGCCGTACAGCATTGCGATGACGCTGGCTGACACATTGGGCACCGTGCCCGGACGCTGGAAAGTGTTTGCCAGTGATATCGACACCGAAGTGCTGGAAAAAGCCAGAAGCGGTATTTATCGCCATGAAGAGTTGAAAAACCTGACGCCGCAGCAACTGCAGCGGTACTTCATGCGAGGGACGGGACCGCATGAAGGGCTGGTACGCGTGCGTCAGGAGCTGGCGAACTATGTTGATTTTGCCCCGCTGAATTTACTGGCGAAACAGTACACCGTGCCGGGGCCGTTTGATGCGATCTTCTGTCGTAACGTCATGATCTACTTCGATCAAACTACCCAGCAGGAGATTTTGCGCCGCTTTGTTCCGCTCCTTAAACCCGACGGATTGCTGTTTGCGGGTCACTCTGAAAACTTTAGCCACCTTGAGCGCCGCTTCACGCTGCGTGGTCAGACGGTGTATGCGCTAAGTAAGGATTAACGATGAGCAAAATCAGGGTGTTATCTGTCGATGATTCGGCACTGATGCGCCAAATCATGACAGAAATCATCAACAGCCATAGCGACATGGAAATGGTGGCGACCGCCCCTGATCCGCTGGTTGCGCGTGATTTGATTAAGAAATTCAATCCCGATGTATTGACGCTGGATGTTGAAATGCCGCGGATGGACGGACTGGATTTCCTCGAAAAATTAATGCGTTTGCGTCCAATGCCCGTAGTGATGGTTTCTTCCCTGACCGGCAAAGGGTCAGAAGTCACGCTGCGCGCGCTGGAGCTGGGGGCGATAGATTTTGTCACCAAACCGCAGTTGGGTATTCGCGAAGGAATGCTGGCGTATAGCGAAATGATTGCTGAAAAGGTGCGTACAGCAGCAAAGGCGAGCCTTACGGCACATAAACCATTGTCGGCACCGACAACGCTGAAAGCGGGGCCGTTGTTGAGTTCTGAAAAACTGATTGCGATTGGTGCTTCAACGGGTGGAACTGAGGCAATTCGTCACGTACTGCAACCGTTGCCGCTTTCCAGCCCGGCACTGTTAATTACCCAGCATATGCCGCCCGGTTTCACCCGCTCTTTTGCCGACAGACTTAATAAGCTTTGCCAGATCGGGGTTAAAGAAGCCGAAGACGGAGAACGTGTCTTACCGGGGCATGCCTATATTGCGCCGGGCGATCGGCATATGGAGCTGGCGCGTAGTGGCGCAAATTACCAAATCAAAATTCACGATGGCCCGGCGGTTAACCGTCATCGGCCTTCGGTAGATGTGTTGTTCCATTCTGTCGCCAAACAGGCGGGGCGTAATGCGGTTGGGGTGATCCTGACCGGTATGGGCAACGACGGTGCGGCGGGAATGTTGGCGATGCGTCAGGCGGGGGCATGGACCCTTGCGCAAAACGAAGCAAGTTGCGTGGTGTTCGGCATGCCGCGCGAGGCCATCAATATGGGTGGTGTCTGCGAAGTGGTCGATCTTAGCCAGGTAAGCCAGCAAATGTTGGCAAAAATTAGTGCCGGACAGGCGATACGTATTTAAATCAGGAGTGTGAAATGGCGGATAAAGAACTTAAATTTTTGGTTGTGGATGACTTTTCCACCATGCGACGCATAGTGCGTAACCTGCTGAAAGAACTGGGATTCAATAATGTTGAGGAAGCGGAAGATGGCGTCGACGCTCTCAATAAGTTGCAGGCAGGCGGTTATGGATTTGTTATCTCCGACTGGAACATGCCCAATATGGATGGCCTGGAGTTGCTGAAAACGATTCGTGCAGATGGCGCGATGTCGGCAATGCCAGTGTTAATGGTGACTGCAGAAGCGAAGAAAGAGAACATCATTGCTGCGGCGCAAGCGGGGGCCAGTGGCTATGTGGTGAAGCCATTTACCGCCGCGACGCTGGAGGAAAAACTCAACAAAATCTTTGAGAAACTGGGCATGTGAGGATGCGACTATGATGCAACCATCAATCAAACCTGCTGACGAGCATTCAGCTGGCGATATCATTGCGCGTATCGGCAGCCTGACGCGTATGCTGCGCGACAGTTTGCGGGAGCTGGGGCTGGATCAGGCCATTGCCGAAGCGGCGGAAGCCATCCCCGATGCGCGCGATCGTTTGTACTATGTTGTGCAGATGACCGCCCAGGCTGCGGAGCGGGCGCTGAACAGTGTTGAGGCGTCACAACCGCATCAGGATCAAATGGAGAAATCAGCAAAAGCGTTAACCCAACGTTGGGATGACTGGTTTGCCGATCCGATTGACCTTGCCGACGCCCGAGAACTGGTAACAGATACGCGGCAATTTCTGGCAGATGTCCCCGCGCATACCAGCTTTACTAACGCGCAGCTGCTGGAAATCATGATGGCGCAGGATTTTCAGGATCTCACCGGACAGGTCATTAAGCGGATGATGGATGTCATTCAGGAGATCGAACGTCAGTTGCTGATGGTGCTGTTGGAAAACATCCCCGAACAGGAGTCGCGTCCAAAACGTGAAAACCAGAGTTTGCTTAATGGACCTCAGGTCGATACCAGCAAAGCCGGTGTGGTAGCCAGTCAGGATCAGGTGGACGATTTGTTGGATAGTCTTGGATTTTGATTTGTATTGCCTGATGTGGCGTGACTACGTCATATCAGGCGGTCGTATAACGCGATGACGCCGCATCCGACAAACGCATACTATGCTTGATGTGTGGCAGTAAAAGCCCTAAATCCCGCCTGTTTTGCCCCTTACTCAAACCATTGAACGCTTTGCGCTCTGGCATCATTTACGCTTAATACTCTTTCCAGGATTGGCGATGTGTCTGACGAGAGCGACGACAAAACAGAAGCCCCCACACCTCACCGACTAGAAAAAGCGCGGGAAGAGGGGCAAATCCCGCGTTCCCGTGAACTGACTTCACTGCTGATTTTGCTGGTAGGCGTTAGTGTTATCTGGTTTGGCGGTGTGTCGCTGACCCGTCGATTGTCGGGCATGCTCTCCGCTGGGCTGCATTTTGATCACAGTATTATCAATGACCCGAATCTGCTCCTCGGGCAAATTATTCTGCTGATCAGAGAAGCCATGCTGGCGCTGCTGCCGCTGATTAGCGGCGTGGTGCTGGTGGCGCTCATTTCTCCGGTCATGCTGGGAGGGCTGGTATTTAGCGGCAAATCCTTGCAGCCGAAGTTTTCCAAACTCAACCCGCTACCGGGCATTAAACGGATGTTTTCGGCACAAACCGGTGCGGAGTTGCTTAAAGCGATTTTGAAATCCATCCTGGTCGGCAGTGTGACGGGGTTTTATCTCTGGCACCACTGGCCGCAAATGATGCGCTTAATGGCGGAGTCCCCCATTACCGCCATGGGTAATGCGATGGATCTGGTAGGGCTGTGCGCATTGCTGGTGGTGCTTGGTGTCATTCCGATGGTGGGATTTGACGTCTTTTTCCAAATCTTCAGCCACCTGAAAAAGCTGCGTATGTCACGGCAGGATATTCGTGATGAGTTCAAACAAAGCGAAGGCGACCCTCATGTCAAAGGGCGAATCCGTCAGATGCAGCGAGCTGCGGCGCGGCGGCGGATGATGGCCGATGTGCCGAAAGCGGACGTTATCGTCAATAACCCAACTCACTACTCAGTGGCTTTGCAGTATGACGAAAACAAAATGAGCGCACCGAAAGTGGTCGCTAAAGGTGCAGGGCTGGTCGCGCTGCGCATTCGTGAAATTGGCGCTGAAAATAACGTCCCGACGCTTGAAGCGCCGCCGCTGGCGCGTGCGCTGTATCGACATGCGGAGATCGGTCAACAAATCCCGGGTCAACTGTACGCCGCGGTGGCGGAAGTGCTGGCCTGGGTCTGGCAACTGAAACGCTGGCGTCTGGCTGGTGGACAGCGCCCTGTACAACCTACTCATCTTCCGGTGCCGGAAGCCCTGGATTTTATTAACGAGAAACCGACCCATGAGTAATCTGGCCGCGATGCTGCGCCTGCCCGCAAACCTGAAATCGACACACTGGCAGATCCTTGCCGGACCGATTTTGATCCTGTTGATCTTGTCGATGATGGTACTGCCACTGCCCGCATTCATACTCGACCTGCTGTTTACCTTCAATATTGCCTTGTCGATCATGGTGTTGCTGGTGGCGATGTTTACCCAACGCACGCTTGAGTTTGCTGCGTTTCCGACGATTCTGTTGTTTACCACGTTGTTGCGTCTGGCACTTAATGTGGCTTCAACCCGTATCATTTTGATGGAAGGGCATACCGGCGCGGCGGCGGCTGGAAAGGTGGTCGAAGCGTTCGGTCACTTCCTCGTTGGTGGCAATTTCGCTATCGGTATCGTGGTGTTCGTCATTCTCGTGATCATCAACTTTATGGTCATTACCAAAGGTGCCGGGCGTATTGCGGAAGTAGGCGCGCGCTTTGTTCTCGATGGTATGCCGGGGAAGCAGATGGCGATTGACGCCGACCTTAACGCCGGATTGATTGGTGAAGATGAAGCGAAAAAACGCCGCTCCGAAGTGACTCAGGAAGCCGATTTTTACGGCTCGATGGACGGGGCAAGTAAGTTTGTTCGCGGCGATGCCATCGCCGGGATCCTCATCATGGTCATAAACGTTGTCGGTGGGTTGCTGGTCGGCGTGCTGCAACATGGTATGAGCATGGGACACGCGGCGGAAAGTTATACGCTATTGACTATTGGCGACGGTCTGGTGGCACAAATTCCGGCGTTGGTGATTTCTACCGCCGCGGGGGTCATCGTTACGCGTGTCAGCACCGATCAGGATGTTGGCGAGCAGATGGTGAATCAGCTTTTCAGTAACCCAAGCGTTATGTTGTTAAGCGCCGCCGTGCTCGGTTTACTCGGCCTGGTGCCTGGAATGCCGAACCTGGTATTTTTGCTGTTCACTGCCGGATTGCTGGGACTGGCCTGGTGGATCCGCGGACGTGAACAAAAAGCGCCTGCCGAACCAAAACCGGTAAAAATGGCAGAGAATAATACCGTTGTCGAAGCGACGTGGAACGATGTGCAACTGGAAGATTCTCTGGGAATGGAAGTGGGTTATCGCCTGATCCCGATGGTCGATTTCCAGCAGGATGGTGAGTTGCTGGGCCGTATACGCAGTATTCGCAAGAAATTTGCCCAGGAGATGGGGTTTCTGCCGCCGGTGGTGCACATTCGCGACAATATGGATCTGCAACCTGCCCGCTATCGCATTTTGATGAAAGGCGTGGAGATAGGCAGTGGTGATGCTTATCCGGGGCGTTGGTTGGCGATTAACCCTGGTACCGCTGCCGGGACGTTACCTGGTGAGGCGACCGTCGATCCGGCATTTGGCCTGAATGCTATCTGGATTGAAAGTGCGCTTAAAGAACAGGCGCAGATTCAGGGGTACACCGTGGTTGAGGCCAGCACGGTGGTGGCAACCCATCTTAACCACCTCATTAGCCAGCATGCCGCAGAGCTGTTTGGTCGTCAGGAGGCACAACAGCTGCTGGATCGCGTCGCCCAGGAGATGCCAAAGCTGACGGAAGATCTCGTTCCTGGCGTCGTCACGCTTACCACACTGCATAAAGTGCTGCAAAATCTGCTCGATGAAAAAGTGCCGATTCGCGATATGCGCACCATTCTCGAAACGCTGGCGGAACATGCGCCCATCCAAAGCGATCCGCATGAATTAACCGCCGTCGTGCGCGTAGCGTTGGGACGGGCGATTACTCAGCAGTGGTTTCCTGGCAAAGATGAAGTCCATGTTATTGGCCTCGATACACCGCTGGAACGTTTGTTGCTACAGGCGTTGCAGGGCGGGGGGGGACTGGAGCCAGGGCTGGCGGATCGTTTACTGGCGCAAACTCAGGAAGCGCTATCCCGTCAGGAGATGTTGGGTGCGCCGCCGGTATTGTTGGTGAACCACGCGCTGCGACCATTATTGTCTCGCTTCCTGCGCCGCAGCCTGCCGCAGTTAGTGGTGCTGTCGAATCTGGAACTATCTGATAACCGACATATCCGCATGACGGCGACAATTGGTGGTAAATGATGAGAACTTTATTAGCAATATTATTGTTTCCGCTGCTGGTGCAAGCCGCCGGGGAGGGGATGTGGCAGGCGAGCAGTGTGGGCGTTACGCTGAATCACCGTGGTGAGTCGATGTCGTCAGCGCCTCTTTCTACTCGACAACCTGCTGCAGGATTGATGACGCTGGTGGCGTGGCGTTATCAGCTTATCGGCCCGACACCTGCAGGACTGCGGGTTCGCTTGTGTTCACAATCTCGTTGTGTCGAATTAGAAGGGCAGAGTGGAACCACCGTGGCCTTTTCCGGTATAGCGGCAGCAGAACCGTTGCGATTTATCTGGGAAGTGCCTGGCGGTGGGCGGTTAATTCCGCCGCTGAAAGTACAACGTAATGAAGTGATTGTGAATTATCGTTAATGATAAAAAAGCCGATGTCTGCCATGACATCGGCTTTTGCCGTATAACGCGATTACATACGCTCTACTGTCTCAATACCCAGCGTATCCAGACCCAGTTTCAGCGTCTTCGCCGTCAGTTGTGCCAGTTTCAGACGGCTGTTACGCACTTCTTCGTTTTCTGCGCTGAGGATCGGGCAGTGCTCGTAGAAACCAGAGAACAGACCGGCCAGATCGTACAGGTAAGCACACATCACATGCGGCGTGCCTTCACGGGCAACCACGGTGAGGGTTTCTTCAAACTGCAGCAGGCGAGCAGCCAGTTGCGCTTCACGATCTTCACGGATGATAACCGGAGCTGCAGCCAGTTGCTCTTCGTCAATTTCTGCTTTACGGAACACGGACAATACACGCGTGTAAGCATACTGCATGTATGGCGCGGTATTACCCTCAAACGCCAGCATGTTGTCCCAGTCGAAGATGTAGTCGGTAGTGCGGTTTTTGGAGAGATCCGCATATTTCACCGCACCAATACCAACCGCGTTAGCCAGTTTTTCCAGCTCGTCAGCTGGCATGTCCGGGTTTTTCTCTGCCACCAGACGGCGTGCGCGTTCCAGTGCTTCATCCAGCAGATCGGCCAGTTTCACCGTACCGCCAGCACGGGTTTTGAACGGTTTGCCGTCTTTACCCAGCATCATGCCGAACATGTGGTGTTCCAGCGGTACGGATTCCGGTACATAGCCTGCTTTGCGGACGATAGCCCACGCCTGCATCAGGTGTTGATGCTGACGGGAGTCGATGTAATACAGCACGCGATCGGCATGCAGTGTTTCATAACGATATTTCGCACAGGCGATATCAGTGGTGGTGTAGAGATAGCCACCATCTTTCTTCTGAATGATCACGCCCATCGGTTCGCCTTCCTTGTTTTTGAACTCATCAAGGAATACGACGGTCGCGCCTTCGCTTTCTACTGCCAGACCTTTGGCTTTCAGGTCCGCCACGATACCCGGCAGCATTGGGTTGTAGAGGCTTTCACCCATCACGTCATCACGGGTCAGCGTCACGTTGAGACGATCGTAGGTGATCTGGTTCTGCGTCATGGTGATGTCGACCAGTTTGCGCCACATCTCGCGGAAATATTCGTCACCGCTTTGCAGTTTTACCACGTAGTTACGTGCACGCTCGGCAAACTCTTCATCTTCGTCGTAATGCTTTTTCGCATCGCGGTAGAAACCTTCAAGGTCAGCCAGCTCCATTTCACCAGCGTTTTCCTGCTGCTGCTTTTCCAGCCATGCAATCAGCATACCGAACTGAGTGCCCCAGTCGCCGACGTGGTTTGCGCGAATCACTTTGTGACCGAGGAACTCCAGAGTACGAACTGCTGCGTCACCAATAATGGTAGAGCGCAGGTGACCAACGTGCATCTCTTTCGCCACGTTTGGCGCAGAGTAGTCAACCACAATGGTCTGTTTTTCTGGCGTAGCAACACCGAGACGATCGGACGCCAGCGCCTGCTGAACATGTTCAGCCAGGAATGCCGGATCAAGGAAAATGTTGATAAAGCCAGGACCCGCGATCTCAACTTTGCTGGCGATACCGTTAAGATCCAGATGAGTCAGCACCTGCTCTGCTAATTGTCGCGGTGCCATACCCAGTTTTTTAGCAACTGCCATCATGCCGTTAGCCTGATAGTCGCCGAACTGAACTTTTGCTGACTGACGAACCTGCGGTTCGCAATCCGCAGGCGCGCCTGCCGCAATCATGGCCTGACGGACTTTTTCTGAGAGAAGAGCCTGAATATTCACCGGAATACCTTACATTGATGAAGCGAGCAAAATTTGCCCGCACCAGTTAAAGAAATTAGGGCGGGAGTATACTGCAAATGGCTGTTTTCGTCAGCAACGTGCGCGTGGCGTATTGCCGTTTTCACTATTGCATCAGAAGCGGCGTGCAATCAGCGGTTGGTTGGCGCAGGGCAACAGGGTAAATTAACGCTTTTATTGAACGACGAAGAGTGATTATGGCGAACTGGCAATCTATCAACGAGTTGCAGGATATTGCATCGGATTTACCGCGATTTACCCACGCATTAGATGAACTTTCCCGCCGTCTGGGGTTGGATATCACTCCGCTGACTGCCGATCACATTTCTTTGCGTTGCCATCAAAACGCCACTGCTGAGCGCTGGCGTCGCGGGTTTGAACAGTGCGGCGAGCTTTTGTCAGAAAATATGATCAATGGCAGGCCGATTTGTCTGTTTAAATTGCATGAACCGGTACAGGTTGCTCACTGGCAGTTTTCCATTGTGGAGCTACCGTGGCCCGGGGAAAAACGTTACCCGCACGAAGGTTGGGAACATATTGAAATCGTTCTGCCGGGCGATCCAGAAACGCTGAATGCCCGTGCGCTGGCATTGCTTTCTGATGAAGGACTCAGCCTGCCGGGGATCTCAGTTAAAACCAGTTCGCCAAAAGGTGAGCATGAGCGATTACCGAATCCGACGCTGGCGGTCACCGATGGCAAAACGACCATTAAATTTCATCCGTGGTCCATTGAAGAGATCGTTGCCAGCGAGCAGTCGGCGTAATTAAGGAGCAAAAATGGCATTACTGGAAATTTGCTGTTACAGCATGGAATGCGCGCTAACGGCGCAGCAAAACGGCGCAGACAGAGTTGAATTATGCGCAGCCCCAAAAGAGGGGGGCTTAACGCCGTCGTTGGGGGTACTGAAATCCGTACGCCAGCGGGTGACGATCCCTGTGCATCCTATTATTCGCCCACGCGGTGGTGATTTTTGCTACAGCGACGGTGAATTTGCCGCCATTCTTGAGGATGTGCGCACAGTCCGCGAATTAGGTTTTCCTGGACTGGTGACGGGCGTTCTCGATGTTGACGGGAATGTCGATATGCCACGAATGGAAAAAATAATGGCTGCTGCCGGTCCGCTGGCAGTGACTTTTCATCGCGCCTTCGATATGTGCGCTAACCCTTTAAATACACTCAATAATCTTGCGGAATTGGGCATTGCCCGGGTACTGACATCAGGGCAAAAATCAGACGCACTGCAAGGTTTATCAAAAATTATGGAACTTATTGCCCATCGTGATGCTCCAATCATTATGGCCGGAGCAGGAGTCCGTGCGGAAAACCTGCACCACTTCCTCGATGCCGGAGTGCTGGAAGTCCATAGCTCCGCGGGAGCGTGGCAAGCCTCACCGATGCGTTATCGTAATCAAGGATTGTCCATGTCATCAGATGCACACGCGGACGAGTATTCGCGTTATGTCGTAGACGGGGCGGCGGTTGCTGAAATGAAAGGAATCATTGAACGCCATCAGGCCAAATGATTTTTACCGTTGCATCATGTCGCCCAATATGATGCTTGCTCGTACCAGGCCCCTGCAATTTCAACAGGGGCCTTTTTTTATCCCTGAGCAGTATAAAAAACGAACGATTGCCGTGATCTGTTGAGCGGGTGACAGTGCGCATAGCGTTGTGCTAAAAATATTTTATATATTCACATTCATTATGTGATTTAAATTGCCAAAACTGACAAATATATATTCTAAATAACAACTGGGTTATTCCTTAGCAATTAATGATTACATTGTAATAAATCATATTCTTTATCGATTGTTTCAGGCAGTGTTGTGCCGAATTAAGCAAGCAGTCAATTCGTTGTGTATTTATTTATACAATGGTATCGGTGTCCTGGAATTTAATTAGAGGAATCTATGCGAGGGAAAAAACGCATTGGGTTATTGTTTTTGCTGATAGCGGTTGTGGTTGGTGGCGGCGGGTTATTACTGGCGCAAAAAGCCTTACATAAAACGTCGGATACCGCATTTTGCCTTTCCTGCCACTCGATGAGTAAACCTTTTGAGGAATATCAGGGAACTGTCCACTTTTCAAACCAGAAAGGGATACGTGCGGAATGTGCCGATTGCCATATTCCAAAGTCAGGGATGGATTATTTATTTGCTAAATTAAAAGCATCTAAAGATATTTATCATGAATTTGTTAGCGGCAAAATAGACAGTGATGATAAGTTCGAAGCTCATCGCCAGGAAATGGCCGAAACAGTATGGAAAGAATTAAAAGCAACTGACTCTGCAACCTGCCGTAGTTGCCATTCTTTTGATGCCATGGATATTGCCTCGCAAAGTGAATCTGCGCAGAAAATGCATAATAAAGCGCAAAAGGACGGCGAAACCTGTATCGATTGCCATAAAGGCATTGCCCATTTTCCGCCAGAAATAAAAATGGATGACAACGCGGCGCATGAGCTGGAAAGTCAGGCCGCTACTTCAGTTACTAATGGCGCACATATTTATCCTTTCAAAACTTCTCGCATAGGCGAACTGGCTACCGTGAATCCTGGTACCGATCTCACCGTCGTTGATGCCAGTGGCAAACAGCCGATCGTTCTGTTGCAGGGTTATCAAATGCAGGGCAGTGAAAACACGCTCTACCTGGCGGCAGGTCAACGGCTGGCGCTAGCCACATTAAGTGAAGAAGGTATCAAGGCGCTGACGGTAAACGGGGAATGGCAGGCTGACGAATACGGCAATCAATGGCGTCAGGCGTCTTTACAGGGTGTGCTTACCGATCCCGCATTAGCGGACCGTAAACCTCTATGGCAATACGCTGAAAAACTTGACGATACCTATTGCGCTGGTTGCCATGCCCCTATTGCCTCCGACCATTACACCGTCAATGCATGGCCGTCCATTGCCAAAGGAATGGGTGCGCGAACCAGCATGAGCGAAAACGAACTGGACATTTTGACGCGGTACTTCCAGTACAACGCCAAAGATATTACCGAGAAACAGTGATCCTCGTTGATCAGGGAGGAAGTTATGACATTAACAAGACGTGAATTTATTAAACATAGCGGTATTGCGGCAGGGGCGCTGGTGGTGACATCGGCTGCACCGTTACCTGCATGGGCAGAAGAGAAGGGCGGCAAAATTCTCACCGCGGGCCGTTGGGGAGCGATGAACGTAGAAGTGAAGGACGGCAAGATTGTTTCTTCGACAGGCGCGCTGGCGAAAACCATACCGAACTCCTTACAGTCTACGGCGGCGGATCAGGTACACACCACGGCGCGTATTCAGCATCCGATGGTGAGAAAAAGCTATCTCGATAATCCACTGCAACCGGCGAAAGGTCGTGGCGAAGATACCTATGTACAGGTGAGCTGGGAACAAGCATTAAAACTGATTCATGAGCAACACGATCGTATTCGTAAAGCTAACGGACCATCGGCCATTTTTGCCGGATCTTACGGCTGGCGTTCTTCTGGCGTGTTGCATAAAGCGCAAACCTTACTGCAACGTTATATGAACCTGGCGGGCGGTTATTCCGGGCATAGCGGCGATTATTCAACCGGAGCGGCACAGGTGATCATGCCGCATGTGGTCGGTTCTGTAGAGGTGTATGAACAGCAGACCTCCTGGCCGCTGATTCTGGAAAACAGCCAGGTTGTGGTGCTGTGGGGGATGAACCCGCTGAACACGCTCAAAATTGCCTGGAGCAGTACCGATGAGCAAGGGCTGGAATACTTCCATCAGCTGAAAAAATCTGGCAAACCAGTGATTGCCATTGATCCTATCTGCTCCGAAACCATCGAATTCTTTGGCGATAATGCCACCTGGATCGCACCGAATATGGGCACCGACGTGGCACTGATGTTAGGGATTGCGCATACCCTGATGACACAAGGCAAACACGATAAAGTGTTCCTTGAAAAATACACTACCGGGTATCCGCAGTTTGAAGAGTATCTGACAGGTAAGAGCGATAATACGCCGAAGAGCGCGGCCTGGGCGGCGGAAATTACTGGCGTACCGGAAGCGCAGATTGTCAAACTTGCAGAACTGATGGCGGCGAATCGCACGATGCTGATGGCAGGCTGGGGGATCCAACGCCAGCAATACGGTGAACAGAAACACTGGATGCTGGTGACGCTGGCGGCGATGTTAGGGCAAATTGGTACACCGGGCGGCGGTTTTGGATTCTCTTATCATTACTCCAACGGTGGCAACCCGACGCGTGTTGGCGGCGTGCTGCCGGAAATGTCTGCGGCGATTGCCGGACAGGCCAGCGAGGCCGCTGATGATGGCGGAATGACGGCGATTCCTGTTGCCCGTATCGTCGATGCGCTGGAAAATCCTGGCGGCAAATATCAGCATAACGGTAAAGAACAAACGTATCCGAATATCAAAATGATCTGGTGGGCGGGTGGCGGTAACTTTACCCATCACCAGGATACTAATCGTCTGATTAAAGCATGGCAGAAACCGGAGATGATCGTCGTTTCTGAATGCTACTGGACCGCAGCTGCTAAACATGCAGATATCGTATTACCGATCACCACATCGTTTGAGCGCAATGACCTGACGATGACCGGTGATTACAGCAACCAGCATATTGTGCCGATGAAGCAGGCTGTCGCTCCGCAATTTGAAGCGCGCAACGATTTTGACGTGTTTGCCGATCTTGCTGAATTACTCAAACCTGGCGGAAAAGAGATCTATACCGAAGGTAAAGATGAAATGGCGTGGCTGAAATTTTTCTATGATGCCGCTCAGAAAGGTGCCCGTGCGCAACGCGTGACTATGCCGATGTTTAATGCTTTCTGGCAGCAAAATAAACTGATCGAAATGCGCCGCAGTGAGAAGAACGAACAATACGTTCGTTATGGTGATTTCCGCGCCGATCCGGTGAAAAATGCGCTGGGTACGCCAAGCGGCAAAATTGAGATTTACTCCAAAACGCTGGAAAAATTTGGCTATAAGGATTGCCCGGCACACCCAACCTGGCTTGCGCCTGATGAGTGGAAAGGTTCCGCCGACGAGAAGCAGTTGCAGCTTCTGACCGCACATCCGGCACACCGTTTACACAGTCAGCTTAACTATGCGGAACTGCGTAAAAAATATGCGGTTGCCGATCGTGAACCGATCACTATTCACACCGAAGATGCTGCTCGCTTTGGTATTGCGAATGGCGATCTGGTGCGTGTCTGGAACAAACGTGGTCAGATTCTGACAGGCGCGGTGGTGACTGACGGGATCAAAAAAGGCGTGGTATGCGTGCATGAAGGTGCATGGCCAGATCTGGAAAATGGCTTGTGTAAAAACGGCAGTGCGAACGTGTTAACGGCGGATATCCCCAGCTCTCAGCTGGCAAATGCCTGTGCCGGTAACTCTGCGCTGGTGTATATCGAAAAATATACGGGCAATGCACCGAAGTTAACGGCGTTTGATCAGCCAGCTGTTCAGGCATAAGACGTGAAAAGCGCCCGGAAACGGGCGCTGAGGTTATGCAAACGTAAAACTGCCTGATGCGCTATGCTTATAAGGCCTACATAGTCCCTGCAATATATTGAATTAGCAAGGTTTTGTAGGCCGGATAAGGCGTTCACGCCGCATCCGGCAGTAATACCAGACCTTTACGGCTTGCGCGCAATCAGCACCGCGCGTTTAGGCGCAGGATAACCTTCCACCGTTTTACCCGGATCATGCGGGTCGAGAAAATCGGCCAGAGACTCGGTGACCATCCATTCGGTGCGTCGCTGCTCTTCTGTGGTGGTAACGCTCACATCCGCAATGCGGATATCTACAAAACCACACTTCTTCAGCCAGTTTTTCAGCGCCAGCGCGGAAGGGATGAAATAGACATTACGCATTTGCGCGTAACGATCGCCCGGCACCAGCACCGTGTTCTCATCACCATCAATAACCAGCGTTTCCAGCACCAGTTCACCTTCATTCACCAGTTGGTCTTTTAACTGCCAGAGATGCTCCAGCGGTGAACGACGATGATAAAGCACGCCCATCGAAAAGACGGTATCAAAGGCTTTCAATGCCGGAAGCTGTTCAATACCTAACGGTAACAAATGTGCGCGCTGATCGTTACCCAGTAGTTTACGCACCGCTTCAAACTGGCACAGAAACAGTTGCGTAGGGTCGATTCCCACCGCGAGGTGCGCGCCTGCGCCAATCATGCGCCACATGTGATAACCGCTGCCACAGCCGACATCAAGAATGGTGCGCCCGGTTAAATCAGAAAGATGGGGCAGAACGCGATCCCATTTCCAGTCGGAACGCCATTCGGTATCGATGTTGACGCCATACAGTGAGAACGGCCCTTTGCGCCACGGCATCAGGTTGCGCATCAGCGTTTCAATGCGTTTAATTTGCCCGGCGCTCAGTGGCTCTTCGCTTTCGGCGGTTACGCTATGCAATAAATCCAGACGATACGGTTTAATTTCAGGCAGAAATTCCACCGCGTTGGACCACTGCTTAAACAGCCCGTGCTGCTGCTCGCGCTGCCAGTTAGCAATCTGCGCGGGCAGCGTTTCCAGCCAGTGTGAAAGATGATTTTTGGCAATCAGAGAATAAAAGTTACCAAAGTCGATCATGCAGCGTCCTCTGCTTTTAATGCCACCAGTGAACCAAAGTTAAAGCACTGGAACCACAGCTCACTATGTTCAAAACCAGCTTTATGCAGGCGTGCTTTATGGGTTTCCACGGAATCGGTCAGCATCACGTTTTCCAGCATGCTGCGCTTCTGGCTGATCTCCAGTTCGCTGTAACCGTTGGCACGTTTAAAGTCGTGGTGCATGTTGAACAACAGTTCACCAACTTTGGCATCTTCGAAACTGAATTTTTCCGAAAGCACCAGCGCGCCGCCCGGGTTCAGCCCTTGATAAATTTTATCCAGTAACGCCTGGCGCTCGGAAGGTTCCAGGAATTGCAGGGTAAAATTCAGCACCACCATCGATGCGTTTTCAATGGCGATATCGCGAATATCACCTTCAATAACGTCTACTGGCGTAGGAGCTTTATAGGCGTCAATATGACGACGGCAGCGTTCAATCATCGCCGGGGAGTTATCGATGGCAATAATTTTGCAATTATCATGATGAATGTTGCGACGCACCGAGAGCGTCGCCGCGCCCAGAGAACAACCCAGATCGTAAACCTGCGTACCAGGTTGAACGAAGCGCTCGGCTAACATACCAATCATGGAAATAATATTGGAATAGCCGGGAACGGAACGCTGGATCATATCCGGGAAGACTTCAGCTACCCGTTCATCAAAGGTCCAGTCGCCCAGTCTGGCGATAGGGGCAGAAAATAGCGTGTCGCGGTGAGACATAACGTAAAAATCCGGGAAAAAGAAAGTGGCGTATTGTGCGCTAACGCAGGGAGAAAACCAACTCCCAGGGCATATACCAAAGATTCGCCAGCACCATCAGCAACAGCGCACACCAGGTCGCGCTCATGCCAGAACGTCGCCAGCGGAACAGACGGTGATGAAAACCGTAATAATGCATCAGACGACCAGCAAGCAAAACGATGCCGCAAATATGCACCATCCAGGTTTCTGCGCCATTCATTTCCATAAACAGCATCAACACAATCGCGATAGGAATATATTCCACCGCGTTACCATGAATGCGAATAGCGCTTTGCAGTTCGCTAAAACCGCCGTCGCCATAGGCAACGCGGTACTGCATTCGCAGGCGAACGACATCAAAAGAGAACTTCATTAATAACAACGCACTTAAAACGGCATACAGCGCGCTTACCATACAAACTCCCTTTAAAATGGCCGATGGCACCTGTCTATGATAGGTGGCAAATTCAGAAAAGAGAAGATTGCTGTGGAATAGCCGGAACTGCTCCGATCTCTGGAAGCGTTTTACGTAAGTCTTCCCACAGGGTATGTACCAGTTCCGGGGCCTGGGCAATATCTGGCGTATGTAAAAAAAGATAAGGCGTAGTGGTCTGATGCCACTGTGCTAATTTTTGTAACCAGACCTGAAATAACTCCCGGTTTTGCGTCATATCATCACTACCGATAAAACGGATCAGTGGATTTTTCGCCGTCAGTACAGCATGTACCGGAACTTTAGGTTTTTTTCGTTGAGCGTCGCGAATAGCTTCACTGTGTGGACGTGCTGCATGAACCGGGCGGCTGTCTAAAATCACCCGATTAACGCCGCGCTGATGTAAACCGCGATTAAGCGTTTGTTCCTCTTCCCCTTTGGCGAAAAACTGTGGATGGCGGACTTCCACCCCATAATTAAATTCACCGGGAAGAGAATCGAGAAAATGCCAAAGCGCAGGCAGCTCTCGTGGGCCGAATGTGGCAGGCAGTTGCAGCCAGTATTGTCCAATGCGCGGAGCCAACGGTGACATGCGGGTCAAAAATTCAGTCACTAAATCATCGCAATGCCGTAATGCTGCCTGATGCGAAATGGTCGCCGGAAACTTAAAACAGAAGCGGAAGTCATCTGTGGTCTGCTCACGCCAGCGCAGGACAACCTCGGGTTTCGGCAGGGCATAAAGCGTGGTGTTACCCTCCACGCAGTTAAAGTGGCGGGCATACTCTTCAAGGTTGGTGATCCCCAACCGCACCCATTTAGGATGCGACCATTGCGGCAGACCGATGTAAATCATAACGCGTGGAGGATCTCTTCCACACTGCGCACACGGGCGATGCGCGGGTAGATATGATTAATGCTGTTATTGTGCTGCTCGGCGCTGGCGGCGCTACAGGCATCTTCGGCAATCACCAGATTAAAACCGAGTTCCCAGGCATTGCGGGCGGTGGATTCAACACCGATATTGGTCGAGATCCCACATAACACTATTGTATCGATACCCCGGCGGCGTAATTGCAACTCCAGATCCGTACCGTAAAACGCACCCCATTGACGTTTGATGATTTCGATATCGCTGTCGGTTGCACCTAATGCAGCAGGATGTTGCCACCAGTTTTCGGGCAACACTTTTGCGGGGGAGGGGGCATCAACCGGCTGTTTTAATGCTTCGGCGTAATCGGCAGACCAGCCAACGCGCACCAGAAACACGGGCTGACCGCTGGCGCGAAATTTCGCCGCCAGCTTCCCGGCGCGATTAACCACCTCATCGGCAGTATGTGGACCTCCGGCAAAAGGTAAGATGCCTTCTTGTAAATCAATCACCACCAGCGCGGTGGTTTTAGCATTAAGTTCAAGCATGATGACTCCTGACAAAACAAAATCGTGCCTCTCACCTTAATGCGATTAGCCGATGGCGGAACGACAAATTTTGTTAATTTTTATGAGTTCGGGCAACACCTTTATAGCAAACTGGCGTAGAGTCTGATTTCAGGCCCGATATAAAGTGGTAACGAGGCGTTCCAGCGCGGGCCAGGCTCTTACGGTGCGGCAGAATTTCCAGTATAATAGCCGCCTTTTTTCATTCAGTTGTGACATACAGCTAACGCTGCGACTTGGTCACCTGCGCAGCAGGGGGCATCCGCCGGCAGCTAAGTTAAGGGATATCTCATGCGTACAGAATATTGTGGACAGCTCCGTTTGTCCCACGTGGGGCAGCAGGTGACTCTGTGTGGTTGGGTCAACCGTCGTCGTGATCTTGGTAGCCTGATCTTCATCGATATGCGCGACCGCGAAGGTATCGTGCAGGTATTTTTCGATCCGGATCGTGCGGACGCGTTAAAGCTGGCCTCTGAACTGCGTAATGAGTTCTGCATTCAGGTCACGGGCACCGTACGTGCGCGTGACGAAAAAAATATTAACCGCGATATGGCGACTGGCGAAATCGAAGTACTGGCGTCCTCGCTGACTATCATCAATCGTGCAGATGTTCTGCCGCTTGACTCTAACCACGTCAACACCGAAGAAGCGCGTCTGAAATACCGCTACCTCGACCTGCGTCGCCCGGAAATGGCTCAGCGCCTGAAAACCCGCGCTAAAATCACCAGCCTGGTGCGCCGTTTTATGGATGACCACGGCTTCCTCGACATCGAAACTCCGATGCTGACCAAAGCCACGCCGGAAGGCGCGCGTGACTACCTGGTGCCTTCTCGTGTGCACAAAGGTAAATTCTACGCGCTGCCGCAATCCCCGCAGTTGTTCAAACAGCTACTGATGATGTCCGGCTTTGACCGCTACTATCAGATCGTTAAATGCTTCCGTGACGAAGACCTGCGTGCTGACCGTCAGCCTGAATTTACTCAGATCGATGTGGAAACTTCTTTCATGACCGCGCCGCAAGTGCGTGAAGTGATGGAAGCGCTGGTGCGTCATCTGTGGCTGGAAGTGAAGGGCGTGGATCTGGGCGATTTCCCGGTAATGACCTTTGCAGAAGCAGAACGCCGTTATGGTTCTGATAAACCGGATCTGCGTAACCCGATGGAACTGACCGACGTTGCCGATCTGCTGAAATCTGTTGAGTTTGCAGTATTTGCAGGTCCGGCGAACGATCCGAAAGGCCGTGTTGCCGCTCTGCGTGTTCCGGGCGGCGCATCGTTGACCCGTAAGCAGATCGACGAATACGGTAACTTCGTTAAAATCTACGGCGCGAAAGGTCTGGCTTACATCAAAGTTAACGAACGCGCGAAAGGTCTGGAAGGTATCAACAGCCCGGTAGCGAAGTTCCTTAATGCAGAAATCATCGAAGCCATCCTGGATCGTACTGCCGCGCAAGATGGCGATATGATTTTCTTCGGTGCCGACAACAAGAAAATTGTTGCCGACGCGATGGGCGCACTGCGCCTGAAAGTGGGTAAAGACCTTGGTCTGACCGACGAAAGCAAATGGGCACCGCTGTGGGTTATCGACTTCCCGATGTTTGAAGACGACGGTGAAGGCGGCCTGACGGCAATGCACCATCCGTTCACCTCACCGAAAGACATGACTGCTGCAGAACTGAAAGCTGCACCAGAAAATGCGGTGGCGAACGCTTACGATATGGTCATCAATGGTTACGAAGTGGGCGGTGGTTCTGTGCGTATCCATAATGGTGATATGCAGCAGACGGTGTTTGGTATTCTGGGTATCAACGAAGAGGAACAGCGCGAGAAATTCGGCTTCCTGCTCGACGCCCTGAAATACGGTACTCCGCCGCACGCAGGTCTGGCATTCGGTCTTGACCGTCTGACCATGCTGCTGACCGGCACCGACAATATCCGTGACGTTATCGCCTTCCCGAAAACCACGGCGGCAGCATGTCTGATGACTGAAGCACCGAGCTTTGCTAACCCGACTGCACTGGCTGAGCTGAGCATTCAGGTTGTGAAGAAGGCAGAGAATAACTGATATGACTCAAATACACGAAATCATTCGCGTTGCATCGAGGCGGCAACTGAGTGAACTCCCATGAGCATAGATAACTATGTGAATGGGATGAGCGAAGGCAGTCAACGAAGAGGCAGCGTGAAGGATAAAGTGTATAAGCGTCCCGTTTCGATCTTAGTGGTCATCTATGCACAAGATACGAAACGGGTGCTGATGTTGCAGCGGCGTGACGATCCCGATTTCTGGCAGTCGGTAACCGGCAGCGTGGAAGAGGGTGAAACCGCGCCGCAAGCTGCCATGCGCGAAGTAAAGGAAGAGGTCACCATCGATGTTGTCGCTGAACAACTGACCTTAATTGACTGTCAGCGCACGGTAGAATTTGAAATTTTTTCACATTTACGTCATCGCTATGCGCCGGGCGTGACGCGTAATACGGAATCATGGTTCTGTCTTGCGCTCCCGCACGAACGCCAGGTCGTCTTCACTGAACATCTGGCCTACAAGTGGCTTGATGCGCCTGCTGCGGCGGCGCTCACTAAGTCCTGGAGCAACCGGCAGGCGATTGAACAGTTTGTAATTAACGCTGCCTGAACAGGCAGGGCTATCTGGAGATATTTTTATGGCAGGTCATAGTAAATGGGCCAACACCAGACATCGTAAAGCTGCGCAGGATGCTAAGCGCGGTAAAATCTTCACTAAAATCATTCGTGAGCTGGTAACCGCGGCTAAGCTGGGCGGTGGTGATCCGGACGCTAACCCGCGTTTGCGTGCAGCAATTGATAAAGCACTGTCTAACAACATGACCCGTGACACTCTGAACCGCGCAATTGCACGAGGTGTGGGCGGTGATGATGATGCAAACATGGAAACCATCATCTACGAAGGTTACGGTCCTGGCGGCACTGCAATCATGATTGAATGTCTGTCTGACAACCGCAACCGTACCGTTGCTGAAGTGCGTCATGCATTCAGTAAATGTGGCGGTAACCTCGGTACTGATGGTTCAGTAGCCTATCTGTTCAGCAAAAAAGGCGTGATCTCCTTCGAGAAAGGCGATGAAGACACCATCATGGAAGCAGCCTTGGAAGCCGGTGCTGAAGACGTTGTGACCTATGATGACGGCGCTATTGATGTCTACACTGCATGGGAAGAAATGGGCAAAGTACGCGACGCTCTGGAAGCGGCAGGTCTGAAAGCAGACAGCGCGGAAGTTTCCATGATCCCGTCCACCAAAGCTGATATGGATGCAGAAACCGCACCGAAACTGATGCGTCTGATCGATATGCTGGAAGATTGCGACGACGTGCAGGAAGTTTACCATAACGGTGAAATCTCTGATGAGGTTGCAGCGACTCTCTGATGAGGCCTGCTAAACAGCAAAACGGAGACGCGTGATGGCTATTATTCTCGGCATTGACCCGGGTTCGCGCGTGACCGGCTATGGCGTCATCCGCCAGGTAGGCAGGCAACTGTCCTACCTGGGTAGCGGATGCATACGCACCAAAGTGGATGATTTACCGTCTCGTCTGAAGCTCATCTATGCGGGCGTGACGGAAATCATCACCCAGTTCCAGCCTGATTATTTCGCCATTGAACAAGTCTTTATGGCGAAGAACGCTGACTCAGCCCTGAAACTGGGTCAGGCGCGCGGCGTGGCGATTGTGGCAGCGGTGAATCAGGAATTGCCGGTATTTGAATATGCGGCACGTCAGGTAAAGCAAACGGTGGTAGGTATTGGTAGTGCCGAAAAAAGCCAGGTGCAGCATATGGTCCGCACCTTGCTGAAACTGCCCGCTAATCCACAGGCGGATGCTGCCGATGCATTAGCTATCGCGATTACCCATTGTCACGTCAGTCAGAATGCGATGCAGATGAGCGAATCGCGGCTGAACCTGGCGAGAGGGCGACTGCGTTAAGTTATACCGCCTCGGTCAGTTCCGGCTGAGGCGTTTCCACTCCCTCCGCATGAATCAACACCAAACCCGGATGATGCCACAAACTGGCTGGCGTGACGGTTTTACGCTCCCACGGAATAGAACCTAAGAACCAGAATTTCCAGAAAGTGAGTTTTGCATTCGGATTGCTATTTAACAATTCTCCAAACGTCTCTATTTCACCCACCGGAATACATAGCGCTTCTTTATAAATATCAAAAACAAATTTTGAACAGAACTGGCGCGAAGATTCGTATTTAAAACCGGTGTGGTAAAGTTTGCGTAGCCGGGAGGGAACCTGTTCAACAATTCGTTGTTTTTGTTGTTCTGTCAGCCCAGCGTCTAATCGCTTTATAGCATAGCGTTGATTAGACGAACGTTTAATAAAACGAGATAGCGTGGTGATGGTTGAAAGGGGAACCCGGCTTTCTGCAACCAGGAAGTCTTCACCGTTATGACCGATAATGATCCCGACGTGATTACTCCAGCAATTTGATGCAGCTGATATTTGACCAAATAAGGTAGCACCTATACATGTAAAGACGATATCACCAATTTCATATTCAGCAGGATAATTAATATTCACGTTGTCATTCCATTGAAATAGATATGAATATACGTAATAGCATAAAAAATTTATTTTTTCAGGGGTCGCGATGTGTATTTTTATTACACATTTCTTCGCTGAATATGTAATATTTAAATATTTGCTTCCAATATAATCTGTAGAATAAATTATACTGCGCCATTTTTCAGATCATCGGGACACCTCGCAAGTTTTCTTCATCCTTCGCTGGATATCTATCCAGCATTTTTTTATCATACAGCATTATCTTTGATTCATTACGCAGGAGCGTCATGTGATAGGCAGACTCAGAGGCATCATCATTGAAAAACAACCCCCGCTGGTGTTAATTGAAGTGGGCGGCGTAGGCTATGAAGTGCATATGCCGATGACCTGTTTTTATGAACTCCCTGAAGCGGGTCAGGAAGCGATCGTTTTCACCCACTTTGTGGTGCGTGAAGACGCGCAACTGCTGTACGGTTTTAACAATAAACAAGAGCGCACGTTGTTCAAAGAGTTGATCAAAACCAACGGCGTCGGCCCGAAGTTGGCGCTGGCGATCCTCTCCGGAATGTCAGCGCAGCAGTTCGTTAATGCCGTTGAGCGTGAAGAAGTGGGGGCACTGGTGAAACTGCCGGGTATTGGCAAAAAAACCGCCGAACGCTTGATTGTCGAAATGAAAGACCGATTTAAAGGTTTGCATGGCGATCTCTTTACGCCAGCCGCCGACCTGGTACTCACGTCACCTGCCAGCCCGGCGACCGACGATGCTGAACAGGAAGCGGTTGCTGCGCTGGTGGCGCTGGGCTATAAACCACAAGAAGCAAGCCGTATGGTGAGCAAAATCGCTCGCCCTGACGCCAGCAGTGAAACATTAATTCGCGAAGCCCTACGCGCCGCGTTATGAGGTAAAGGATGATTGAAGCAGACCGTCTGATTTCTGCCGGTACCACTTTGCCGGAAGATGTGGCAGATCGCGCCATTCGCCCTAAATTACTGGAAGAGTATGTTGGTCAGCCGCAGGTTCGTTCGCAGATGGAGATTTTCATCAAAGCAGCGAAACTGCGCGGCGATGCCCTCGATCATCTATTGATTTTTGGTCCTCCGGGGTTGGGTAAAACTACGCTTGCCAATATTGTCGCCAATGAAATGGGCGTTAATTTACGCACGACTTCTGGTCCGGTGCTGGAAAAGGCGGGCGATCTGGCAGCAATGCTCACTAACCTTGAACCACACGATGTACTGTTTATTGATGAGATCCACCGTCTTTCACCAGTGGTGGAAGAGGTGTTGTATCCGGCAATGGAAGATTACCAACTGGATATCATGATTGGTGAAGGTCCGGCGGCACGCTCCATTAAAATTGATTTGCCGCCGTTTACCCTGATTGGTGCAACCACGCGCGCAGGTTCGCTGACATCACCGTTGCGCGATCGTTTTGGTATTGTGCAACGTCTGGAGTTTTATCAGGTGCCGGATCTGCAATATATCGTCAGTCGCAGCGCACGCTTTATGGGGCTTGAGATGAGTGATGACGGCGCGCTGGAAGTTGCTCGTCGTGCGCGCGGTACGCCACGTATTGCCAACCGTCTGCTGCGTCGAGTGCGTGATTTCGCTGAAGTGAAGCACGATGGCACCATCTCGGCAGATATCGCTGCTCAGGCGCTGGATATGTTGAATGTCGATGCTGAAGGTTTCGATTATATGGACCGCAAATTGTTGCTGGCGGTAATCGATAAGTTCTTTGGTGGGCCGGTAGGTCTGGATAACCTGGCGGCAGCCATTGGCGAAGAACGTGAAACCATTGAGGATGTACTGGAACCTTATTTGATTCAGCAAGGCTTTTTGCAGCGTACACCGCGTGGGCGTATGGCGACGACGCGGGCGTGGAATCACTTTGGCATAACGCCGCCAGAAATGCCGTAAGTCGGATTGGTCGCTCGCGCCGCATCCGACACTGGCAGTGTGCCTGATGCGACGCTGTTCGTCTTATCAGGCCTACCAGAGATAGCGAACCGTAGGTCGGATAAGGCGCTCGCGCCGCATCCGACAAATATGTTCAGCGAAAGATTAGCTGGCCTGTTTTTTCATCATACTGAGAATAAATAACAGTGCCGCGCATAGCACCACCGACGGGCCTGCAGGTGTATCGTAAAATGCGGAAAAGGTTAAACCGCCAGTCACTGCCAGCATCCCCACCAAAACAGCGACACCAGCCATCTGTTCCGGCGTGCGGGCAAAGCGACGTGCAGTAGCAGCAGGAATAATCAGCAGTGAAGTAATAATCAACGCGCCGACGAATTTCATCGCTACACCAATCGTCAATGCCGTCACCAGCATCAACAACAATTTCACGCGCTGTAATTTCACACCATCAACAAACGCCAGATCCGGGCTAATCGTCATCGACAGCAAATTGCGCCATTGCCAGAACAAAATAGCCACCACGATGACCACGCCAATCGCAATAGAGATGAGATCTTCTGGCGTCACTGCCAGTAAATCACCGAACAGGTAAGCCATCAAATCAACACGAATATTAGACATCAGACTAACGACCACCAGGCCCAGCGACAGGGCACTGTGCGCCATAATCCCTAATAACGTGTCGATCGCCAGCTGTGGACGCTTCTCCAGCCATACCAGACCGCCCGCCAGCAGCAGCGTAACTGCAATCACCGCATAGAATGGATTCACGTCCAGCAACAAACCAAACGCGACGCCAAGTAATGAGGCATGAGCCAGCGTATCACCGAAATAAGACATACGACGCCAGACTACAAACGAACCCAGCGGACCCGCGGCACAGGCGAGCATGATCCCGGCTAACCAACCGGGAAATAATAATTCAATCATGAGCGATCATTTCCCCGACGCAAAACAATTCGTCCCTGTAAATCGTGACGATGATTATGATGATGGCGATAGATACCCAGTTGTTCAGCACCACGAGGACCAAACATAGAAATAAACTCCGGATGCAGGGAAACAACTTCCGGTGTGCCGGAACAACAAATGTGGTGATTCAGGCAAAGCACTTCATCGGTTTTTGCCATTACCAGATGCAGATCGTGAGATACCATTAAAACGCCACAATCCAGTTCACGACGCAGTTGGTCAATAAGGTCATATAACGCCACCTGACCATTCACATCCACGCCCTGAGTGGGTTCATCCAGCACTAATAATTGCGGTCGATTTAACAATGCTCGCGCTAACAGTACACGCTGCGTTTCGCCACCCGAGAGCTTTTGCATCGGTGCGTTAATCAGATGCCCGGCCTGGACACGTTTCAGTGCAGGCAAAATATCTTCTTTATGTGTGCCAGGGCGTAAGCGTAAAAAACGGTTTACGGTCAGTGGCAACGTGGTGTCGAGATACAGCTTCTGCGGTACATAGCCGATGCGCAGTTTTCCGTTGCGCTTGATAACCCCTTCATCGGGTGTTACCAGTCCGAGCACTACCCGTACCAGTGTCGACTTACCTGCGCCGTTTGGCCCAAGTAAAGTCAAAATTTTTCCAGGTTTAAGTTCCAGCGACACATCAGAGAGGACGCGGCGTTGGCCAAAAGAAACCGAGACATTTTCCAGGGAAACCAGACTTGTCATGTTAATTTTAGTCTTGCAGTAGTCATGAAATGTTATAATATCACACTTCTCATATTCATTACGATGATTGGTCGCATTATGTTACATAAAAAAACGCTTCTTTTCGCAGCATTATCCGCCGCTCTCTGGGGCGGTGCAACACAGGCCGCAGATGCCGCCGTTGTCGCTTCGCTTAAACCCGTTGGGTTCATCGCTTCTGCCATTGCTGATGGGGTAACAGAAACGCAGGTTTTACTGCCTGACGGCGCTTCAGAACATGATTATTCACTGCGTCCATCGGATGTAAAACGCTTACAGAACGCGGACTTAGTCGTTTGGGTTGGCCCGGAGATGGAAGCGTTTATGCAAAAACCGGTAAGTAAATTACCAGAAGCGAAACAGGTAACGATTGCGCAGCTAGAGAATGTGAAACCGCTGCTGATGAAAAGTATTCACGACGATGATGATGATCACGATCACGCGGAAAAAAGTGACGAAGATCACCATCACGGCGATTTCAACATGCATCTTTGGCTTTCCCCAGAGATAGCGCGGGCTACAGCGGTTGCAATCCATGGAAAATTAGTGGAACTTATGCCGCAAAGTCGAGCCAAACTTGACGCCAACCTGAAGGATTTTGAGGCACAATTAGCCTCAACCGAAACGCAGGTTGGTAACGAGCTCGCGCCGCTCAAGGGGAAAGGTTATTTCGTTTTTCACGATGCTTACGGCTATTTCGAAAAACAGTTCGGACTGACACCGCTTGGTCATTTTACCGTTAACCCTGAGATTCAACCTGGCGCGCAGCGTTTACATGAAATAAGAACACAGTTGGTTGAGCAAAAAGCAACCTGCGTTTTTGCTGAGCCACAGTTCAGGCCAGCGGTCGTTGAGAGCGTCGCACGAGGGACATCCGTTCGTATGGGAACGTTGGATCCCCTGGGGACGAATATCAAACTGGGTAAAACAAGCTATTCAGAATTCCTGAGTCAATTAGCCAACCAGTATGCGAGCTGCCTGAAAGGAGATTAATGAGGAAGTGATTACGTGCAACAGATAGCCCGCTCTGTCGCCCTGGCGTTTAATAATTTACCGCGACCACACCGCGTTATGTTGGGGTCGCTCACCGTTCTTACTCTGGCCGTCGCTGTCTGGCGGCCCTATGTTTATCACCGCGATGCCACGCCAATTGTCAAAACCATTGAGCTGGAACAGAACGAAATTCGTTCGCTCTTACCTGAAGCCAGTGAGCCGATTGATCAAGCTGCACAAGAAGATGAAGCCATTCCCCAGGACGAACTGGATGACAAAATCGCCGGTGAAGCGGGCGTGCATGAATATGTTGTTTCCACTGGCGATACGCTAAGCAGCATTCTCAATCAGTATGGTATTGATATGGGTGATATCACCCAACTGGCTGCGGCCGACAAAGAATTGCGTAACCTGAAAATCGGTCAACAACTCTCCTGGACATTAACCGCGGACGGCGAACTGCAGCGCCTCACCTGGGAAGTGTCTCGTCGTGAAACCCGAACCTATGACCGTACTGCCGCTAACGGTTTTAAAATGACCAGCGAAATGCAGCAAGGAGAGTGGGTCAACAATCTGCTGAAAGGTACCGTCGGGGGGAGCTTTGTTGCCAGCGCCAGAAACGCCGGTTTAACCAGCGCCGAAGTGAGCGCAGTGATTAAAGCCATGCAGTGGCAAATGGATTTCCGCAAACTGAAAAAAGGCGATGAATTTGCGGTGTTAATGTCTCGAGAAATGCTTGATGGTAAACGTGAGCAAAGCCAGCTGCTGGGCGTACGTTTGCGTTCAGAAGGTAAAGATTATTACGCAATCCGCGCTGAGGATGGCAAATTCTACGATCGTAACGGTACTGGTCTGGCGAAAGGATTCTTGCGATTCCCGACGGCGAAACAGTTCCGTATCTCGTCTAACTTTAACCCGCGTCGTACTAATCCGGTGACCGGCCGCGTTGCGCCACACAGAGGTGTTGATTTCGCCATGCCGCAGGGTACGCCAGTGCTTTCAGTGGGTGACGGTGAAGTGGTGGTTGCCAAACGCAGTGGCGCAGCAGGTTATTATGTGGCTATTCGTCATGGTCGCAGCTACACCACGCGTTATATGCACTTGCGCAAGATTCTGGTGAAACCGGGACAGAAGGTGAAACGTGGCGACCGTATCGCGCTTTCCGGTAATACCGGTCGTTCAACCGGGCCGCATCTGCACTATGAAGTATGGATAAACCAGCAGGCCGTAAACCCGCTGACGGCAAAACTGCCGCGTACCGAAGGGCTGACCGGCTCCGATCGTCGCGAATTCCTGGCGCAGGCCAAAGAGATTGTGCCGCAGCTACGGTTTGATTAATTAACATCCATTCGCAGCCGGTACGCAGTCAGTACCGGCTTTTTTATTTGGTGCGGGGCAAGTTGCGCCGCTACACTATCACCAGATTGATTTTTGCCTTATCCGAAACTGGAAAAGCATGGAAACGAAAAAAAATAATAGCGAATACATTCCTGAGTTTGATAAATCCTTTCGCCACCCGCGCTACTGGGGAGCATGGCTGGGCGTAGCAGCGATGGCGGGTATCGCTTTAACGCCGCCAAAGTTCCGTGATCCCATTCTGGCACGGCTGGGACGTTTTGCCGGACGACTGGGAAAAAGCTCACGCCGTCGTGCGTTAATCAATCTGTCGCTCTGCTTTCCAGAACGTAGTGAAGCTGAACGCGAAGCGATTGTTGATGAGATGTTTGCCACTGCGCCGCAAGCGATGGCAATGATGGCTGAGTTGGCAATACGCGGGCCGGAGAAAATTCAGCCGCGCGTTGACTGGCAAGGGCTGGAGATCATCGAAGAGATGCGGCGTAATAACGAGAAAGTGATTTTTCTGGTGCCGCACGGTTGGGCCGTCGATATTCCTGCCATGCTGATGGCCTCGCAAGGGCAGAAAATGGCAGCGATGTTCCATAATCAGGGCAACCCGGTTTTTGATTATGTCTGGAACACGGTGCGCCGTCGCTTTGGTGGTCGTCTGCATGCGAGAAATGATGGTATTAAACCATTCATCCAGTCGGTACGTCAGGGTTACTGGGGATATTATTTACCCGATCAGGATCATGGCCCAGAACACAGCGAATTTGTTGATTTCTTTGCCACCTATAAAGCGACGTTGCCCGCGATTGGTCGTTTGATGAAAGTGTGCCGTGCGCGCGTTGTACCGCTATTTCCGATTTATGATGGCAAGACGCATCGTCTGACGATTCAGGTGCGCCCACCGATGGATGATCTGTTAGAGGCGGATGATCATACGATTGCGCGGCGGATGAATGAAGAAGTCGAGATTTTTGTTGGTCCGCGACCAGAACAATACACCTGGATATTAAAATTGCTGAAAACTCGCAAACCGGGCGAAATCCAACCGTATAAGCGCAAAGATCTTTATCCCATCAAATAAAAAATGCCTCTCGCGAGGAGAGGCCTTCGACTGATGATAAGTTCAAGTTTGCTTCAGAAGATTCGAAATCTGTTGAATTATCATTGAACTGTAGGCCGGATGAGGCGTTTTCGCCGCATCCGGCAACGTACTTACTCTACCGTTAAAATACGCGTGGTATTAGTAGAACCCACGGTACTCATCACGTCGCCCTGGGTGACAATCACCAGGTCACCAGACATCAAGTAACCTTTATCGCGCAGCAGATTAACCGCTTCGCTGGCAGCCGCTACGCCGTCATTAGCGCTATCAAAGTGCACCGGCGTAACGCCGCGATAGAGAGCAGTCAGGTTCAGCGTACGTTCATGGCGTGACATGGCGAAAATTGGCAGACCAGAGCTGATACGGGAGGTCATCAGCGCGGTACGACCCGATTCGGTCATGGTGATGATCGCCGTAACGCCTTTCAGGTGGTTAGCCGCGTACATTGCTGACATGGCAATGGCTTCTTCCACATTGTCGAACTGAACGTCCAGACGGTGTTTAGAAACGTTGATGCTCGGGATTTTTTCCGCCCCCAGGCAAACGCGTGCCATGGCTGCAACGGTTTCTGACGGATACTGACCAGCAGCAGTTTCTGCAGAAAGCATCACAGCGTCAGTACCATCCAGAACGGCGTTTGCTACGTCCATGACTTCTGCACGCGTCGGCATCGGGTTAGTAATCATTGACTCCATCATCTGGGTCGCCGTGATTACTGCGCGGTTAAGCTGACGCGCACGACGGATCAACGCTTTCTGAATGCCGACCAGTTCCGGATCGCCAATTTCCACACCGAGGTCGCCGCGAGCAACCATTACCACGTCAGAGGCGAGGATGATGTCATCCATTGCATCCTGGCTGCAAACGGCTTCCGCACGTTCAACCTTGGCAACAATTTTCGCATCACATCCTGCATCGCGTGCCAGCCGACGGGCATAGTTCAGATCTTCGCCGCAGCGTGGGAAGGAGACAGCCAGGTAATCTACGCCAATTAACGCTGCAGTCTTAATGTCTGCTTTGTCTTTTTCGGTCAGCGCTTCAGCCGACAAACCGCCGCCAAGTTTGTTGATACCTTTATTGTTGGAGAGGGGACCACCGACGGTCACTTCGGTGAACACTTTCATGCCCTGAACTTCCAGTACTTTTAACTGAACGCGACCATCGTCCAGCAGCAGGATGTCACCAGGCACGACGTCAGCAGGCAGGCCTTTGTAGTCGATACCGACTTTTTCTTTGTCGCCTTCACCTTTACCCAGGTTGGCGTCGAGCAGGAATTTATCCCCAATATTGAGGAAAACTTTGCCTTCTTTAAAGGTGGATACACGAATTTTGGGCCCCTGGAGGTCACCCAGAATAGCCACATGACGCCCCAGTTTTGCGGCAATTTCACGAACTTTATCCGCGCGCATTTTGTGATCTTCAGGCGAGCCGTGAGAAAAGTTCATACGTACAACGTTGGCACCCGCTGCGATAACTTTTTCAAGATTATTATCGCGATCTGTTGCTGGGCCTAACGTGGTAACGATTTTTGTTCTGCGAAGCCTTCTGGACATGTAATACTCCGTTGACTGAAACAACCAGGTGTTGCTTGAACATGAAATCCGAATGAAATAACGCCGCGATGGCGATAAATTAATCTCATTCGGATGTCGTATAAGATTAGGACAGTGACAGTCGTTTTTAGCGATCGTCACTTAAATTAAGTAACGGCTTATCAAAACGCGATTCCTTCAGCGCTTCCTTGACCCGCTTCAAGTTATCTCTGAATTTTGCACCGCGTCGCAAAGTAAATCCTGTCGCCAGCACATCTATCACGGTCAGCTGCGCAAGTCGAGAAACCATGGGCATATAAATGTCAGTATCTTCCGGTACGTCGAGGGTAATTGCCAGCGTTGCTTCCCGGGCGAGCGGGGTACCCGCAGAGGTGAGGGCAATCACCATGGCGTCGTTTTCGCGTGCCAGCTGCGCCAGCTCGACCAGATTTTTTGTTCTTCCCGTGTGAGAAATCAGCACCACCACGTCTCCGTCGCTACAATTCATACAACTCATGCGTTGCAGCACGATATCATCGGAGTACACCACCGGAACATTAAAACGAAAGAACTTATTCATCGCATCGTGGGCAACGGCGGCTGAAGAGCCTAATCCGAAAAAGGCGATTTTTTTTGCCTGAGTGAGCAAATCGACGGCGCGGTTGATGGCAGATTTATCCAGTGAATGACGGACATGATCGAGCGTTGCCATTGCGGACTCAAATATTTTCCCCGTGTATGATTCAACGCTGTCATCTTCATTGACGTTGCGATTAACATAGGGAGTGCCATTCGCCAGACTTTGTGCCAGATGAAGTTTAAAATCAGGAAAACCGCGAGTGTCCATGCTGCGACAGAAACGATTCACCGTCGGTTCGCTAACATTGGCTTCCAGCGCCAGAGCAGCAATACTCGAATGGATCGCGTTATCGGGCGAAGCCAGAATGACCTCGGCAACTTTGCGCTCAGATTTGCTCAAATGTTCCAGCTGAGACTGGATTTTTTCCAGCATATTCATGATGTAAAGAGACTCACGGGTAATGACGATTTCCGCTCTGAAAGAAATCGAAATGCAGTTTTGTCAGATATTACGCCTGTGTGCTGTGTTAATGACAAAAGCAGATAAAAAAGTTGTTATTTTTTTTCATAACATGATCAGTGTCAGATTTTTACCCAATGGAAAACGATGATTTTTTTATCAGTTTTGCCGCACTTTGCGCGCTTTTACCGTAATCGCACGGGTGGATAAGCGTTTACAGTTTTCGCAAGCTCGTAAAAGCAGTACAGTGCACCGTAAGAAAATTACAAGTATACCCTGGCTTAAGTACCGGGATAGTTAACTTAAGGAGAATGACATGGCGGTAACGCAAACAGCCCAGGCCTGTGACCTGGTCATTTTCGGCGCGAAAGGCGACCTTGCGCGTCGTAAATTGCTGCCTTCCCTGTATCAACTGGAAAAAGCCGGTCAGCTCAACCCGGACACCCGGATTATCGGCGTAGGGCGTGCTGACTGGGATAAAGCGGCTTATACCAAAGTTGTCCGCGAGGCGCTCGAAACTTTCATGAAAGAAACCATTGATGAAGGTTTATGGGACACCCTGAGTGCACGTCTGGATTTTTGTAATCTCGATGTCAATGACACTGCTGCATTCAGCCGTCTCGGCGCGATGCTGGATCAAAAAAATCGTATCACCATTAACTACTTTGCCATGCCGCCCAGCACTTTTGGCGCAATTTGCAAAGGGCTTGGTGAGGCAAAACTGAATGCTAAACCGGCACGCGTAGTCATGGAGAAACCGCTGGGGACGTCGCTGGCGACCTCGCAGGAAATCAACGATCAGGTTGGCGAATACTTCGAGGAGTGCCAGGTTTACCGTATCGACCACTATCTTGGTAAAGAAACGGTGCTGAACCTGTTGGCGCTGCGTTTTGCTAACTCCCTGTTTGTGAATAACTGGGACAATCGCACCATTGATCATGTTGAGATTACCGTGGCAGAAGAAGTGGGGATCGAAGGGCGCTGGGGCTATTTTGATAAAGCCGGTCAGATGCGCGACATGATCCAGAACCACCTGCTGCAAATTCTTTGCATGATTGCGATGTCTCCGCCGTCTGACCTGAGTGCAGACAGCATCCGCGATGAAAAAGTGAAAGTACTGAAGTCTCTGCGCCGCATTGACCGCTCCAACGTGCGCGAAAAAACCGTACGCGGGCAATATACTGCGGGCTTCGCCCAGGGCAAAAAAGTGCCGGGATATCTGGAAGAAGAGGGCGCGAACAAGAGCAGCAATACAGAAACCTTCGTGGCGATCCGCGTCGACATTGATAACTGGCGCTGGGCCGGTGTGCCATTCTACCTGCGTACTGGTAAACGTCTGCCGACCAAATGTTCTGAAGTCGTGGTCTATTTCAAAACACCTGAACTGAATCTGTTTAAAGAGTCGTGGCAGGATCTGCCGCAGAATAAACTGACTATCCGTCTGCAACCTGATGAAGGCGTGGATATCCAGGTACTAAATAAAGTTCCTGGCCTTGACCATAAACATAACCTGCAAATCACCAAGCTGGATCTGAGCTATTCAGAAACCTTTAATCAAACGCATCTGGCAGACGCCTATGAACGTCTGCTGCTGGAAACCATGCGTGGTATTCAGGCACTGTTCGTACGTCGCGATGAAGTGGAAGAAGCCTGGAAATGGGTAGACTCCATTACTGAGGCGTGGGCGATGGACAATGATGCGCCGAAACCGTATCAGGCCGGAACCTGGGGACCCGTTGCCTCAGTGGCGATGATTACCCGTGATGGTCGTTCCTGGAATGAGTTTGAGTAATATCTGCGCTCATCCTTTATGGTTATTTTACCGGTAACATGATCTTGCACAGATTGTAGAACAATTTTTACACTTTCAGGCCTCGTGCGGATTCACCCACGAGGCTTTTTTTATTACACTGACTGAAACGTTTTTGCCCTATGAGCTACGGTTACAGGCGTTTCAGTCATGAATCCTCTGAATGAAACGTGTTGTGAATCATCCTGCTCTGACAACTCAATTTCAGGAGCCTTTATGAATCCACAATTGTTACGCGTAACAAATCGAATCATTGAACGTTCGCGCGAGACTCGCTCTGCTTATCTCGCCCGGATAGAACAAGCGAAAACTTCGACCGTTCATCGTTCGCAGTTGGCATGCGGTAACCTGGCACACGGTTTCGCTGCCTGCCAGCCAGAAGACAAAGCCTCTTTGAAAAGCATGTTGCGTAACAATATCGCCATCATCACCTCCTATAACGACATGCTCTCCGCTCACCAGCCTTATGAACACTATCCAGAAATCATTCGTAAAGCCCTGCATGAAGCGAATGCGGTTGGTCAGGTTGCGGGCGGTGTTCCGGCGATGTGTGATGGTGTCACCCAGGGGCAGGATGGAATGGAATTGTCGCTGTTAAGCCGCGAAGTGATTGCGATGTCTGCGGCGGTGGGGCTGTCCCATAACATGTTTGATGGTGCGCTGTTCCTCGGTGTGTGCGACAAGATTGTCCCGGGTCTGACCATGGCAGCCCTGTCGTTTGGTCATTTGCCTGCGGTGTTTGTGCCGTCTGGACCGATGGCAAGCGGTTTACCAAATAAAGAAAAAGTGCGTATTCGCCAGCTTTATGCCGAAGGTAAAGTGGACCGCATGGCACTACTGGAGTCAGAAGCCGCGTCTTATCATGCGCCGGGAACATGTACTTTCTACGGTACTGCCAATACCAACCAGATGGTGGTGGAGTTTATGGGGATGCAGTTGCCAGGCTCTTCTTTTGTTCATCCGGATTCTCCGCTGCGCGATGCTTTGACCGCTGCAGCTGCGCGCCAGGTTACGCGCATGACCGGTAATGGTAATGAATGGATGCCGATCGGTAAGATGATCGATGAGAAAGTGGTGGTGAACGGTATCGTTGCACTGCTGGCGACCGGTGGTTCCACTAACCACACCATGCACCTGGTGGCGATGGCGCGCGCAGCCGGTATTCAGATTAACTGGGATGACTTCTCTGACCTTTCTGATGTTGTACCGCTGATGGCACGTCTCTACCCGAACGGTCCGGCCGATATTAACCACTTCCAGGCGGCAGGTGGCGTACCGGTTCTGGTGCGTGAACTGCTCAAAGCAGGCCTGCTGCATGAAGATGTCAATACGGTGGCAGGCTTTGGTCTGTCTCGTTATACCCTTGAACCATGGCTGAATAATGGCGAACTGGACTGGCGGGAAGGGGCGGAAAAATCACTCGACAACAATGTGATCGCGTCCTTCGAACAACCTTTCTCTCATCATGGTGGGACAAAAGTGTTAAGCGGTAACCTGGGCCGAGCGGTTATGAAAACCTCTGCCGTGCCGGTAGAGAACCAGGTGATTGAAGCGCCAGCGGTTGTTTTTGAAAGCCAGCATGACGTTATGCCGGCCTTTGAAGCGGGTTTACTGGACCGCGATTGTGTCGTTGTTGTCCGTCATCAGGGGCCAAAAGCGAACGGAATGCCAGAATTACATAAACTCATGCCGCCACTTGGTGTATTATTGGACCGGTGTTTCAAAATTGCGTTAGTTACCGATGGACGACTCTCCGGCGCTTCAGGTAAAGTGCCGTCAGCTATCCACGTAACACCAGAGGCCTACGATGGCGGGCTGCTGGCAAAAGTGCGCGACGGGGACATCATTCGAGTGAATGGACAGACAGGCGAACTGACGCTGCTGGTAGACGAAGCGGAACTGGCTGCTCGCGAACCACACATTCCTGACCTGAGCGCGTCACGCGTGGGAACAGGACGTGAATTATTCAGCGCCTTGCGTGAAAAACTGTCCGGTGCCGAACAGGGCGCAACCTGTATCACTTTTTAAGACGACAAATTTGTAATCAGGCGAGAGAAAACTCTGATGAAAAACTGGAAAACAAGTGCAGAATCAATCCTGACCACCGGCCCGGTTGTACCGGTTATCGTGGTAAAAAAACTGGAACACGCGGTGCCGATGGCAAAAGCGTTGGTTGCTGGTGGGGTGCGCGTTCTGGAAGTGACTCTGCGTACCGAGTGCGCAGTTGACGCTATCCGTGCTATCGCCAAAGAAGTGCCTGAAGCGATTGTGGGTGCCGGTACGGTGCTGAATCCACAGCAGCTGGCAGAAGTCACTGAAGCGGGTGCACAGTTTGCAATTAGCCCGGGTCTGACCGAGCCGCTGCTGAAAGCTGCTACCGAAGGGACTATTCCTCTGATTCCGGGGATCAGCACTGTTTCCGAACTGATGCTGGGTATGGACTACGGTTTGAAAGAGTTCAAATTCTTCCCGGCTGAAGCTAACGGCGGTGTGAAAGCCCTGCAGGCGATCGCGGGTCCGTTCTCCCAGGTCCGTTTCTGCCCGACAGGTGGTATTTCTCCGGCTAACTACCGTGACTACCTGGCGCTGAAAAGCGTGCTGTGCATCGGTGGTTCCTGGCTGGTTCCGGCAGATGCGCTGGAAGCGGGCGATTACGACCGCATTACTAAGCTGGCGCGTGAAGCTGTAGAAGGCGCTAAGCTGTAAAAGTCAAAATGCCCGATCGAGGATCGGGCATTTTTGTAGCGTTTTTTTGCCGGGTTTAACCCTGTACTTTTACCTGTCCGGCGGCGTGCTTTGCGCGCTCAATCGCTTCATCAACACTCTCAGCGGTCGCCAGCGCAACACCCAGACGACGGCTGCCATCAATTTCCGGCTTACCAAATAAACGAATCTGTATGCCTGCGCCTACGGCATTCTGCACATTATCAAACGTGACATTCTGACTGGTCAGTTGTGGCAGGATAACGGCAGAAGCTGCAGGACCATACTGACGGATCCCGCCAACCGGAAGTCCGAGAAAGGCTCGCACATGCAGGGCAAACTCCGAGAGATCCTGAGAAATTAACGTCACCATCCCGGTATCATGTGGGCGAGGGGAGACCTCACTGAAAATCACCTCATCACCACAGACAAACAGCTCGACACCAAACAGCCCATAACCGCCCAGTGCCAGCACCACTTTACGGGCAATCTCTTGCGCACGTTCCAAAGCCAGCTGGCTCATTTGCTGTGGTTGCCAGGATTCACGATAGTCGCCATCTTCCTGGCGATGACCTACCGGTGCACAGAAATGGACGCCATCCACCGCGCTGACGGTTAGCAGGGTAATTTCGAAGTCAAACTTAACGACGCCTTCAACAATTACGCGGCCCGCTCCGGCGCGACCGCCTTGCTGAGCGTACTCCCATGCATGAGCAAGTTGCTCTGCAGAACGAATAAACGTCTGCCCCTTGCCGGAGGAACTCATCACCGGTTTAACAATGCAGGGATAGCCGATTTCAGCAACCGCCTCGCGGAAAAGGTTTTCGTTATCGGCAAAACGATAAGTGGAAGTGGGCAGCTGCAGCTCTTCTGCTGCCAGGCGACGGATACCCTCGCGATTCATCGTTAATTTCGTTGCGCGAGCGCAGGGGACAACATTCAGTCCTTCCTCTTCAAGTTGGATCAGCATATCGGTGGCAATAGCTTCGATCTCCGGCACGATATAATGTGGTTTTTCCAGTTCAACCACACGGCGTAATGCATCACCATCAAGCATATTAATGACATGGGAGCGATGCGCGACATGCATGGCTGGTGCGTCGGCATAGCGATCGACGGCAATCACCTCTACGCCGAGACGCTGACACTCGATTGCCACTTCTTTACCCAGTTCACCGGAGCCTAATAACATCACGCGAGTTGCTGCCGGACGCAGCGCAGTGCCTAATAACGTCATAACGAATATCCCCTGATTTATTCCGCGCGCAGTATAAACGAAAACGTTTGCGCGTGTCTTTATTGTTGATGTTGATTTCCCAATCGAGAAGAAATATACTGTATAAAATCACAGTTATTATGAGAGGCTGCAAATGGCGGTTGAAGTTAAATACGTAGTCATTCGTGAGGGCGAAGAGAAAATGTCGTTTACCAGCAAAAAGGAAGCCGATGCTTATGACAAAATGCTTGATACGGCGGATCTGCTTGACACCTGGCTGACAAATTCTCCAGTGCAAATGGAAGACGAGCAACGTGAAGCCCTTTCGCTATGGCTGGCAGAACAAAAAGATGTGCTGAGCACCATTCTGAAAACCGGCAAATTACCGTCCCCACAGGTCGTCGGTGCTGAATCCGAAGAGGAAGATGCCTCACACGCGGCCTGAAGCAACTTGCGCTCCTGACAATTTGTACCATGCTTTCTCCTGAATCATTGTGCTATGGAGAAAAACATGAAAAAAAGAGGGGCGTTTTTAGGGCTGTTGTTGGTTTCTGCCTGCGCATCAGTTTTCGCTGCCAATAATGAAACCAGCAAGTCGGTCACTTTCCCAAAGTGTGAAGGTCTGGATGCTGCCGGAATTGCCGCGAGCGTAAAACGTGATTATCAACAAAATCGCGTGGCGCGCTGGGCAGATGATCAAAAAATTGTCGGTCAGGCCGATCCTGTGGCATGGGTCAGTTTGCAGGACATTCAGGGTAAAGATGATAAATGGTCAGTACCGCTAACCGTACGTGGTAAAAGTGCCGATATTCATTACCAGGTCAGCGTGGACTGCAAAGCGGGAATGGCGGAATATCAGCGGCGTTAATGGCCTCTGATAATTCGATTGACCGTCGGCGGATGCGGCGCGAATGCCTTGTCCGCCCCACAACGCACCACAATCGTAGGCCTGAGAAGACGCAACAGCGTCGCATCGGGCAATCAGCGTCAAACAGTGCCACTCAAAACGTCAAACTACTTTCACCTAAAATACCCTTATCACCTGATATACAGTAAACACCTTACCTGGCGCGAATTTCTTTGAATAACGGTCTACCGCCCCGCTTATTTGCGCATCTTTTGTCTCAATATACATTTTCTGACATCCTCATCCGCTATGCTACAGGCACTAAAAATGGTTATTGAGGAGCAAATATGGCTAACTGGTTAAATCAACTGCAATCCCTGCTTGGGCAAAGCCGTTCTTCTACCTCCTCGTCTGCGGATCAGGGATTGGGCAAACTTTTAGTGCCTGGCGCATTAGGCGGACTGGCTGGGCTGCTGGTCGCAAATAAATCAGCACGGAAACTTCTTACGAAATATGGCACCAACGCGTTACTGGTTGGCGGCGGAGCGGTCGCGGGTACGGTGCTGTGGAATAAATACAAAGATAAAATTCGCGCGGCGCATCAGGACGAACCGCAGTTTGGCGCGCAAAGTACGCCGCTGGATGAGCGTACGGAACGTTTGATCCTTGCGCTGGTCTTTGCCGCTAAAAGTGATGGCCATATTGATGCCAAAGAACGTGCGGCAATCGACCAGCAATTGCGAGAAGCCGGTGTGGAAGAGAAGGGGCGTGTACTCATTGAGCAGGCAATCGAACAACCGCTGGATCCACAACGCCTGGCTACCGGGGTCCGCAATGAAGAAGAGGCGCTGGAAATCTATTTCCTGAGCTGCGCGGCTATTGATATTGACCATTTTATGGAACGCAGTTACCTGAATGCACTGGGTGATGCGCTGAAAATCCCCCAGGATGTTCGTGAAGGCATTGAACGCGATCTCGAACAGCAAAAACGTACTTTGGCGGAGTAATTCCGCTCTCTGGATAGCCTGAAGCTGATTATTTCGGGTTATCCAGAACCGCACAGCCATTTGAGCAGGCTGATTTTCTCTGTCTGCATAACATTCGATATCCGCGCCATTACCTGTCATCATCTAAGCAATGACTACCCTGTTTCGCTTGCATCCCCGGTGAGTTTTGCCACCCTTATAAGATGTTTCAACCAGAAAGAACAATAACATGCTACCAAAAGCCGCCCGCATTCCCCACGCCATGACGCTTCATGGCGATACGCGCATCGATAATTACTACTGGCTGCGGGACGATACGCGTTCTCAGCCGAAAGTCCTGGACTATCTGCAACAAGAAAATAGTTACGGTCATCGGGTGATGGCCTCGCAACAAGCCTTGCAGGATCGCATCTTAAAGGAAATCATCGACCGCATTCCGCAACGAGAAGTTTCTGCGCCCTACATCAAAAATGGCTACCGCTATCGGCATATTTATGAACCAGGCTGTGAATATGCTATCTACCAGCGTCAATCGGCGTTCAGTGAAGAGTGGGACGAGTGGGAAACATTGCTCGATGCCAACAAGCGCGCGGCTCATAGTGAGTTTTATTCGATGGGCGGAATGGCGATTACGCCAGATAACACCATTATGGCACTGGCAGAAGATTTTCTTTCCCGACGGCAGTATGGCATTCGTTTTCGTAATCTGGAAACAGGTAACTGGTACCCGGAACTGCTGGATAACGTTGAACCCAGCTTTGTCTGGGCAAATGACTCCTGGACTTTCTACTATGTTCGCAAGCATCCAGTGACGCTGCTGCCTTATCAGGTCTGGCGTCACGCCATCGGTACGCCAGCATCGCAAGATAAACTGATTTACGAAGAAAAAGACGATACCTATTACGTCAGCCTGCATAAAACGACCTCGAAGCATTATGTGGTCATTCATCTGGCCAGCGCCACCACCAGTGAAGTTCGCCTGCTGGACGCGGAAATGGCCGATGCCGAGCCGTTTGTTTTTCTGCCTCGCCGCAAAGATCACGAATACAGCCTTGATCACTACCAGCATCGGTTTTATCTGCGTTCCAACCGCCACGGTAAAAACTTTGGCTTATACCGTACCCGTATGCGTGATGAGCAACAGTGGGAAGAGTTAATTCCGCCACGTGATAACATTATGCTGGAAGGGTTTACGCTGTTTACCGACTGGCTGGTGGTTGAAGAGCGTCAGCGCGGGTTAACCAGTTTGCGCCAAATCAACCGCAAGACCCGGGAAGTCATTGGCATTGCCTTTGATGATCCGGCCTATGTGACCTGGATTGCCTACAATCCAGAACCTGAAACCGCGCGATTGCGTTATGGTTATTCTTCCATGACCACACCAGATACTTTGTTTGAACTGGATATGGATACCGGTGAGCGTCGTGTATTAAAACAAACGGAAGTTCCTGGTTTTGATGCGGCGAATTACCGCAGTGAACACCTGTGGATAGTCGCCCGTGATGGCGTCGAAGTTCCGGTTTCGCTGGTCTATCATCGCAAACATTTTCGCAAAGGACACAACCCGCTACTGGTGTATGGCTACGGTTCTTACGGCGCAAGTATTGATGCCGATTTCAGTTTTAGCCGCTTGAGTTTGTTAGATCGTGGCTTTGTCTACGCCATTGTCCATGTTCGCGGCGGTGGTGAGCTGGGGCAACAATGGTACGAAGACGGTAAATTTCTGAAGAAGAAAAATACGTTTAATGATTATCTTGATGCCTGCGATGCATTGTTAAAACTGGGCTATGGCTCTCCTTCGCTCTGTTATGCGATGGGCGGAAGTGCGGGGGGCATGTTGATGGGCGTTGCAATTAATCAACGCCCGGAATTATTCCACGGCGTTATCGCCCAGGTACCGTTTGTTGATGTTGTAACAACAATGCTTGATGAATCAATTCCTCTTACCACTGGTGAGTTTGAAGAGTGGGGGAATCCGCAGGATCCGCAATATTACGAGTACATGAAAAGCTACAGCCCATATGACAACGTCACCGCACAGGCTTATCCGCATTTACTGGTAACGACCGGTTTGCACGATTCTCAGGTGCAATATTGGGAACCGGCAAAATGGGTCGCTAAATTGCGCGAGCTGAAAACCGATGACCATCTTTTATTGCTCTGTACCGACATGGACTCAGGTCATGGCGGTAAATCTGGTCGCTTTAAATCGTACGAAGGCGTAGCGATGGAATATGCTTTTCTGGTCGCGCTGGCGCAGGGAACATTACCCGCTACGCCTGAGGATTAAGTATTTTCCAGATAATGTTTCAGTGTTAAACGCAGCTCCGGGCTCATGCTGTCCAGGTTATTAAACAACCAGCGCAGATAGCCCGGATCGCGTTCGGCAACGTCGGAAACCGCTTTGCCACGGTATTTGCCAAAGGTGAAGGTCGTCATCAACGACGGACGTCCGGTGATATCGGCCATCTGTTCTGCCGTCCAGCCGGAGGTGTTCATAATATCGATAAGCAACGCAGCGGTGATATAACAGTCATACAACGCGCGGTGATGATGCAGGCCCGGCGGCGTCTGTACATTGAGCTTCCGTGTTTTATATAACGCCATATTGCTGTACTTGATCCCTGGCCACAAACGACGGGCCAGTTTCATAGTGCAAATCCACTCACCGGGCATCTCAGGCAGTACGCGGCGGTCAAAGCTGGCGTTGTGCGCGACATACCATTCACTACCGTAATAGTGTGGGATCACATCTTCAATCCACGGTTTATCGGCGACCATGGCTTCGGTGATGCGATGAATCGCCATCGCTTGTGGACTAATAGGACGATCGGGGCGCACCAGGTGGCTCATGGGGTTGACGATTTTTCCGTCAATGACATCAACAGAGGCAATCTCAACGATCCCTCCCTGCAAACCGCAGGTTTCTGTATCGATAATGCGCAACATGGCATGCTCCAGGCCGAAAAAGCCTAGCGTAATGGAATGATATCGCCTTGCCAACCCTGTGATGAACGCTGACCGACTAACAATAATGAACCACGATCGGCGCGAACGATGAGACGACCATGTTCATCCCATAGTGCACTGTTACCACGGGCATTTGCCATCAGCACGGCAATTGAGTACTGATGTGAAAAAAATTGTAAGCGGCGGGTAGATGCCAGTAGGTCGGGTTCCCCCAGACATTGCCCTGTCGTAAACAGTGAACAGGTCGGGTCCATATCCATACCTTCCGGTTGTTCATCGACCACCGTGATGGTTCTGGAACGACGGCCCAGACATGCACCATGACTCTGATGGTAGATCCCTGGTGTTTTTCGCCACGGTGCGAACACCGCAATTCCACGAATAAAGCGATCGTTATATTCAACGGGAAGGCCGGCAATGATGGTCATTCGCCAGGTCGTTGCAGCATAACAAAGCGGGTCTAACAGCGAGAGATCGGGTGGGGCAGGAAGGGCACGTCGCGAATAATCACACCCCAGTAAAGAAAGCGATGGAAAAACTAATAGCTGACATTGTTGCCTGGCGGCGGCACTCACAAACTCCAGATGATGAGCTACCTGTTCGGTCAGTGAGGTTTTACGAGGCTCATATTGCGCTGCTGCAACTTTCCAGAACGACATAATGACTTCCTTTTCAAAATGACTGCAAATTATGGGTGCGGTTTAGAAAATACTCATAATTTAGCAGGCGTTATGTAAGAAAGTGTAACTCTGTATAAGTTTTATTTAAGTTTGGGCTCGTAAGGTAAACGTGACAGATTGACCGAAGCCAAACGGTGGGCGATAAGCCGCTCGCGAAACCAGTTGCGCAAATGTTCAGGCTGTTCACGTTCAACCGCTTCAGCGATCACCGGCATATTGTAGCGTTCTTTAAATGCCACCCCGGCCGCCGCCAAATCGACATTCACTTTATCCATTTCTGTTTGATCCAGTTTAGCCAGATTCTTCAGCATTCTTAATCTCCTCATCATTCGCGGGCAAAAGTTACTAAGAGTGAGCCTGGATGGCAAGCCGGAATTGATGATCCTCGACTCAGACATTAGACAAGGTTATGCTCTGTAAAAAAGTTATTACAAAAAGGAATAGATAATATGGCTTCAACTGCACGCTCCCTTCGCTACGCGCTGGCAATCCTGACCACTTCGTTGGTGACACCTTCCGTCTGGGCACATGCGCATTTAACGCATCAGTATCCTGCAGCAAATGCGCAAGTGACAGCTGCCCCGCAGGCAATCACTTTAAACTTCTCGGAAGGCGTTGAAACAGGATTCAGTGGTGCAAAAATCACGGGGCCAAAAAACGAAAATATTAAAACATTACCGGCGAAGCGAAATGAGCAGGACCAAAAGCAACTGATTGTTCCACTGGCCGATTCGCTGAAACCCGGAACCTACACCGTTGACTGGCATGTTGTTTCGGTGGACGGGCATAAAACGAAAGGACACTACACCTTTAGCGTGAAATAAATCATGCTGGCGTTTACCTGGATCGCGCTGCGATTTATCCATTTCACCTCGTTGATGCTGGTTTTTGGCTTCGCAATGTACGGTGCCTGGCTGGCCCCCTTAACGATTCGTCGCTTGCTGACGAAGCGTTTTCTGCGTTTACAACAGCACGCTGCCGTCTGGAGTTTGATCAGTGCCACTGCAATGCTCGCCGTTCAGGGCGGGTTGATGGGAACGGGATGGTCAGATGTATTTTCGCCAAACATTTGGCTGGCTGTTTTGCAAACGCAGTTTGGTGGCATCTGGTTATGGCAAATTGTTCTCGCCCTCGTAACGTTGATCGTTGCCCTTATGCAACCGCAGAATATGCCACGTTTGCTATTTATGCTCACTACCGCGCAATTTATTCTGCTGGCGGGAGTCGGGCATGCGACGCTGAATGAAGGGGTAACGGCGAAAATCCATCAGACTAATCACGCAATTCACCTGATCTGTGCGGCGGCGTGGTTTGGGGGATTACTGCCGGTGCTCTGGTGTATGCAACTCATCAAAGGCCGTTGGCGACACCAGGCTATTCAGGCGCTGATGCGTTTTTCCTGGTGCGGGCATTTTGCGGTGATCGGCGTACTGGCAAGCGGCGTGCTTAATGCATTGTTGATTACCGGATTTCCCCCCACGCTTACGACTTACTGGGGCCAACTCTTAATGCTCAAAGCCATCCTGGTGATGATTATGGTGGTCATCGCGCTGGCTAATCGTTATGTTCTTGTACCGCGCATGAGGCAGGATGAAGATCGTGCGGCTCCCTGGTTTGTGTGGATGACTAAACTCGAATGGGCGATAGGTGCGGTAGTGCTGGTGATCATCAGCCTGCTTGCGACTCTCGAACCTTTTTGATGGATTACGAAAATGATGAAAAAAAGTATTCTGGCGTTTCTGTTACTCACCAGTTCTGCAGCGGCGCTGGCGGCACCGCAGGTGATTACCGTCAGCCGTTTTGAAGTGGGTAAAGACAAATGGGCGTTTAATCGCGAAGAGGTGATGCTGACTTGCCGACCGGGTAATGCTTTGTATGTCATCAACCCAAGTACCCTCGTGCAGTATCCTTTAAACGATATCGCACAAAAGGAAGTTGCCAGTGGGAAGACTAAAGCCCAACCCATTTCGGTGATTCAGATTGATGATCCTAACAATCCCGGCGAAAAAATGAGTCTGGCACCGTTTATAGAGCGAGCTGAAAAACTCTGTTAATTACCTAAAATAGCCTTTTGATTTCCAATAAAAAACCGCCTCAGTTCTTTCACCAGAACGGGCGGTTTTTAACATTTAAGCTGATGACCACCACGCTTTTTATTGACCATTTTGCACGCAAACTGGAAAACCTGGCGTCGTCATCTATTCTTAAAGAGCAAGGCAACTAAGCCTGCATTAATGCCAACTTTTAGCGCACGGCTCTCTCCCAAGAGCCATTTCCCTGGACCGAATACAGGAATCGTGTTCGGTCTCTTTTTATCTGTTAAAAGCCAGAAGCATTCCCTTCGCTGACTTTATAGTCAACCATAACACACACTCTACTGTCTGAGTCCAGCGTTTTTTAACATTCTTGTTAAGATTATGTGATCTTTAGCGCGGGAGGAAAATATTGATGAAACAGCCTGCGCCCGTTTATCAGAGAATTGCGGGTCATCAATGGCGACATATCTGGCTTTCAGGCGATATACACGGTTGTCTTGAGCAGTTGCGCCGCAAATTATGGCATTGTCGTTTTGATCCGTGGCGAGATTTACTTATCTCAGTGGGAGACGTTATCGATCGTGGGCCGCAAAGTTTACGTTGCCTGCAGTTACTGGAACAACATTGGGTTCGTGCGGTAAGAGGCAATCATGAACAGATGGCGATGGATGCGCTGGCATCCCGGCAGATGTCTTTATGGTTGATGAATGGCGGCGACTGGTTTATTGCGCTGGCAGATAATCACCAGAAACAAGCGAAAACGGCGCTGGAAAAATGTCAGCATTTGCCCTTTATTCTTGAAGTACACAGTCGCACCGGCAAACATGTTATTGCTCATGCCGATTATCCAGATGATGTTTATGAATGGCAAAAGGACGTCGATTTGCATCAGATCTTGTGGAGCCGCTCGCGATTAGGTGAACACCAAAAAGGGCAGGGAATTGCAGGTGCTGATCATTTCTGGTTTGGTCATACACCTTTGCGCCATCGCGTGGATATTGGCAACCTGCATTATATTGATACCGGTGCTGTCTTTGGGGGAGAACTGACTCTTGTGCAATTGCAATAATTAAAAATCACCGTACTCCTGTGCAGGTCGCCAGAAACCATCTATAAAATCCTCAATCGGAAAACAACCGCCATGACGGATCCGTTGATCGCTCATAGAATAGAGACACTGCTGTTCCGTGTTGTAGATATCCACAACAATATCTTCACAACCGCCATCCAGGTAGCAAACAAAAAGTACCAGCGCGAACATTTCATCCCCGAAGTGTGGTGCCGTACCGTTAAGTTTAGGAGAGATTTTACAACGGGGGAATAACCAGGACAAATAACCCGCCATGCCGACGGGTTCTTTTTGGATCAGGCAAGACGCATAATCCAGGCATCAGATTGTTGATCGTAACGGGTACGGTAAAGGACAGAGTGTTCGCCATTTAGCAGGGCAGGGATACTGGTTTCAGCATCCCAGGCATCCAGTTGCATACATAAATCGGGGTCTGATTTACAAGGAATGGTTAACGTTCGATCACCCGGCGATTCGCCGTGTAATTCGCCGTCGTCGATTTCAAAAGCGCCTATGCGCACACTGGTTTTCATCTTCGTGCTCTCCATTTAGCTGCCGATTGTGGTACGACCAGTCCGATCGCACCATTTTTCAGCCTAGTTGAGGCAGCCGAATGTGCCAGTCAAAAAGTGCGCTTTTTTTGTGCGCTGTCAGGCGTTACCGGTAAAAAGTTTCCCGTCTCGCACCAGTTCACGCGGGTAGCTGTTTTTCAGTCGCGAACCAATTCGTTTGGCTAAACCAATCGGCTGATGCTGGAAAGTAACCAATACATCATCCGCTACTGGCGCGGCTTGCGGGTAAACATCGCGCCCGCGATACCACTCTTCCGCTTCCTGCGGTGTCAGTTCAAAAGCGTTCACATTGTCGGGGGAGGCAAGGGCAATAACCGCTTCATGCTGCCAGCGATAACCTTTGTTGTGCGTTTCGGCAAGTTTAATCCCCAGGCGAGAAAATCGGACTTTACCGATCAGGGCTTCAATGTCTACCGGAAACAACCACACTTCTTTGTCGCGCTGCCAGAGTCGCAGGTTTTCATCCCAGTTTAAGCCAACACCTGCAGCCGCCTGACGAATTTGTCCGGCTTCGCGATCTTTCACCGGGCTAAACGGAAAATTGCCCACTTTGTATTTTGGGGCGGGTAAGGCGGGAATCGCCTGAGTTTTACGCAGACGAGCAACGAAGAAGCCTTCGCAGTCGTAAATTTGTGGGAAAACATGCAAAAAGCCTTCCTCGGTCAGCGCCTTGTTTGCACCAGGGAAGAGATCGCCAAGCGGTAAAAACTCTACTGCGTCGGGGTAAGTCTCTTTCAGCCACCGGCAAACGGCTTCGTTTTCTTCCTGGTTTAAGGTACAGGTCGAGTAAACCAGCGTACCGCCAGGGCGTAATGCATGAAAGGCGCTGTCGATCAGTTCCCGTTGGGTAGCTGCGATTTCCTGATTGCTTTCTGGTGACCAGTTTTTTAGCGCATCGGGATCTTTACGCACCACGCCTTCGCCGGAGCAGGGAGCGTCCAGCAAAATGGCATCAAACATTTCTGGCACTGCCGCACCAAACACGCGGCCATCAAAATGTGTGAGCGCAACATTACTGATGCCACAGCGGCTGATATTGGCATGTAACACTTTTACCCGACTGGCGGAAAACTCATTGGCAAGGATTGCCCCTTCGTTATTCATCCGCGCGGCAATTTGCGTCGTTTTGGAGCCAGGCGCGGCAGCGACATCCATCACCCGCTGTGGTGCATTACCGTCAGCAAACAAGGCGGCAACAGGCAACATTGAACTGGCTTCCTGAATATAAAACAGGCCACTTAAATGCTCGGCGGTACTACCCAATGGCAATGCATCTTCATTGTCGCGTTCAATCCAGAAACCTTCTTCACACCACGGAATTGGCGTAAGCGTCCAGCCATAAGGAGCGGTTAATTGCAGGAAATCAGCAACGGAGATTTTCAGCGTATTAACGCGAATGCTGCGGCGCAACGGGCGCTGACAGGCGGCAAGAAAATCATCAAAAGAGAGCGTCGAAGGCATCGCTTCGCGCATTTGCGTCAGAAAGGCGTCCGGGAAATAAACGGTGTGTTGGGCCACGAGCATATACCACTGGCAAAAAAACAGGCGCGCAGTTTAGCATAAACGCTCCGGCGCAGGCACGCCGGAGCAGTGGGCATTATTTGGGAAGCGCAGTACCCCATTCACGCCACTCTTTCGGTTCACTTTCCTGCAACAGGAAGTGCTTGCCTTCCTGGGCTTTCGGTGCCAGTGGCGTACCTGGAGGCGTGGCGAAGGCGATGCCGCCACGGATAAACTGGTTAAAGGTGCCGGTTTTCACTACGCCGCCCGTCAGACCAAAGTCCAGACTGTAACCCGATGCCAACCAGAAGACGGAATTGTTACGCACCAGGTGTTGATAGCGTTTACTGATGCGCATCGCAATCATCACGCGATCTGACAATGTCCCCAGCGTCATTCCGGTAACCGTACCGACTTCCAGACCACGGAACAGCACAGGCGTACCGATGCCTAACGAACCGGCTTCCGGCGCTTCAACAATAATGCTTAAGCCATCCAGGTAACGCGAATCAGTTATGGTAGCCTCTTGTAATTCAAAGTCGCGCCGAGGATTGCCCCGGCCTGGTTCGACGTTGATATACGGCTGGAGGATAGTATCAAGATGCTCAACGCCAGCTGCCGAAATTTGCGGTGTGACCACTGAGAAGCGTGTACCACCGCGTGCAAAGGTCTGGACATATTCCGGGTAAAGTACCGCCTTTGCCTGTACTTCATTGCGCGCGGTAATCAGATCCAGCGTCTGGATTTGCCCGATATCAATACCGAGATAGCGAATTGGCATCCCGACCGCCAGTTTTCCGGCATCGAAAGCGTGAAGCGTAATTTGCCCGCCAACCGCACGGGCCGCTGTTTCGGAAGCATACAGAATACGCTTGTCGCCTTTACGCTGACTGGCGCTGGCACCGCTGAGGTTATCGAAGCTAATAGCCCCCTTTAATGCTCTGGAGAGCGGGGATGCCTGTACGGTCAGACCACTACCATTTAGCTGAACTTTCGCCCCACCTTCTGCCCAGAACACGCTGTTGCTGGTCAGAAGGTTGCGATACTCCGGCTTAATATGCAGATCGATATCAAACGCGTTAGCTCGCGGACGCACAGTAATAACTTCACCAACTTCAAATTTACGGTACAGCACTACCGATCCTGCCTGCACATCCGGCAGCGTCTCTGCACTCAAACTTACGGTTGTGGTGGGTAAATCGCTAAGGCTGTTCTCCAGCGCTTTTTCCAGATTGGCATACAGTGGATAGCTGGCTTTCATCTCGCCTTTATCGCCCGGCAGAATACGTATCCCGCCGTTAATCCATTCTGAGGCGCTGGCACCGAGAAACTCAACGCCATCCAGCCCCACCTTCACGTCGACACGGCTGTTGACGACAAATTTGCTATCGCCTTTTACCAGTTCGCGATGCTGAGGCTCGATGGCGACGGTAAAGGTAACGCCTTTGCTGGTGAGTTTACGATCAATAACCTGGCCTACTTGCACACCGTGGAGAATGAGCGGCTGACCAGCATCAATACCGTAACTTTCTGGTGCTGTCAGGGTCAGTGTCAGAACATCCGGCTCTTGTAGCAGGGCTTTTTCGCCTGGCACAACAACGAACTCTTTGCGTGGCTCACCATCGCCGGGCACCAACTCAAAGGTTTTTCCGGTCAGCAGGGCGCTGAGATTGGCATCGCTAAGGGATAATTTCGGATTACGTAATTCGATGCGGGTATTTTCCCGTAACAGCGTAACGACGCTGGGATCAACGGTCATTTCTCCGGTGACTTTACCACCAGGATTTAAATCCAGTTTAGTCAGCTGTCCGACTTCCAGCCCCTGATACATTAACGGCGTCGAGTCGGCGGTTAATCCGGCCCCACTCGGCAGTTCCAGTTTTATTATTACGCCACGCTGGCTGTGGGCGAGATCTTCATACAGACCAAAGGTATCTTCCGCCTCGGCAGGTTTCGACTCTTCAGGTGAATCGAAGGCAATCGCACCGTTAACCAGTGCCGCCAGACTTTCCAGTTTCACCTTCGCGCCACTGATACTGACGTTGGCATCAACGCCGGAAACGTTCCAGAAACGGCTACCTTTTTTCACCAGGTCGGTAAAACGCCGCTCGATCAGGACATCAATCACCACGCCTTGCTTATTGGGATTGATGGCATAGTCGTAGACTTTACCCACCGGGATCTTACGGAAATAGACCAATGAACCGCTGTTCAGTGAACCGAGATCGGGGGCTTGCAGGTGGATCATCAGATCGCCATTATCCAGCCGATACTTCGGTTGGGTATCGAGTGCGACAAAGTGATCCTGCTCTTTACCTTTACCTGGCATCATGCCGATATAGTTACCACCGACGAGGGCATCCAGCCCGGAGACACCTGCCAGTGAGGCCTTTGGCGTCACCAGCCAGAACTGTGTCTCTTCGCGCAGCGCATCTTTCATATCAGACTTGATGCTGACCTTGACTTCAATCTTACGAAGATCGTCGCTCAGGCTGATATCCTGCACAGTTCCGACTTCAACGCCCTGATAACGAACAGGGGTGCGGCCCGGGACAATACCATCCGCCGACATAAAGTCGATGGTGACGGTATTACCCCGGTCCTGATAACTATCCCAAATCAGCCAACCGGCAATCATTAGCGCGATGAACGGCAGCAGCCAGAAAGGTGAGATACGGCGTTTATTTTTAATCTGCGCTTCAGTCGTCGAAGCGGGCGTTTCCTGACTCATGTGCATCCCAAAGTAAGCGGCTGTCCAGCCATTCCACAGCAAGAATAGTCAAAATTACCGCTGCGCCGAAATAAAACGCAGCCGGTCCCATAGTAAAAGCGAGGATCTGATCGCGATTAATCAGCGACATGGTTAAAGATATGACAAACAGGTCGAGCATCGACCAGCGACCAATCCAGGTCACCATCCGCAGTAACAGAATGCGTGTGCGTAAACCTTGCTGGCATTTAAAATGAATACTCAACAGTAAAGTGAACATGACGATCACTTTAGTAAACGGTACCAGAATACTGGCGATAAACACGATTCCCGCAACGGCAATGTTGCTACTTGCCAGCGACATAATCCCGGAAAGAATCGTATCTTCCTGCCGGCCACCATTCAGATAAATGATAGAAATAGGCAACAGGTTGGCAGGTAACAACAAAACGATTGACGCTAACAGCGCCGCCCAGCATTTTTGCAGACTATGACGGCGACGCAGGCGTAGCGGGATATGGCAACGCGGGCAGCGACCACGCTGATCAGGATAGCCGGTAAAATGGCACCCAAGACAGACACGGAGTTTCTCGTCTCTACGCGTAGTGGGGCGCTGTGGATAAAATCGCTCCCACAGTTCTTCGACATTGAGATGTGACAACGTCACCGTCGTTAAAATCACCAACGCCACAAAAGAGAACAAGCCGACACCCGCCTGGATATGGGCATAATCTTGTACCTTTATAGAAGCAACGCCAATGCCGACCAGGTAGATATCCAGCATTACCCACTCTTTAAGTCGCTCAAGCATCAGCAGTACCGGGCGTAGATTCATTCCCAGTCGGTTACCAAACCATAAATAAGCTATGGAGGTCACCAGAATGAGGGGGGCACCAATAACGCAAAAAAAGACCATTGATCCCGTTATCGCATCGCCCTGTTTGGTCATTTGCCAGATGCCTTGCATGACGTTGGCGTCAATACGAATGCCTAACAGCCAGATATGCAACAGCGGTTCGCCCCAGGCAAACGGCATCAGCAACAGCATGGTGAAGGCCATTGCCGCCAGGCGCGTTAGCGACCAGTCGCGCCCGTCACGAATTTTTGCCTGACAGCGCGGACAATAGGCACTTTGATGAGAATTTATCTCGGGCAGGCTAAACAGCATGTCACATTGCGGGCAACGTTGGTAATCACCACGCGGCAGTTCCTCACCGATAGCCCTCACTGTTATCTTTTTTGTCGGCGTAATTTGTGGTGTGTTAAGAGCCATGACGTGCCAAATGTAATAAGAATTAACATTAATCTTAACCCATGATTGGAATGATCTTGAGCATTAACGCATTTAATGCTTATTTTAATAGGCTGGCAGTTCCTGGTAAGACAACCAAGTGATTACATAATGAACAAAATAGAATTTTACGCGGATTTAAATCGCGACTTTAACGCGCTGATGGCAGGAGAAACCAGTTTTCTGGCAACGCTTGCGAACACCAGTGCGTTGTTATATGAGCGTCTCACTGACGTAAACTGGGCAGGTTTTTATTTGCTTGAGGACGATACACTGGTACTCGGACCATTTCAGGGCAAAATTGCCTGTGTCCGGATACCCGTCGGGCGCGGCGTGTGCGGCACTGCGGTTGCCCGCAATCAAGTGCAGCGTATCGAGGATGTTCATGTGTTTGACGGGCATATTGCCTGTGATGCGGCGAGTAATTCTGAAATTGTTCTGCCGCTGGTGGTGAAAAATCAGATTATTGGTGTTCTCGACATCGATAGTACCGTCTTCGGTCGCTTTACAGACGAGGACGAGCAAGGCTTACGTCAGCTTGTGGCACAGCTTGAAAAAGTGCTTGCAACGACGGATTACAAAAAATTCTTTGCGAGCGTCGCAGGATAATCAACGGATAACGTAGCATTTACTGATAGCGTCATTATAATGACGCCTGTTCATGCCTGCGCTTGTTGGCTACGTCCGTTGTAATCAGGAAATTTCATGGAAAATCAACCTAAGTTGAATAGCAGTAAAGAAGTAATCGCGTTTCTGGCCGAACGTTTTCCCCACTGTTTCAGTGCGGAAGGTGAAGCGCGTCCGCTGAAAATCGGTATTTTTCAGGATTTGGTCGATCGTGTTGCCGGGGAAATGAACCTGAGCAAAACGCAATTGCGATCCGCTTTACGTCTCTACACTTCGAGCTGGCGTTATCTTTACGGTGTTAAACCCGGCGCAACGCGTGTCGATCTTGACGGCAACCCATGCGGTGAGCTGGACGAGCAACATGTAGAGCATGCTCGCAAGCAGCTTGAAGAAGCGAAAGCGCGTGTTCAGGCACAGCGTGCTGAACAGCAAGCGAAAAAACGCGAAGCTGCCGCAGCTGCTGGTGAGAAAGAAGACGCACCGCGCCGCGAACGCAAGCCACGTCCGACCACGCCACGCCGCAAAGAAGGCGCTGAACGTAAACCTCGTGCGCAAAAGCCGGTAGAGAAAGCGCCAAAAACAGTAAAAGCACCTCGCGAAGAACAGCACACCCCGGTTTCTGACATTTCAGCTCTGACTGTCGGACAAGCCCTGAAGGTGAAAGCGGGTCAAAACGCGATGGATGCCACCGTATTAGAAATCACCAAAGACGGCGTCCGCGTCCAGCTGAATTCGGGTATGTCTTTGATTGTGCGCGCAGAACACCTGGTGTTCTGAAACGGAGGCCGGGCCAGGCATGAACATGTTTTTTAGGCTTACCGCGTTAGCTGGCCTGCTTGCAATAGCAGGCCAGACCTTCGCTGTAGAAGATATCACGCGTGCTGATCAAATTCCGGTATTAAAGGAAGAGACGCAGCATGCGACGGTAAGTGAGCGCGTAACGTCGCGCTTCACCCGTTCTCATTATCGCCAGTTCGACCTCGATCAGACATTTTCGGCCAAAATCTTTGACCGCTACCTGAATCTGCTCGATTACAGCCACAACGTGCTGTTGGCAAGCGATGTTGAACAGTTCGCGAAAAAGAAAACCGAGTTAGGCGATGAACTGCGTTCAGGCAAACTCGACGTTTTCTACGATCTCTACAATCTGGCGCAAAAGCGTCGTTTTGAACGTTACCAGTACGCTTTGTCGGTACTGGAAAAGCCGATGGATTTCACCGGCAACGACACTTATAACCTTGACCGCAGCAAAGCGCCCTGGCCGAAAAACGAGGCTGAGTTGAACGCGCTGTGGGACAGTAAAGTCAAATTCGACGAGTTAAGCCTGAAGCTGGCAGGAAAAACGGATAAAGAAATTCGTGAAACCCTGACTCGCCGCTACAAATTTGCCATTCGTCGTCTGGCGCAAACCAACAGCGAAGATGTTTTCTCGCTGGCAATGACGGCGTTTGCGCGTGAAATCGACCCGCATACCAACTATCTTTCCCCGCGTAATACCGAACAGTTCAACACTGAAATGAGTTTGTCGCTGGAAGGTATTGGCGCAGTGCTGCAAATGGATGATGACTACACCGTTATCAATTCGATGGTGGCAGGAGGCCCGGCAGCGAAGAGTAAAGCTATCAGCGTTGGTGACAAAATTGTCGGTGTTGGTCAAACAGGCAAGCCGATGGTTGACGTGATTGGCTGGCGTCTTGATGATGTGGTTGCCTTAATTAAAGGGCCGAAGGGCAGTAAAGTTCGTCTGGAAATTTTACCTGCTGGTAAAGGGACCAAGACCCGTACTGTAACGTTGACCCGTGAACGTATTCGCCTCGAAGACCGCGCGGTTAAAATGTCGGTGAAGACCGTCGGTAAAGAGAAAGTCGGCGTGCTGGATATTCCGGGCTTCTATGTGGGTTTGACAGACGATGTCAAAGTGCAACTGCAGAAACTGGAAAAACAGAATGTCAGCAGCGTCATCATCGACCTGCGTAGCAATGGTGGTGGGGCGCTGACCGAAGCGGTATCGCTCTCCGGTCTGTTTATTCCATCCGGCCCGATTGTTCAGGTCCGTGATAACAACGGTAAAGTTCGTGAAGACAGCGATACCGACGGACAGGTCTTCTATAAAGGCCCGCTGGTGGTACTGGTTGACCGTTTCAGTGCTTCGGCTTCAGAAATCTTTGCCGCGGCAATGCAGGATTACGGTCGTGCGCTGGTTGTGGGTGAACCGACGTTTGGTAAAGGCACCGTTCAGCAATACCGTTCATTGAACCGTATTTACGATCAGATGTTACGTCCTGAATGGCCAGCGCTGGGTTCTGTGCAGTACACGATCCAGAAATTCTATCGCGTTAACGGCGGCAGTACGCAACGTAAAGGCGTAACGCCAGACATCATCATGCCGACGGGTAATGAAGAAACGGAAACCGGTGAGAAATTCGAAGATAACGCGCTGCCGTGGGATAGCATCGATGCCGCGACCTATGTGAAATCAGGCGATTTAACGGCCTTTGGACCGGAGCTGCTGAAGGAACATAATGCGCGTATCGCGAAAGATCCTGAGTTCCAGAACATCATGAAGGATATCGCGCGCTTCAACGCCATGAAGGACAAGCGCAATATCGTTTCTCTGAATTACGCTGTGCGTGAGAAAGAGAATAATGAAGATGATGCGACGCGTCTGGCGCGTTTGAACGAACGCTTTAAACGCGAAGGTAAACCGGAGTTGAAGAAACTGGATGATCTACCGAAAGATTACCAGGAGCCGGATCCTTATCTGGATGAGACGGTGAATATCGCACTCGATCTGGCGAAGCTTGAAAAAGCCAGACCCGCGGAACAACCCGCTCCCGTCAAGTAATATCAATCAGGCACAAGAAATTGTGCCTGATTTTTTAACAGCGGCAAGATGCCGTAAATCAGATGCTACAAAATGTAAAGTTGTGTCTTTCTGGTGACTTACGCACTATCCAGACTTGAAAATAGTCGCGTAACCCATACGATGTGGGTATCGCATATTGCGTTTTGTTAAACTGAGGTAAAAAGAAAATTATGATGCGAATCGCGCTCTTCCTGCTAACGAACCTGGCCGTAATGGTCGTTTTCGGGCTGGTACTGAGCCTGACAGGGATACAGTCGAGCAGCGTTCAGGGGCTGATGATCATGGCCTTGCTGTTCGGTTTTGGTGGTTCCTTCGTTTCGCTTCTGATGTCCAAATGGATGGCATTACGATCTGTTGGCGGGGAAGTGATCGAGCAACCGCGTAACGAAAGGGAACGTTGGCTGGTCAATACTGTAGCAACCCAGGCTCGTCAGGCGGGGATCGCTATGCCGCAAGTGGCTATCTACCATGCGCCGGACATCAACGCTTTTGCAACCGGTGCGCGCCGTGATGCCTCTCTGGTTGCTGTCAGCACCGGTTTGCTGCAGAACATGAGCCCGGATGAAGCCGAGGCGGTAATTGCTCACGAAATCAGCCACATCGCCAATGGTGATATGGTCACCATGACGCTGATTCAGGGCGTGGTGAACACCTTCGTTATCTTTATTTCCCGTATTCTGGCGCAGCTTGCCGCGGGTTTTATGGGCGGAAATAGTGATGAAGGTGAAGAGAGCAACGGCAACCCGCTGATCTACTTTGCGGTTGCAACGGTTCTGGAACTGGTGTTTGGTATTCTGGCGAGCATTATCACCATGTGGTTCTCGCGTCATCGTGAATTCCACGCCGATGCGGGTTCAGCAAAACTGGTTGGTCGCGAGAAAATGATTGCTGCATTGCAGCGCCTGAAAACCAGCTATGAACCGCAAGAAGCAACCAGCATGATGGCTTTCTGTATTAACGGTAAGTCGAAATCGCTCAGTGAGTTGTTCATGACTCACCCGCCGCTGGATAAACGTATTGAAGCTCTGCGTACGGGTGAATACCTGAAGTAATATGAAGTAAATACTAAAAAGCGCGTCCTGATCGACGCGCTTTTTTTGTGCACAGAAAACCCCCAGCTAGGCTGGGGGTTCCGGAAAGCTTTCAGCTTTGAGCCAGTTATTAAAACCCCTTTTGATTTGTTAAAACACCTTGCGGTCTGGC
>NZ_JBJQLL010000013.1:0-129630 GCF_046486405.1 Escherichia sp. WS338 | reverse complement strand
CGCCGATGGTAGTGTGGGGTCTCCCCATGCGAGAGTAGGGAACTGCCAGGCATCAAATTAAGCAGAAGGCTATCCGTCAGGATGGCCTTTTTGCGCTGGAGCAGAATAAATACCGGATGCGACGCTGGCGCGTCTTATCCAGCCTACTTTTGCTTATCCGTCCTGCTTTTGCATCCACTCCACCACAAAATCAGCCAGCCCCTCAACATCATTAATATCCATTAACGCGACATCAAGATTAAGCGGCACATCACTGGCTACAGCAATAACATGTCTGTCTATCACTAATTCTTCCGGTCGATGTCCGGCTCCATCGCGAAACAGCACAATCTTTGCGATCTCTTCATGCTTAAACCCTTCGACCAGAATCAAATCCAGCTTTGAGGTATCCATTCGACTTGCGAGAAAATGTAGATCCAGCTCTTCTTCGTCTGGTGTTTCCGTCATCAAGGCCCATCGTTGCTGGCTGGCAACGATGGTTTGTGCCGCGCCAGCCTTGCGCAACTCATAGCTATCTTTGCCCGGTTTATCAACATCCATATCATGGTGCGTATGCTTAATCAGTCCCGGACGGATCCCTCTGGCGCATAATACCGGGATCAGTTTTTTCAGCAGTGTAGTTTTTCCAGTACCACTCCACGCGGCAAAGGCGAGTAACGGTATCATCGTTTTTCCTGCCATCGGGCAAGCTCCTCTGGCGTATTCACGTTTATAAATGCCTCTTTACGATCGCTGAAATCAACCGCATGACCGCCAGCCAGACGCATAAATGCCATAACCCGGCGTTCTCCTGCTTGCAGATATTCCAGTAATAAAGGCTCAATTGCGCGGTTTACCAGAGCAATAGTCGGGTGATCGCGTTCACCGTCGTGGACCCACACGACAGGCGCATCTTTGCGCTGATGATTAAGCCGGGCGGCTAAATCATGGGGAATGTAAGGCGTATCGCACGGGCAAAACAAAAACCACTCACCCGCTTCCTGCTGCATTACTGAAAGCATTCCTGCCAGAGGGCCTGGGTAATCCGCCAGTGAATCTTCAATCACTTTCAGACCGCTTGCCTGATAGATTTCCTGATGACGATTAGCATTAACCACGACGTGAGAGAGCTGCGTCATAAGCGCGTCAGCTACATGTTGCCATAATGGTTTGCCGTTTAATTCAAGCAATCCTTTATCTACGCCGCCCATTCGTCTGGCTTTACCGCCTGCCAGCACAACGCCTGTTATCGTCGTCATCAGATTCACCGATATCGCCTCTTTTATTGTGGGATTGACCCTGCTAACGTGTCTGTCTCAAGAGTAAGGAGCATTACTATGAAATGTAAACGTCTGAATGAAGTTATTGAACTCCTCCAGCCAGCCTGGCAAAAAGAGCCAGACCTTAACCTGCTGCAATTTTTGCAGAAACTGGCGAAAGAGTCAGGTTTTGACGGCGAACTGGCGGATTTGACGGATGACATTCTGATCTATCACCTGAAAATGCGTGATTCCGCGAAAGATGCGGTGATCCCGGGTTTGCAGAAAGATTATGAAGAAGACTTCAAAACGGCGCTGTTACGCGCTCGCGGCGTAATTAAAGAGTAAAAGCTTGTAAGCGGTGCCACCAAAATCATCGTGAAATGATATCCTTCATCATTCGTAATGTTTTCCGGATGATGGGATGAACAACAGCGCTTTTACTTTCCAGACACTACACCCGGATACCATCATGGATGCTCTGTTTGAGCAAGGGATCCGGGTGGATTCCGGTCTTACCCCGCTTAACAGCTATGAAAACCGTGTCTATCAATTTCAGGACGAAGATCGTCGACGTTTTGTCGTCAAATTTTATCGTCCTGAACGTTGGACACCCGATCAAATCCTCGAAGAACATCAATTTGCGTTGCAGTTGGTAAATGATGAAGTTCCGGTCGCAGCACCTGTGGCCTTTAACGGTCAGACTTTATTGAATCATCAGGGATTTTATTTCGCTGTTTTTCCAAGCGTCGGTGGTCGCCAGTTCGAAGCTGATAATATCGATCAGATGGAAGCGGTTGGGCGTTATTTAGGGCGTATGCACCAGACGGGGCGCAAACAGCTTTTTATCCATCGCCCGACCATCGGTCTGAATGAATATCTCATTGAGCCTCGCAAGCTGTTTGAGGACGCTACACTGATACCTTCCGGGTTGAAAGCGGCATTTCTGAAAGCGACAGATGAGCTGATCGCCGCCGTTACAGCACACTGGCGGGAAGATTTCACCGTTCTGCGGCTACATGGAGACTGCCACGCCGGGAATATTCTCTGGCGCGATGGTCCAATGTTTGTTGATCTGGATGATGCACGTAATGGTCCGGCTATTCAGGATTTGTGGATGTTGCTCAATGGCGATAAAGCCGAGCAGCGGATGCAACTGGAAACTATTATTGAAGCTTATGAAGAATTTAGCGAGTTCGACACCGCTGAAATCGGACTGATTGAACCTTTACGCGCCATGCGTTTGGTTTATTATCTTGCCTGGCTAATGCGGCGTTGGGCTGATCCCGCGTTCCCGAAAAATTTCCCGTGGTTAACCGGGGAAGATTACTGGCTGCGACAGACGGCGACTTTTATAGAACAGGCAAAAGTTCTACAAGAACCCCCTTTGCAATTAACACCTATGTATTAATCGGAGAGAGTAGATCATGAAAAAGATTTGGCTGGCGCTGGCTGGTTTAGTTTTAGCGTTTAGCGCATCGGCGGCGCAGTATGAAGATGGTAAACAGTACACTACCCTGGAAAAACCAGTTGCTGGCGCGCCGCAAGTGCTGGAGTTTTTCTCTTTCTTCTGCCCGCACTGCTATCAGTTTGAAGAAGTTCTGCATATTTCTGATAACGTGAAGAAAAAACTGCCGGAAGGCGTGAAGATGACTAAATACCACGTCAACTTCATGGGGGGTGACCTGGGCAAAGAGCTGACTCAGGCATGGGCTGTGGCGATGGCGCTGGGCGTGGAAGACAAAGTCACTGTTCCGCTGTTTGAAGGCGTACAGAAAACCCAGACCATTCGTTCAGCATCTGATATCCGCGATGTATTTATCAACGCAGGTATTAAAGGTGAAGAGTACGACGCGGCGTGGAACAGCTTCGTGGTGAAATCTCTGGTCGCTCAGCAGGAAAAAGCCGCAGCTGACGTGCAATTGCGTGGTGTTCCGGCGATGTTTGTTAACGGTAAATATCAGCTGAATCCGCAGGGTATGGATACCAGCAATATGGATGTTTTTGTTCAGCAGTATGCTGATACTGTGAAATATCTGTCCGAGAAAAAATAATTCATTGTGAATTACATAAGGCCCGTGAATATTCACGGGCTTTTTTATTATTTAATAAATATAAATACATTCTGATAATGCGTCCTGCCGCTGGACATTATTTCAGCATAAGCGGATATTTAAAGTTTTGCTGTTTTATCAGGGAATATTTATATGATACGTAAGTCAGCTACAGGTATTATTGTTGCGTTAGCCGTAATCTGGGGTGGTGGCACATGGTACACAGGTACGCAAATTCAGCCTGGTGTCGAAAAGTTTATTAAAGATTTTAGCGATGCTAAAAAGAAAGGTGAACATGCCTACGATATGACGTTAAGTTATAAAAACTTTGACAAAGGCTTTTTTAATTCTCATTTTCAAATGCAAATAACATTTGATAACGGTGCACCCGATCTCAATATCAAGCCAGGCCAGAAAGTTGCATTTGATGTGGATGTTGAGCACGGTCCGTTGCCCATCACAATGTTAATGCGTGGTAATGTCATCCCCGCACTGGCAGCGGCAAAAGTGAAATTAGTGAATAATGAACTGACACAACCGCTATTTATCGCCGCAAAAAATAAATCGCCCGTGGAAGCGACATTGCGATTCGCGTTTGGTGGCTCATTCTCCACGACATTAGATGTTGCCCCTGCAAAATATGGAAAGTTTTCTTTTGGTGAGGGCCAGTTTACTTTTAATGGTGATGGTAGTTCATTGTCTAACCTGGATATTGAAGGCAAAGTCGAAGATATTGTTCTGCAATTATCACCAATGAACAAAGTAACGGCGAAAAGTTTTACCATTGATTCTCTGGCGCGATTAGAAGAAAAGAAATTTCCGGTTGGTGAAAGCGAGTCGAAATTTAATCAGATTAACATTATCAATCACGGGGAAGACGTTGCCCAAATCGATGCTTTCGTTGCAAAAACCAGGCTGGATCGCGTTAAAGACAAAGATTATATCAATGTCAATCTGACCTACGAACTTGATAAGTTAACAAAAGGGAATCAGCAACTCGGTAGTGGTGAGTGGTCATTGATTGCTGAATCTATTGATCCCTCAGCGGTGCGCCAATTTATCATCCAGTATAACATTGCGATGCAGAAGCAGCTTGCTGCACACCCTGAGTTAGCAAACGATGAAGTTGCTCTGCAAGAAGTGAATACTGCATTGTTCAAAGAGTATTTACCGTTATTACAAAAAAGTGAGCCGACCATTAAACAACCGGTAAGATGGAAGAATGCACTCGGCGAACTAAATGCCAATCTGGATATCAGTATTGCCGACCCAGCCAAATCTTCATCATCCACAAACAAAGATATTAAATCGCTCAATTTTGATGTGAAATTACCGCTTAATGTCGCCACAGAAATCGCAAAACAGCTTAATTTATCTGAAGGAATGGATGCGGAAAAAGCGCAAAAGCAGGCTGATAAACAAATCAGCGGGATGATGACCTTAGGTCAGATGTTTCAGTTAATCACGATTGACAACAATACCGCCTCGCTGCAACTGCGTTATACACCGGGTAAAGTTGCTTTTAACGGACAGGAGATGAGCGAAGAAGAATTTATGTCTCGTGCCGGACGTTTTGTTCATTAAAATACTCACTCGCCTCTGCTCATTCAGAGGCGAGCAAAATTTACTTGTCCTGCCGCTGTGATGACATCAACGACGTCAGAAGCCGGTCTTTTTCCTGCCACAGTGAGTTCAGCCATTGCTGAAAATGGCGCTTAAAGCTTTTGTCATTGATGTAGTCGCCATGTAACTCATCGGCAATAGGCTGTAAATCCACATGTACGACAATCCGCGTCAGTTTACCGCTTAACATATCGAAGAACGGCTGACGGTTATTGTCCGGATAACACAGCGTAACATTAAGCAGTTTATCGAATTGTTTACCCAGTACATTTAGCGCCATCGCAATGCCTGCCGCCTTTGGTGGCAACAAGTTTTGAAAAGTGGAGTGGGTTTGCTGATGTTTTTCTTGCGTGAAACGGGAGCCTTCAACGAAATTGACAATGGTGGTGGGATGCAGGCGAAACTTTTCACAAGAACGCCGAGTGGTTTCGACATCTTTACCACGTCGCTCCGGATGACGTAATAAATAAGCGCGGGAATAACGCTTCATAAACGGCATATCCAGCGCCCAGCACGCCAGGCCAAGAAAAGGCACCCAGGCCAGCTGCTGCTTGAGGAAATATTTATTCATCGGAATGTGCTTACGAAACAGCACGCACAGTACGACAATATCTGCCCAACTACGGTGGTTACAAATAAGCAGATACCAGTTCTTCTTACTTAACCCTTCCAGCCCGTGAACTTCCCATTGCAGGTATGGGTTCAGATGCAGTAATACCGCCAGACATTCACACCAGCAATACATCATAAAATCACAAAAACGCGAAACCTTTCGCCAAATGACTGGCACAGGTAGCAATAGTTTTACAATCCCGGCAATGATGATCGGGACGGAACAAAAAATAGTGACCAAAATGGTCAATACAATACTCAGCAAAAGGGTTATCGCAGCGAGTATTCTCGTCATAATGAATTTATTCAAAAGGTTAGCCATAGACAGTGCGCTAAAGAAGCGCAAGGCGCAGATTTTAGCAGAAAACGACCCAAATAACGGATGATCCTTAAGGAGAAAAATAATTCATATCTATCCACATTAGAAAAAATCCCATTATCTTAATTACTAGGGATGGTCTTATTTTTAACTTCATGAAAAACAAAGACAAACATCATGCTGTAAAAAGCATGATAATAAATTAAAAGCGATGTAAATAATTTATGCACAAAGTTATCCACATGACGATTTGCGAGCGATCCAGAAGATCTACAAAAGATTTTCACGAAAAGCGGTGAAAAACTCATGTTTTCATCCTGTCTGTGGCATCCTTTACCCATAATCTGATAAACAGGCACGGACATTATGGTTCAGATCCCCCAAAATCCACTTATCCTTGTAGATGGTTCATCTTATCTTTATCGCGCATATCACGCGTTTCCCCCGCTGACTAACAGCGCAGGCGAGCCGACCGGTGCGATGTATGGTGTCCTCAACATGCTGCGCAGTCTGATCATGCAATATAAACCGACGCATGCAGCGGTGGTCTTTGACGCCAAGGGAAAAACCTTTCGTGATGAACTGTTTGAACATTACAAATCACATCGCCCGCCAATGCCGGACGATCTGCGTGCACAAATCGAACCCTTGCACGCGATGGTTAAAGCGATGGGACTGCCGCTGCTGGCGGTTTCTGGCGTAGAAGCGGACGACGTTATCGGTACTCTGGCGCGGGAAGCCGAAAAAGCCGGGCGTCCGGTGCTGATCAGCACTGGCGATAAAGATATGGCGCAGCTGGTGACGCCAAATATTACGCTTATCAATACCATGACGAATACCATCCTCGGCCCGGAAGAGGTGGTGAATAAGTACGGCGTGCCGCCAGAACTGATCATCGACTTCCTGGCGCTGATGGGTGACTCCTCCGATAACATCCCTGGCGTACCGGGCGTCGGTGAAAAAACCGCGCAGGCATTGCTGCAAGGTCTTGGCGGACTGGATACGCTGTATGCCGAGCCAGAAAAAATTGCTGGGTTGAGCTTCCGTGGCGCGAAAACAATGGCAGCGAAGCTCGAGCAAAACAAAGAAGTTGCTTATCTCTCATACCAGCTGGCGACGATTAAAACCGACGTTGAACTGGAGCTGACCTGCGAACAACTCGAAGTGCAACAACCGGCGGCGGAAGAGTTGTTGGGGCTGTTCAAAAAGTATGAGTTCAAACGCTGGACTGCTGATGTCGAAGCGGGCAAATGGTTACAGGCTAAAGGGGCGAAACCCGCAGCCAGGCTGCAGGAAACCAGTGTTGCAGACGAAGCGCCAGAAGTGACGGCAACGGTGATTTCTTATGACAACTACGTCACCATCCTTGATGAAGAAACACTGAAAGCGTGGATTGCGAAGCTGGAAAAAGCGCCGGTATTTGCATTTGATACCGAAACCGACAGCCTTGATAACATCTCTGCTAACCTGGTCGGGCTTTCTTTTGCTATCGAGCCAGGCGTAGCGGCATATATTCCGGTTGCTCATGATTATCTTGATGCGCCCGATCAAATCTCTCGCGAGCGTGCACTCGAGTTGCTAAAACCGCTGCTGGAAGATGAAAAGGCGCTGAAGGTTGGGCAAAACCTGAAATACGATCGCGGTATTCTGGCGAATTACGGCATTGAGCTGCGTGGGATTGCGTTTGATACCATGCTGGAGTCCTACATTCTCAATAGCGTTGCCGGGCGTCACGATATGGACAGCCTCGCGGAACGTTGGTTGAAGCACAAAACCATCACTTTTGAAGAGATTGCGGGTAAAGGCAAAAATCAACTGACCTTTAACCAGATTGCCCTCGAAGAGGCCGGACGTTACGCCGCCGAAGATGCAGATGTCACCTTGCAGTTGCATCTGAAAATGTGGCCGGATCTGCAAAAACACAAAGGGCCGTTGAACGTCTTCGAGAATATCGAAATGCCGCTAGTGCCGGTGCTTTCACGCATTGAACGTAACGGTGTGAAGATCGATCCGAAAGTGCTGCACAATCATTCTGAAGAGCTCACTCTTCGTCTGGCTGAGCTGGAAAAGAAAGCGCATGAAATTGCAGGTGAAGAATTTAACCTTTCCTCCACCAAGCAGTTGCAAACCATTCTGTTTGAAAAACAGAGCATTAAACCGCTGAAAAAAACGCCGGGTGGTGCGCCGTCAACGTCGGAAGAGGTACTGGAAGAACTGGCGCTGGACTATCCGTTGCCAAAAGTGATTCTGGAGTATCGTGGTCTGGCGAAGCTGAAGTCGACTTACACCGACAAGCTGCCGCTGATGATCAACCCAAAAACCGGGCGTGTGCATACCTCTTATCACCAGGCAGTAACTGCAACGGGACGTTTATCGTCAACCGATCCTAACCTGCAAAACATTCCGGTGCGTAACGAAGAAGGTCGTCGTATCCGCCAGGCGTTTATTGCGCCAGAGGATTATGTGATTGTCTCGGCGGACTACTCGCAGATTGAACTGCGCATTATGGCGCATCTCTCGCGTGACAAAGGCTTACTGACCGCATTCGCGGAAGGAAAAGATATCCACCGGGCTACGGCGGCAGAAGTGTTTGGTTTGCCACTGGAAACCGTAACCAGCGAGCAACGCCGTAGCGCGAAAGCGATCAACTTTGGTCTGATTTATGGCATGAGTGCTTTCGGTCTGGCGCGGCAATTGAACATTCCACGTAAAGAAGCGCAGAAGTACATGGACCTTTACTTCGAACGCTACCCTGGCGTGCTGGAGTATATGGAACGCACCCGTGCTCAGGCGAAAGAGCAGGGCTACGTTGAAACGCTGGACGGACGCCGTCTGTATCTGCCGGATATCAAATCCAGCAATGGGGCTCGTCGTGCAGCGGCTGAACGTGCAGCCATTAACGCGCCAATGCAGGGAACCGCCGCCGACATTATCAAACGGGCGATGATTGCCGTTGATGCGTGGCTACAGGCTGAGCAACCGCGTGTGCGTATGATCATGCAGGTACACGATGAACTGGTATTTGAAGTTCATAAAGATGATGTCGATGCCGTCGCGAAGCAGATTCATCAACTGATGGAAAACTGTACCCGTCTGGATGTGCCGCTGCTGGTGGAAGTGGGGAGTGGCGAAAACTGGGATCAGGCGCACTAAGATTCGCCTGAACATGCCCTTTTTTCGTAAGTAAGCAACATAAGCTGTCACGTTTTGTGATGGCTATTAGAAATTCCTATGCAACAACTGAAAAAAAATTACAAAAAATGCTTTCTGAACTGAACAAAAAAGAGTAAAGTTAGTCGCGTAGGGTACAGAGGTAAGATGTTCTATCTTTCAGACCTTTTACTTCACGTAATCGGATTTGGCTGAATATTTTAGCCGCCCCAGTCAGTAATGACTGGGGCGTTTTTTATTGGGCGAAAGAAAAGATCCGTAATGCCTGATGCGCCCTGTTTATCAGGCCAACGGTAGAAGTGTAATCTATTGAATTTACGGGCCGGATACGCCACATCCGGCACAAGCATTAAGGCAAGAAAATTATTCGCCGTCCTGCGTTTCTTCTACAGGCTGCATCTCGTTAAACCAGGTATCCAGTTTCTGCCGCAGCTTGTCCACGCCTTGTTTCTTCAGTGAAGAGAACGTTTCAACCTGCACATCACCGTTAAACGCCAGCACCGCTTCACGCACCATATTCAATTGCGCTTTACGTGCGCCGCTTGCCAGTTTGTCCGCTTTGGTCAGCAGCACCAGCACGGCGATATTGCTGTCTACCGCCCACTCAATCATCTGTTGATCCAAATCTTTCAGCGGATGGCGAATATCCATTAGCACCACCAGACCTTGCAGGCTCTGACGTTTTTCGAGGTACTCGCCGAGCGCGCGCTGCCATTTGCGCTTCATCTCTTCCGGGACTTCCGCATAACCGTACCCAGGCAAGTCAACCAGACGCTTGCCGTCAGCCACTTCAAACAGGTTGATAAGCTGGGTGCGCCCTGGGGTTTTTGAGGTCCGCGCCAGGCTTTTCTGGTTAGTCAGCGTGTTCAACGCGCTGGATTTACCTGCGTTGGAACGGCCTGCAAAAGCCACTTCAATTCCGGTATCGGAAGGTAGGTGGCGAATATCAGGCGCACTCATCACAAAATGCGTCTGTTGATAATTCAAATTAGTCAAAGCGGTCGTCTCCGTCAGTCAAAGCTTTGCGGCGATTATACCTGAACCATAATAAAAGGCGGATTTTTCGGCGTGAGCGTTGTAAGTAAAAGCCATACGCTTTGTGAGACATTGCCGATAGTCTTTATGCGAAATAGCAGAGAAAATTCTGCGATGCATGTCAAATAAGCTATATAAATCAGTTAATTGCTTTTATATAAAACTCTGAAAATGTGCAAATACTGATGGCGGTTGATTGTTTGTTTAAAGCAAAGGCGTAAAGTAGCACCCATAGAGCGAGGACGCTAACAGGAACAATGACTCAGGATGAGGGTCAGGAGCGCCAGGAGGCGAAGACAGAGGATTGTCAGGAAGACAAACGTCCGGAGACGTAATTAAACGGAAATGGAATCAACACGGATTGTTCCGGCTAATGGAAAAACAGGGTGTGTTGGCGGCCTGCAAGGATTGTAAGACCCGTTAAGGGTTATGAGTCAGGAAAAAAGGCGACAGAGTAATCTGTCGCCTTTTTTCTTTGCTTGCTTTCTGTTAGATTCCGCCGCAAATCTATACTGAATAAAACGGCTAAAAGACGAACCATTATGAAACCATCATCTTCAAACTCACGCAGCAAAGGTCATGCAAAAGCGCGTCGAAAAACACGCGAGGAGCTGGATCAGGAAGCTCGTGACCGTAAGCGTCAGAAAAAACGTCGTGGTCATGCGCCGGGCAGCCGCGCAGCGGGCGGTAACACCACGTCAGGCAGCAAAGGCCAGAACGCACCGAAAGATCCACGTATTGGCAGTAAAACCCCTATTCCATTGGGCGTGACTGAAAAAGTCACCAAACAGCACAAACCGAAGAGTGAGAAACCTATGCTTTCACCGCAGGCGGAGTTGGAGTTACTGGAAACGGATGAGCGTCTGGATGCGCTGCTGGAACGTCTGGAGGCAGGCGAAACCCTGAGCGCCGAAGAGCAATCCTGGGTGGATGCCAAACTGGATCGTATTGATGAGTTGATGCAGAAACTCGGCCTCTCTTATGACGATGACGAAGAAGAGGAAGAAGACGAGAAGCAAGAAGACATGATGCGTCTGCTGCGGGGCAACTAACGGATTGCCGCCGTGGGCCTTCCCGTTCTGCTGATAACCCTTCCGGTTATATGTTATCTGGTGTGGTTATTCGTTAAACTACAGCGGTTGTCGCGGCGACAAAAGTGGCTGCGCAACCGGCTGATGACTCGAAACGGGCATCCGCCGGTACGCCGTAGCCGCCAGAGACGCCATCGGAAGGAGTGAGCATGTCTGTACAGCAAATCGACTGGGATCTGGCCCTGATCCAGAAATATAACTATTCCGGGCCACGATACACCTCGTACCCGACCGCGCTGGAGTTTTCAGAAGACTTCGGCGAACAGGCGTTTTTACAAGCCGTGGCGCGCTATCCTGAGCGTCCATTATCTCTCTACGTACATATTCCGTTCTGCCATAAGCTTTGTTACTTCTGCGGTTGCAATAAGATAGTTACTCGCCAGCAGCACAAGGCCGATCAGTATCTGGACGCGCTGGAGCAAGAAATCGTCCATCGTGCACCGCTGTTCGCCGGGCGTCACGTCAGCCAATTGCACTGGGGCGGCGGAACGCCGACGTATCTGAATAAAGCGCAAATCAGCCGTCTGATGAAGCTGCTGCGCGAAAACTTCCAGTTCAATGCCGATGCGGAGATCTCGATCGAAGTCGATCCGCGGGAAATCGAACTGGATGTACTCGATCATTTACGCGCCGAAGGCTTTAATCGCCTGAGCATGGGCGTGCAGGACTTCAACAAAGAAGTGCAACGTCTGGTTAACCGCGAGCAGGATGAAGAGTTCATCTTTGCACTGCTTAACCATGCGCGTGAGATTGGCTTTACCTCCACCAACATCGACCTGATTTACGGCCTGCCGAAACAGACGCCGGAGAGTTTCGCCTTTACCCTGAAACGTGTGGCGGAGCTGAACCCCGATCGTCTGAGTGTCTTTAACTACGCGCATCTGCCGACCATTTTTGCTGCTCAGCGCAAAATCAAAGATGCTGACCTGCCGAGTCCGCAGCAAAAACTCGATATCCTGCAGGAAACCATCGCCTTCCTGACACAATCGGGCTATCAGTTTATCGGTATGGATCACTTTGCCCGTCCGGATGACGAGCTGGCGGTGGCCCAGCGTGAAGGCGTGCTGCATCGTAACTTCCAGGGCTACACCACTCAGGGCGATACCGATCTGCTGGGGATGGGCGTTTCCGCCATCAGCATGATTGGCGACTGCTACGCGCAGAACCAGAAAGAGTTGAAGCAGTACTATCAGCAAGTGGATGAACAAGGCAATGCGCTGTGGCGTGGTATTGCGCTAACGCGTGATGACTGTATTCGCCGCGATGTGATTAAGTCGCTCATCTGCAACTTCCGTCTGGATTACGCTCCCATTGAGCAACAGTGGGATTTGCTCTTCGCTGATTACTTTGCCGAAGATCTCAAGCTGCTCGCCCCGTTAGCAAAAGATGGGCTGGTGGATGTGGATGAGAAGGGGATTCAGGTGACGGCGAAAGGTCGCTTGCTGATCCGCAACATTTGCATGTGCTTTGATACCTATCTGCGCCAGAAAGCGCGGATGCAGCAGTTCTCACGGGTGATTTAAATAGTGAATGGCGCTTCGTTTACAAAGTAGAAAACGAAAGCGCCATCAATGTGCTGAGAACAAGATTGCCTGATGCGCTACGCTTATCAGGCCTACAAAACCTGTTGAAAATATTGCTTTTGTAGACCGGATAAGGCGTTCACGCCGCATCCGGCATGAACAAAGAGCATTTCATCAGCAATCTGAAACTCAACTAAACAGCCCAATCATCGCGGCACACAGCACGGCAGCAACAGCAGTTTGCGGTGTGTGGCTGTCAACTGCGCCACTCGATACCAGATTAATTATTGATTCCAGCATAATGACTCTCCCCGTTTTCCGGGCAAGATCATACTGAACTTATCGGAACAGTAAAGCGCAAAATACCAGCAATTTGCGCTCAATAATCAATCTTTACACACAAGCCGTGAATCACTCCATCCCCAGCTCTTTTAACTTCCGCGTCAGAGTGTTACGTCCCCAGCCGAGTAGCCGCGCCGCTTCCTGTTTATGCCCTTGCGTATGTCGCAACGCGGTCGTCAGTAACGTCCGCTCCAGCTCAGGCTGCGCTTCGGAAAGCAGATTTTGATGACCGGAACGCAGCGCCCTGTCTGCCCACTGCGCTAACAGCGTCGCCCAACTGTCCGGTTGCATTTGCGAAGTACTCTCCGCAACCGTTGATTCAAACAGTTCGCCAGGCAAATCCTGAATCAACACTTCCTGTCCGGCAGCCATTACCGTTAGCCAGCGGCAGGTGTTTTCCAGCTGGCGCACGTTGCCTGGCCATGCCAGACGCGTCAGCGCGGCTTCGGTTTCCGGATGCAGCAACTTCGCTTCTACGCCCAGTTCGCGCGCGGCAACCTGTAAAAAATGGCGCGCCAGACGGGGAATATCTTCCCGACGTTCGCGCAGCGGCGGCAGATGAACGCGGATGACGTTCAGGCGGTGGAACAGATCCTCACGGAACTTACCTTCCTGCACCCGCTGTTCAAGATTCTGGTGAGTGGCAGCGATAATCCGCACATCTACTTTCACCGGCGCATAGCCGCCAACGCGATAAAACTGACCGTCTGCCAGCACGCGCAGCAAACGCGTCTGCACATCCAGCGGCATATCACCAATTTCGTCGAGAAATAACGTGCCGCCATCGGCCTGTTCAAAACGCCCCTGACGAATGGTATTCGCGCCGGTAAACGCGCCTTTCTCGTGACCAAACAGTTCTGATTCGATCAAATCCTTCGGGATAGCCGCCATATTCAGCGCGATAAACGGCGCTTTGGCTCGCGGACTGTGGCGATGCAGGGCATGAGCGACCAGTTCTTTACCGGTACCGGATTCGCCGTTAATCAGCACGCTAATAGAAGAACGCGAAAGCCGACCGATAATCCGGAACACGTCCTGCATGGCTGGCGCTTCACCGATGATATCGGTCGTTGGGCCGTTAAGCTGAACATTACGCGGCTGCTGCTGTTCCTGGTAATGACTGATGGCGCGCTCAACCAGCGCCACGGCTTCGTCGATATCAAACGGTTTGGGCAGATAATCAAATGCCCCTTGTTGATAGGCGCTGACGGCAGCATCCAGATCGGAATGTGCGGTCATAATGATGACCGGAAGCATCGGATGGCGCTGTTTAATCTGCTTGAGCAGCGCCAGCCCGTCCATTCCCGGCATACGGATATCTGAAAGCAGCACATCCGGCGTTTTGCTCGCCAGCGCCTCCAGTACCTCCGCGCCGTTCTCAAATGTCGTACAGGTTAAACCCGCTCCAGCGAGCGCACGTTCAAGCACCCAACGGATGGAACTATCGTCATCGACTACCCAGACTATCCCTCGTTGCATAAACGTCACCTTTATTTCCTGATAGGCAGGTAAACCGAGAACTCGGTATGACCTGGCCAACTGGTAAATTCAATTTTGCCTGAATGCTGATCAATCAAATTACGGGCGATGGATAAGCCAAGCCCGGTGCCACCTTCGCGGCCGCTGACCATCGGGTAAAACAGCGTATCCTGCAAATGAGGCGGAATACCTGGCCCGTTATCTTCCACATCAATTCGCGCCGCCAGCCGATAACGCTCGCCGTGTAAGGTCAGTTGGAAAGCTGTGCGGGTACGCAGAATGATTTCACCACCCTCTGGCCCCAGCGCCTGTAGCGCATTGCGCACAATATTCAGGAGCACTTGCTCAATTTGATCCGGGTCGTGCGCCAGTTCCGGCAGGCTGGGGTCGTAATCACGAATCAACCGCACGTTGTCCGGCAGTTCCATCGACACCAGCGTCACCACGCGTTCAGCCACTTTATGAATACTTTCGGTAACGCGCGTACCGGGCAGTTGCGGTCCCAACAGACGGTCGACCAGATTTCGCAGCCGGTCCGCCTGTTCGATAATCACTTTGGTATATTCGAGTAGTGACGGGTCAGGTAATGCTTTGCTGAGCAGCTGCGCCGCGCCACGTAAACCGCCAAGCGGATTTTTAATCTCATGTGCCAGGCCGCGCACTAAATCACGGGCAGCAACCTGCTGGGCGTGCTGTAGCTGTTCCTGACTTAAGCGGCGCTGGTTATCCATCGGAGCCATCTCCAGCAGGATCATGCCGTCCGGCATACGCTGGGCCGTCACAGAAAGGATATGCGAGCGCCCGTCGATGACCAGCGTCACTTCGTTATCGGTAAAGCCTTGCCCCGCCTCCAGACTTTCTTGCATCAGCTCGATATTTAATGAGAAGTAGCTCAACAGTTCCGGTAACGGTGTACCAAACAATTTGCGGGAGCTTTGGGCGAGCAGTTGTTGCGCGGCGGGGTTGGCGTAATGGATCGCCAGGTTGTCATCGATTAACAAAATACTGTTAATCAGCGAGTTGAGGATCTGCCCAGCATCGGGCTGCGTGCCTGTTGCCATAAAGCAGTCTCCTGAACAGGTTGCACCATTTTAGTGCATTATAGCTTTTTACGGATAAAAAGCGCGAAGCATCAGAGAATTGACGGAGAAAAAAGCCCATGCAGAGATGGGCTGAAAGTTTCCACGGCAACTAAATCCCGGCGTTGTTGCGCCGGGTAGTACAACTTCAACTATTAGACGCTGTAGTACAGCTCAAACTCTACCGGATGCGGAGTCATACGCACGCGGTCATCTTCTTCGCGACGCAGAGCGATGTACGCATCGATCGCTTCATCAGTGAACACGCCACCGGCTTTCAGGAACTCGCGGTCCAGATCCAGTTCGTTCAGTGCTTCTTCCAGAGAACCAGCAACCTGTGGGATCTCTTTCGCTTCTTCCGGCGGCAGGTCATACAGGTTTTTGTCCATCGCTTCGCCCGGATGGATCTTGTTCTTGATACCGTCAAGACCGGCCATCAGCAGGGCAGCAAAGCACAGGTACGGGTTAGCCGCCGGGTCCGGGAAACGGACTTCGATACGACGTGCTTTCGGAGAAGAAACCACCGGAATACGGATAGACGCAGAACGGTTACGCGCAGAGTAAGCCAGCATTACCGGTGCTTCGTAGCCCGGGACCAGACGCTTGTAAGAGTTGGTGGTCGGGTTTGCCAGGGCGTTAATCGCTTTCGCGTGTTTGATGACGCCGCCAATGTAGTACAGCGCCTGTTCAGACAGACCTGCATATTTGTCGCCCGCGAACAGGTTAACGCCATTTTTAGCCAGCGACATATGGCAGTGCATACCGGAGCCGTTATCACCGAACATCGGTTTTGGCATAAAGGTCGCGGTTTTACCGAAGCGGTGCGCTACGTTGTGCACAACATATTTGTAGATCTGAATTTCGTCAGCTTTTTTGGTCATGGTATTGAAGCGGGTAGCCACTTCGTTCTGACCAGCAGTCGCTACTTCGTGGTGATGGGCTTCAACCACCAGACCCATCTGTTCCATCACCAGACACATTTCAGAACGAATATCCTGAGCAGAGTCTACCGGCGGAACCGGGAAGTAACCGCCTTTCACTGCCGGACGGTGACCTTTGTTACCACCTTCGTATTGGGTGGAGGAGTTCCATGCGCCTTCGATATCGTCGATAGCAACGTGAGAACCGGAGATAGATGATCCGAAACGGATGTCATCGAACAGGAAGAATTCAGGTTCTGGCCCGAACAGTACGGTGTCGGCAATGCCAGTGGAACGCAGGTAATCTTCGGCGCGCTTCGCAATAGAGCGCGGGTCACGGTCATAGCCTTGCAGGGTGCCAGGTTCAAGGATGTCGCAACGGATAATCAGGGTAGAATCGGCGAAGAACGGGTCAATCACTGCGGTGGATGCGTCTGGCATCAGCACCATGTCGGATTCGTTAATGCCTTTCCAGCCGCCAATCGAGGAGCCGTCAAACATTTTGCCTTCTTCGAAGAATTCAGCATTCACCTGATGAGCAGGGATAGTGACGTGCTGTTCTTTACCTTTGGTGTCGGTGAAGCGCAAATCAACAAACTTCACTTCGTGCTCGTTCAGCATCGTCAGTACGTGTTCAGCGGACATACTTTAACTCTCCTGGATTGGTCATGGTCGTCGTGGTAACGAAATCTGCAATTATTTTGGCCGTGTCGCCGTAAAAAAGATAAAGCGAAAACTGTGCCAACTTTTAAATTGCCCCTAAAAGGCGTTATCATGCTTAACATCGTGCAAAAGGGCTGCACCATGATGTGAATGTTGCACCAATATAGTGCTTCAATGGAAACATTAAGCACCATATTGGTGCAATGACCTTTGGATAACCCTTTTTATGCTCCGTGAAAGCGATCACAAAGGGACTCTGCAATACTTGTTTGCGGAGGATGTTTGTGATCCTGTTTTGTAGTGCGATTAATCCGTGTACAATAACGCGCTATTTCTAATGCCTGAGGCAAAGTTGTGATCGAAAAATTGCGTAATATCGCCATCATCGCGCACGTAGACCATGGTAAAACCACCCTGGTAGACAAGCTGCTCCAACAATCCGGTACGTTCGACTCTCGTGCCGAAACCCAAGAGCGCGTGATGGACTCCAACGATTTGGAGAAAGAGCGTGGGATTACCATCCTCGCGAAAAACACCGCTATCAAATGGAATGATTACCGTATCAACATCGTTGATACCCCGGGGCACGCCGACTTCGGTGGTGAAGTTGAACGTGTAATGTCCATGGTAGACTCAGTGCTGCTGGTGGTTGACGCATTTGACGGCCCGATGCCGCAAACGCGCTTCGTAACCAAAAAAGCGTTTGCTTACGGCCTGAAGCCGATTGTTGTTATCAACAAAGTTGACCGCCCTGGCGCGCGTCCTGATTGGGTTGTGGATCAGGTATTCGATCTGTTCGTTAACCTCGACGCGACCGACGAGCAGCTGGACTTCCCGATCGTTTACGCTTCTGCGCTGAACGGTATCGCGGGTCTGGACCACGAAGATATGGCGGAAGACATGACCCCGCTGTATCAGGCGATTGTTGACCACGTTCCTGCGCCGGACGTTGACCTTGACGGTCCGTTCCAGATGCAGATTTCTCAGCTCGATTACAACAGCTATGTTGGCGTTATCGGCATTGGCCGCATCAAGCGCGGTAAAGTGAAGCCGAACCAGCAGGTTACTATCATCGATAGCGAAGGCAAAACCCGCAACGCGAAAGTCGGTAAAGTGCTGGGCCACCTCGGTCTGGAACGTATCGAAACCGATCTGGCTGAAGCTGGCGATATCGTTGCGATCACGGGCCTGGGCGAACTGAACATTTCTGACACCGTTTGCGACACGCAAAACGTTGAAGCGCTGCCGGCACTCTCCGTTGATGAGCCGACCGTTTCTATGTTCTTCTGCGTTAACACCTCGCCGTTCTGCGGTAAAGAAGGTAAGTTCGTAACGTCTCGTCAGATCCTGGATCGTCTGAACAAAGAACTGGTACACAACGTTGCGCTGCGCGTAGAAGAAACCGAAGACGCCGATGCGTTCCGCGTTTCTGGTCGTGGCGAACTGCACCTGTCTGTTCTTATCGAAAACATGCGTCGTGAAGGTTTCGAACTGGCGGTATCCCGTCCGAAAGTAATCTTCCGTGAAATCGACGGTCGTAAACAAGAGCCGTATGAAAACGTGACGCTGGACGTTGAAGAACAGCATCAGGGTTCTGTGATGCAGGCGCTGGGCGAACGTAAAGGCGACCTGAAAAACATGAATCCAGACGGTAAAGGCCGCGTACGTCTCGACTACGTGATCCCAAGCCGTGGTCTGATTGGCTTCCGTTCTGAGTTCATGACCATGACTTCCGGTACTGGTCTGCTGTACTCCACCTTCAGCCACTACGACGACGTACGTCCGGGCGAAGTGGGTCAGCGTCAGAACGGTGTACTGATCTCTAACGGTCAGGGTAAAGCGGTAGCGTTCGCGCTGTTCGGTCTGCAGGATCGCGGTAAGCTGTTCCTCGGTCACGGTGCTGAAGTTTACGAAGGTCAGATTATCGGTATTCACAGCCGCTCTAACGACCTGACTGTAAACTGCCTGACCGGTAAGAAACTGACCAACATGCGTGCTTCCGGTACTGACGAAGCCGTTGTTCTGGTTCCGCCTATCCGCATGACTCTGGAACAAGCTCTGGAGTTCATCGATGATGACGAACTGGTAGAAGTGACTCCGACCTCTATCCGTATTCGTAAACGTCACCTGACGGAAAACGATCGTCGTCGCGCCAACCGCGCACCGAAAGACGATTAATTTCGCTTTTCAGTCATAAAAAACCTGCCATCGCTGGCAGGTTTTTTTTTACCTGTCGTGAGCGCACACCAATGCGAGTATCTCCCTTATAAGTCTGTGATTACGTCAATAGAGAGCTTTGTCACAATTATCTGCAAAGTCATACGCCGTTAATTGCTTTCTTTTTTGGCGTAAGCGTAAGATGCCTCATCTGGTTTAAACCAAAAGGATTAAACAATGGCGGAGAATCAATCCACCGTAGAAAATGCAAAAGAGAAACTGGATCGGTGGTTGAAAGATGGCATCACCACGCCGGGTGGAAAACTCCCTTCAGAAAGAGAGCTGGGAGAACTGCTGGGCATTAAACGTATGACGCTGCGCCAGGCGTTGTTGAACCTCGAGGCAGAATCCAAAATCTTCCGTAAGGATCGTAAGGGGTGGTTCGTGACCCAGCCGCGATTTAATTACAGTCCGGAGCTGTCAGCGAGCTTTCAGCGGGCCGCAATTGAGCAAGGACGAGAGCCTTCCTGGGGGTTTACCGAGAAAAACCGTACCAGCGATATTCCCGAGACGCTCGCGCCACTGATTGCAGTGACACCATCAACTGAACTCTATCGCATCACCGGCTGGGGGGCGCTGGAAGGACATAAAGTTTTCTATCACGAAACATATATTAATCCTGAAGTTGCTCCGGGTTTTATTGAACAACTTGAAAACCACTCATTTTCTGCAGTCTGGGAAAAGTGCTACCAAAAAGAGACGGTAGTAAAAAAATTGATTTTCAAACCCGTCAGAATGCCGGGCGATATCAGCAAGTATCTTGGCGGTTCTGCGGGTATGCCAGCGATCTTAATTGAAAAGCATCGCGCCGACCAGCAAGGCAATATTGTCCAGATAGATATTGAATATTGGCGATTTGAGGCCGTAGACCTCATCATTAATCTGTAGGTGTTTTATGGTGACAATAAATAACGCAAGAAAGATTCTACAACGTGTCGACACTCTTCCTCTTTATTTACATGCTTATGCCTTTCATTTAAATATGCGGCTGGAAAGAGTGTTGCCTGCTGATTTACTTGATATCGCAAGTGAAAATAATCTACGTGGCGTCAAAATCCATGTTCTGGATGGCGAGCGTTTTTCTCTTGGTAATATGGACGATAAAGAACTCTCTGCCTTTGGGGATAAAGCCCGCCGTCTGAACCTTGATATTCATATTGAAACCAGCGCTTCAGATAAGGCATCTATTGACGAAGCCGTCGCCATTGCGTTGAAAACTGGGGCATCGTCCGTACGTTTTTATCCACGTTATGAAGGTAATTTGCGCGACGTATTATCGATCATCGCTAACGACATTGCCTATGTACGGGAAACGTATCAGGACAGCGGCCTGACTTTTACGATCGAACAGCATGAAGATTTAAAAAGCCATGAGCTGGTGTCGCTGGTCAAAGAAAGTGAGATGGAATCTCTTTCCTTACTGTTTGATTTTGCGAACATGATCAATGCAAATGAGCATCCCATCGACGCTTTAAAAACGATGGCACCGCATATTACCCAGGTCCATATCAAAGATGCCTTGATCGTTAAAGAAGAGGGTGGCCTGGGTCATAAAGCCTGTATTTCAGGTCAGGGTGATATGCCGTTCAAAGCGTTATTAACGCACCTTATCTGCCTGGGTGATGATGAGCCGCAGGTGACGGCATATGGCCTGGAAGAAGAGGTTGATTACTATGCGCCGGCGTTCCGCTTTGAAGACGAAGATGATAATCCGTGGATCCCTTATCGCCAGATGAGTGAAACACCCCTACCAGAAAATCATTTATTGGATGCGCGGTTACGTAAAGAAAAAGAAGATGCAATTAATCAGATAAATCATGTGCGTAATGTACTACAACAAATCAAACAAGAGGCAAACCATCTTCTGAACAACTAATAAGTTTTAACTCATACGCTGTTAATAAAACCATTCCATATGAATGGTCGGTATCTTATTGCCTTTAAAACAGTGATTTTAAAAATCGCTTAGGGGATGTTATGCTCACGAAAAAGAAATGGGCGTTATTTAGTCTATTAACATTGTGTGGCGGTACAATTTATAAATTACCGTCTCTGAAAGATGCGTTTTATATCCCGATGCAGGAATATTTCCATTTGACCAATGGTCAAATTGGTAATGCTATGTCGGTAAACTCATTTGTCACCACAGTGGGCTTTTTTCTGTCTATTTATTTTGCCGATAAACTACCGCGCAGATACACCATGTCATTCTCACTCATTGCGACAGGATTACTGGGTGTTTATTTGACGACAATGCCGGGGTATTGGGGCATCCTCTTTGTCTGGGCGCTATTTGGCGTTACTTGCGACATGATGAACTGGCCGGTCTTGCTCAAGTCGGTAAGTCGATTGGGCAATAGCGAACAACAAGGTCGGTTGTTTGGCTTCTTCGAAACAGGGCGTGGCATTGTCGATACCGTGGTGGCATTTTCTGCGTTGGCAGTATTTACCTGGTTTGGCAGTGGCTTATTGGGTTTTAAAGCAGGCATCTGGTTCTATTCCCTTATTGTGATTGCCGTAGGCATTATCATTTTCTTTGTTCTGAATGACAAAGAAGAGGCACCGTCCGTTGAGGTGAAAAAAGAAGACGGAGCATCGAAAAACACCAGTATGACCTCGGTGCTGAAAGACAAAACTATCTGGCTTATCGCTTTCAACGTCTTCTTCGTTTACGCGGTTTACTGTGGCCTGACATTCTTCATTCCATTCCTGAAAAACATCTATCTATTGCCCGTTGCGCTGGTGGGGGCTTACGGCATCATTAACCAATACTGTCTGAAAATGATTGGTGGACCGATTGGTGGCATGATTTCAGATAAGATCCTGAAATCGCCGAGTAAATATCTATGCTACACCTTTATCATCAGTACCGCTGCGCTCGTACTGTTGATTATGCTGCCGCACGAAAGTATGCCGGTTTATTTAGGGATGGCATGTACGCTGGGCTTTGGCGCTATAGTCTTTACACAGCGAGCCGTATTTTTTGCACCTATCGGCGAAGCAAAAATTGCTGAAAATAAAACAGGCGCGGCGATGGCGTTGGGTAGCTTTATTGGTTACGCCCCGGCGATGTTCTGCTTCAGTCTGTATGGCTACATTCTGGATTTAAATCCGGGGATTATTGGCTACAAAATTGTGTTTGGCATTATGGCCTGCTTCGCATTCTGTGGTGCGGTGGTTTCCGTAATGCTGGTTAAGCGTATTAGCCAACGTAAGAAAGAGATGCTGGCGGCTGAAGCTTGATTAATGGCCGGATGTGCTTAATCCGGCCAACGAAAACCGTATCAACCGAAATTTCAATTTCAGGATACTTCTTGCTCGGCAACCACCAGTTCAACATTCTCTTCACTTAACAACTGGCAGAAAGAATTGGGAGGCGGGGCATCAGTAAAAAAAGCCCTGACATTCCGTGCATTGCCAATTGAAACGGCAGCAGACGCGGCAAACTTCGTATGATCGGCCACTAACAATGTATTCCGCGCATGTTTAATCATCGTTCTCGCGACTAACGCTTCATTGACATCAAATTCCAGCAGGGTGCCGTCATGTTCAATGGCACCTATACTGGTGATTAAATAATCTGCGCGGAAGCCTTCAATAAAATCCACGGCTCCTGGGCCGATAATCCCGCCGTTATGAGCGCGTAAAGTGCCTCCCGGCACCATCACTTCAATATCCTGATTCTTATAAAGGATCTGTGCCACACGTAGGCTGTTAGTGATAATGCGTAAATCACGCCGGTTGAGTAATGCCCTGGCAACGGCTTCTACGGTTGTACCGATGGTGATAAAGACGGTACAGCGTTCGGGAAGGTAATCGGCGACTGCCTCAGCGATCGCCCGTTTCTCGGCGGTGAGCGAAAGTTCCCGTTGCTCAAAAGCGGTATTCATGACGCTGGAGACGCGCCCGGCCCCTCCATGATGACGGGTGATCAAGCCCTGCTCACTGAGTTTTCGGATATCCCGGCGCACGGTTTGCGTTGAAACATCCAGCAGTTGTGCCAGTTCTTCAATATTCATATAACCGCGTTCTGCGATTAGATGAACGAGTTGGTCATGGCGTGGATTACCTGTCACTTCGATGATACTCATGAATACTCCCTTGCCCCTCCTCGGTAGATGTTTACCATTTTACGCATAAAGTGACAAAAATGATTCGGTTTGCTCACGATTAGGAATGCCGGCCCGACCGCCAGGCTGGGTACATTTCATCGCGGCAACCGCACTGGCAAAACGAATAGCCTCTTTTGTTGGCATTTTTTCTGCCAACGCTACCGCGAGTGCGCCGTGAAAAACATCGCCTGCTCCAGTGGTATCAACCACATTGACAGAAAATGCCTCCTGTTGACACAAATGACCATCTTCAATCCACAACGATCCTTCAGAACCCAGCGTAACATACACTTTACCTGCTGTTTGTGTCGTTGCCTGGAACAAACCTTCTTCAGGTGACTGCAGGCCAGTCATGCGTTTCAGCCCTGGTGTTGAGAACACGGCGTGATCGGCAAGCGCGACAAGTGGAGATATATCCTGCGGTGTCATATCGGCGTCTAAAAGCGTTGTCACACCCGCAAGGCACGCTAGCGAGAATGCTTTTTCAGTACCGCTATGCCAGCGAACATCGGCCAGAATCAGATCATAACGAGAGAAATCGATCGCTTCTAACCATTCGGCATCAGTACCGAGATCAGGACTTGGATAATTAACGATAATCCGTTCGCCATGCTGATCAACGAGGATCGCTGATTGCGACGAACGGGCGTTAGGATATCGGCGGCAAAATGCGGTATTGACGCCCCAACCCTCAAGTTCTGCAAGTAAGGTATTTCCACAACTGTCATCGCCGACGCGACCGATGAAATCAACCTCCACACCAAGCTTTGCGATTGCAACAGCGGCTGTTGCTGCCGGGCCGCCACCAATCTCAAGATAATGATTTGCCTGATATTTCCCGCCGCCCTCCGGCAGAGTGGGCAAAGAATAAATTCTGTCCTGAACTGTGATACCCACGCATGCAATTCTGGTCATATTTGTCTTGTCCTGTTTAATTTTGTCGTCTTTGTTCAATTTAAATGACACAAATGATCAAATTAGTGATGCGTGTCGTGTTTTTGAACATAAATTACAAATATGCTCAAAAACAGACGAAAACGAATTTTCAATTGTCATTATTTTGTCAATGTCAGACAGGAGAGTATTCATGGCAACCATTGCATTTCTCGGGCTGGGGCAGATGGGTAGCCCAATGGCTAACAATCTATTGCAAAAAGGGCATTCATTGCAGGTATTTGATGTCAATGCACAGGCCGTCGATGCGCTAGTTACGCAGGGGGCCACTGCGGCACAAACCCCAGCGGAAGCGGCAGCAGGCGCTGAATTTATCATCACTATGCTTCCCAATGGTGACATTGTTCGACAGGTTCTGTTGGGGGAAAAAGGCGTCTGTGAGGCTGTTTCATCTGACGCGTTATTGATTGATATGTCGACTATTCATCCCTTACAGACCGATGCATTAATACGGGAGTTACAAGAAAAAGGCATCAGTATGATGGACGCTCCCGTGGGCAGAACGTCCGTGAATGCGATTGATGGCTCATTGCTGATTTTAGCGGGTGGCACTGATGAGCAGATTGCACGTGCACGCCCGATTCTCATGTGCATGGGTAATGAGCTGGTCGAGGCTGGCGGCCCAGGAATGGGGATCCGCGTGAAGCTAATTAACAACTATATGAGCATTGCGCTTAATGCGCTGTCCTCCGAAGCCGCTGTGTTATGTGAGTCACTGGGATTAAATCTTGATGTCGCAATTAAGGTGATGAGTGGTACGGCAGCAGGGAAAGGACATTTTACGACCACCTGGCCTGGCAAAGTGCTGAAAGGCGATCTTTCTCCCGCCTTCATGGTGGACCTGGCATTGAAAGATCTGCGTATTGCAGTTGACGTCGCTCGGAAAACGGGGGCGCCGCTCAATATGGGGATTGCAGCAGAAAGTTATTACGCCGCAGCAAGTCAAGACGGCAAAGGGCGGCAGGACTGGAGCGCCCTGCTAAATCAGGTTCGCCAGCAGGCTGGTCTTTAATTTTATCTATTAACAGGAGTTTCTATGTCATCCCACTTCACCCCATTTACGCTGAAAGATATCTCCCGCCCAGGTGGTGGATTCGCCATGTTAGCTGTCGATCAGCGTGAGGCCATGCGCCTGATGTTTGCGGCAGCAGGGCAGCCAAAACCCATCGCCGACAGTGTACTCACCGATTTTAAAGTTGCCGCGACCCGAATCCTTTCTCCTTATGCTTCTGCCGTTCTGGCGGATAAACAATTTTGTCTTGAACAAATAGTCGAGCAGGGCGCTGTGGCTAATTCTTGCGGCCTGATTGTCGCTGCCGATCTTTTTATCCCAGGTAATGGCATCCCGGTTGATAGCGTTGAAATAGATATGTCCGTCGACCCGCATAAAGCCCGTGAAATGGGGGCTAAGGCAATGAAATTACTTGTACTCTGGCGTGAAGATGAACCCGCAGAGGAACGTCTGGCAATGGTTGATAAATTTGTTCGTCGCTGCCGTAGTGCCGGGCTGGTTAGCATTATTGAACCTGTGGTGCGTCCACCTCGTCGCGGTTGGGACTTTGATCGTGAAAGCGCCATTGTTGCCGCCGCCGCAGAGCTTGGTGGAACAGAGGCTGATCTTTACAAAGCCGAGATGCCATTAGGGGGCAAAGGCGATGAAAAAACCTTACTTGCCGCCTGTCAGCAACTTAACGATCAGATGAAGATGCCGTGGGTAATTCTTTCTTCTGGCGTTGATGCCGATATTTTTGGCCGTGCAGTAAGTATTGCCATGAAAGGTGGTGCGTCGGGCTTCCTGGCTGGACGAGCGGTTTGGGCGTCGGTTGTTGGTGCACAAGATCCACAAACCATGCTGCGCGATGTCTCCGTTCCACGCTTGCAACGGCTGGCTGAAATTGTCGATGAAGGTATCGCGCAACGCTAATCCCCTATGGATATCTATTCTGGAGAATAACAATGGATAAAATTACCCAGGTTTTATTTTCAGATATTGGGAAAGTCACCACTCAATATGTTGAAGTGCCACACCAGCAACTTAAACCGCACGAAGTACGGATTGCGCCCGTGTTCTACGGGATATGCGGTTCGGATCTGCATGTTCTGAAAGGCGGTCATCCGTTTGCCAAACCGCCTGTCGTCCCCGGTCATGAAATTGCAGCGCGCGTTACGGAAGTGGGCAGCGACGTTAAAAATGTACAGCCGGGCGATCATGTTGTGGTCGATCCCATCATGGCTTGCATGGAATGCCGAGCCTGCAAAGCAGGACGTTTTAATCTTTGTGAACCACCGCAGGTTGCTGGTTTTCGCGCACCGGGCTTTGCTCGCTCACAACACATTGTTCCTGCGCGTAATTGCCATGTCGCACCAGCCTCTTTACCGCTAAAAGTGTTGGCCTTTGCCGAACCGGCGGCTTGTGCTCGTCACTGCGTTAACCGAATGCCGAAAGCTTCTCTGGAAAGCGTACTGGTGATTGGTGCCGGAACGATAGGCTTATCCATCGTGCAGGCACTGCGCATTATGGGGGCAGGTAAGATTACCGTGATTGAACCTGACGCTGCCAAACGCGCGCTGGCGTTAAAACTGGGCGCAGCAGAAGTTTGGGCACCAGGTGAGCTGGCCGCAGATGTGCGATTTACGGGGGCGATTGATGTCGTTGCAGCGCAGGCCACGCTTAACGATGCATGTACCCGTGTATATGCCGGAGGCACCGTCGTGTGCATGGGCGTACCAAGTGGGCCGCGTGAAATACCATTACCGATGATGCAACGTTTCGAGCGTGACTTGCTCAACTCTGGCATGTACATCCCTGAAGATTTCGATGCTGTTATCGAATGGCTGGCGGATGGGCGGTTTGATACCAGTGAACTGGTTACCGATTTATTTGCCATTGAGGATGCAGCGGCGGCATTCGAACGCGCGCAGCAAAATGACTCCATAAAGGTCATGCTGCAATTTGCGCCGGAATGATTTTCTAAATCTCTGTCTGGCGCTGCGTCACGTCAGCGCCACCCTACAACAATTAAAAAGGACACTGCGATGAGTCAAATCACCAGTACTGCAACTTATTCAATTAGTCGGCCACAGGACGTGATTGATATTGTTAATAAGAACTCTGCAATCAACACCAGTATCGGCGTTATTTTTATTGCTTTGGGCGGCATATTGATTGATGCCTACCAGGCGGCGATGGTGGGGTTTGGTAATAAATACATTGCCGCTCAATTCGGCATTTCGCCGGGTCTTGCTGCAACCGTCAATGCATCAGTATTAATCGCCGCGTTAATTGGCGGTTTATTAGCGAACCGAGTAATAAACCGCTTTGGGCAAAAGCGGGCATTTATTATTGGCATGGGGCTGTGCACCATCGGTGCTGCAGCGGTAGCTATTGCTCCCAGTATCTGGTGGGTGCTGGTGTGCCGCGTCATCATGGGCTTTGGTTTAGGCATCGACTTCCCTTTGGCAACTAATGCCGTGGCAGAGCTTCGTGGTTCAACGTCGAAGAAAACCGGAACGTCGGTCAACCTCTGGCAAATGGCCTGGTATGTTTCGACAACCGTTGTTTATTTGGTGCTTTTGCCGCTGCTTCTGTCTGGTATCGCTGAAGAACAATTGTGGCGTTACGGAATATTCATCGGAGCTATTTTTGCAGTCATCTTCATGATTTTGCGTTACTTCTTTATTGGTGAATCCGCAATGTGGGCCGCACGCGTTGGGCGTTACCAGGAAGCGTGCGACATTCTGGGAAAACGTTATGGTGTTCAGGCTCGCGTTGCGGCATCGGGTACAACAGAAGCGAAATTCTCGGAAAAAGCAGAGAATAAATACAGTGGTGGATATGGCATCTTATTTAATGATCGTTACCGCAAACGCACCATTCTTGGCTGTGTCGTGGCAACCATGCAGGCGTGGCAATATAACGCCGTAGGTGTTTATCTTCCTCTTACGTTGGCGGGAATAATAAGTGGCGGGCTTACTGGCGCGTTGACCGGTTCTGCCGTCGTGAATGCCCTTTGTGGGGTGACAGGTGGGATGATCGGCTCGTTTATTCTCCAACGACTGGGTACTCGCCGACAGTCGATGTATGGATTTGCTGTTGTGACCTTAGCATTGCTGTCGTTAGGCGCACTGGCAACGACTAATCCCTGGCTGTCTTTAGGGTTATTGGGATCAATTATTTTCTTCCATTCAGCGGGTCCTGGTGGGCTGGGCATGACCATTGCCACACTCTCTTATCCTCCCGCTATTCGCCCTACTGGGGTCGGATTTGCCCGCGCTATTATGCGCACAGGGGCAATTGCAGGACTCATTTTCTGGCCGATGCTGTGGGGTGCGTTGAAAACTGAAGCGTTTTACTGGTTGGCAATCGTGCCATTCCTGGGATTCCTGACCTGTGTATTGATTAATTGGGAACCACTGGGTGCAAATGTTGATGCTGAGGACGCAGAGGTTCTGGCTGAATTGAAGAAATAATTTAATGCGCATCGGTTTAAGCCGATGCGCATTAATTCAAACTGCCCACGTTTAGTGGTTCGTATCCCAGATTTCTCGCCTACCAGGAGAGGAAAATTATGTCTGAAAAGTTACCCGCACCGCGTGAAGGGCTTTCCGGTAAAGCCATGAGACGTGTCGTTATGGGCAGTTTCGCAGGCGCGTTAATGGAATGGTATGACTTCTTTATTTTTGGCACGGCAGCAGGACTGGTATTTGCACCGCTGTTTTATCCAGACAGCGATCCTTTTATAGGTCTTATAGCTTCCTTTGCGACCTTTGGTGTTGGTTTTCTGACTCGTCCTTTAGGTGGCATCGTCTTTGGTCATTTTGGCGATAAAATCGGGCGAAAAATAACACTTATCTGGACGCTGGCTATTGTCGGTTGCTCTACATTTTTGATTGGTTTTATTCCGACGTATCAGGAAATTGGCATTTGGGCACCGCTTGTATTAATGGTGCTGCGTTTGATTCAGGGCTTTGGTCTTGGTGGCGAGTACGGCGGAGCGGCATTGATGACCATAGAATCAGCGCCCGAATCCCGACGCGGATTTTTAGGTTCACTCCCGCAAACGGCTGCGTCTGTGGGTATTATGCTGGCAACCGGTATTTTTGCTCTCTGTAACCATTTTCTTACTTCGGAGCAGTTTCTCTCCTGGGGATGGCGCATTCCGTTTTGGCTTTCTGCGGTGATGTTGATCGTTGGGCTGTTTATCCGCCTGCATACCGAAGAAACGCTGGATTTTCAAAAGCAAAAAACGACGAATAATAAAGAAAAGTCCGTTCCTCCGTTGATTGAATTATTCAAAAAACATCCACGAAATATTTTATTGGCACTGGGTGCGAGGCTGGCGGAAAGTGTCTCCTCTAATATTATTAACGCCTTTGGTATTGTCTATATTTCCAGCCAATTAGCATTGTCGCGAGATATTCCCCTGACGGGTATGTTGATTGCCTCGGCGATCGGTATTTTCAGTTGTCCATTGGTTGGATGGTTATCAGATCGTATAGGTCAAAAAAGTCTGTATTTGTCGGGAGCAGGATTTTGTGTCCTGTTCGCGTTTCCTTTCTTCTTATTACTGGATAGCAAAAGTACGCTCATCATCTGGTGCAGTATGATCCTCGGCTACAACTTAGGTCCGACGATGATGTTTGCCGTGCAGCCAACACTTTTCACCCGCATGTTCGGTACCAAAGTACGATATACCGGCCTTTCTTTTGCTTATCAATTTTCCGCGATTCTTGGCGGACTAAGCCCCCTTATCGCCTCAAGTTTGCTGGCGCTAGGGGGAGGAAAACCGTGGTATGTCGCTCTGTTTTTATTTGCTGTCTCAGTTCTTTCCTTTGTTTGCGTCTGGCTGATTGAGCCGACCGATGAACAAGAAACCGCTTCTTACCGCTACATCAGGGAACAATCTCATGAAAACTGAACGAAAAAACGAGCATTACCTGGCGCTACAACAGGCGTTTGACGCGCCATGGCCTGGGCCTGTAGGAGAGTTAGTGACGCTGGAAAAAGGCAATATTCACCTGCAGATTTATCCGCATGATGGTGCCAGGATAACCTCGTTAAAGGCATTTGGTTCTGAAGTATTACGCCAATGGCAGCCGCAGCGCAGAGCTTTTCAGTATGGCTGTTTCCCAATGGTGCCGTGGGCAGGGCGACTGGGGAGTGCGACGCTGAATGCTGGTGGGCAATGTTATTCTTTACCCGCCAATAAACCACCACATGCGTTGCATGGTATGGCTTGTTACTCAACGTGGGAAATCATCGACAAAACAGCAGATTCCCTGACTTTACGTATGCCCCTGGCTTCACCGTGGCCCTGGCAAGGGGAAGTGATTCAGACTTTTTTGCTGGAGAACGATGCGCTGGTTTTGCAACTGGAAGTCCATTCATATGCCGATACATTCCCGGCCTCCGCAGGCTGGCATCCGTGGTTTGCGAAAAAGCTGACTCCGCAAAATACAGAATCGTTGCAGGTGCTTTTTGATGCGGACTGGCAAGAAGAAGCGGGTAGTGATGAACTGCCAACTGGAAATCGTATCTCTCCTCAAGTCGGTCCCTGGGATGACTGTTTTGGTTTTTATGACGGGGTGAAGGTTAAGTTACTGTGGCCTGGTAAACTCGCGATGACCATGACCTCTTCTGCAAACAGTCTGGTGGTATTTGATAAACAGCCCGATGCCACCTGTATTAACCCGCTGACTCAGGCACCTAACGCAATAAATCTAACGCCGGAATTTGTGACACCAGATAAGCCGCTGGTCATCGAAACTCGTTGGCAATTTACACCTGAATCTTAACCATTCATCTATTGCGAAAAAGCCAGTGAAATTACTCTGCTTTTTCGCAATCAGCATCACAAGATTACCCTTATTGCCACATAGCCAAACCCATCCTTTCCCGCTACAGTTAATTTCTTGTGGCGCGAAAGGAGGCAAAAATGCTCTATATCTTTGATTTAGGTAATGTGATTGTTGATATCGACTTTAACCGTGTGCTGGGGGCCTGGAGCGATTTAACGCGTGTTCCACTGGCTACGCTTAAGAAGAGTTTCCACATGGGCGAGGCGTTTCATCAGCATGAGCGTGGGGAAATTAGCGACGAAGCGTTCGCAGAGGCGCTGTGTCATGAGATGGCCCTGCCGCTAAGCTACGAGCAGTTCTCTCACGGCTGGCAGGCGGTGTTTGTCGCGCTGCGCCCGGAAGTGATCGCCATCATGCATAAACTGCGTGAGCAGGGGCATCGCGTGGTGGTGCTTTCCAATACCAACCGCCTGCATACCACCTTCTGGCCGGAAGAATATCCGGAAATTCGTGATGCTGCTGACCATATCTATCTGTCGCAAGATCTGGGGATGCGCAAACCCGAAGCACGAATTTACCAGCATGTTTTGCAGGCGGAAGGTTTTTCACCCAGCGATACGGTCTTTTTCGACGATAACGCCGATAATATAGAAGGAGCTAATCAACTAGGCATTACCAGTATTCTGGTGAAAGATAAAACCACCATCCCGGACTATTTCGCGAAGGTGTTATGCTAAAAACCATTCAGGACAAAGCCAGGCATCGTACCCGTCCACTATGGGCCTGGCTAAAACTACTCTGGCAACGCATTGATGAGGACAACATGACAACCCTGGCAGGTAACCTTGCCTATGTGTCGTTGCTCTCATTAGTGCCGCTGGTTGCCGTTGTTTTTGCGCTTTTCGCCGCTTTTCCCATGTTTTCCGACGTCAGCATTCAGTTGCGTCACTTTATTTTTGCCAACTTTCTGCCTGCTACTGGCGATGTTATTCAGCGGTATATCGAACAATTTGTTGCCAATTCCAACAAAATGACCGCCGTCGGGGCGTGCGGGCTGATCGTCACGGCGTTATTGTTGATGTACTCCATCGATAGCGCGTTGAATACCATCTGGCGCAGTAAACGAGCGCGACCAAAAATTTACTCGTTTGCCGTGTACTGGATGATTTTAACGCTGGGGCCGCTGCTGGCAGGGGCCAGTCTGGCGATCAGTTCCTATCTGCTCTCCCTGCGCTGGGCGAGCGATCTCAATACTGTCATCGACAACGTGCTGCGTATTTTTCCGCTGCTGTTGTCGTGGATCTCCTTCTGGTTGCTGTACAGCATTGTTCCTACCATCCGCGTACCTAACCGCGACGCGATTGTCGGCGCGTTTGTCGCTGCACTCCTGTTCGAAGCAGGAAAGAAAGGTTTCGCGCTTTATATCACCATGTTCCCGTCATATCAGCTCATTTACGGCGTGCTGGCGGTGATCCCCATTCTCTTTGTCTGGGTCTACTGGACATGGTGTATCGTCTTGCTTGGCGCGGAAATTACTGTCACTCTCGGGGAATACCGCAAATTAAAACAAGCTGCTGAACAAGAAGAAGACGACGAACCATGATTGCATTAATTCAACGCGTAACCCGTGCCAGCGTCACCGTGGAGGGAGAAGTGACGGGCGAAATTGGCGCGGGACTTTTGGTGTTATTGGGTGTCGAAAAGGATGACGACGAACAGAAAGCAAACCGTCTGTGCGAGCGTGTGCTCGGCTACCGCATCTTTAGCGATGCCGAAGGCAAGATGAATCTCAACGTGCAACAGGCGGGCGGCAGTGTACTGGTGGTTTCCCAGTTTACCCTCGCCGCAGATACCGAACGGGGGATGCGCCCAAGTTTCTCCAAAGGCGCATCACCGGATCGCGCAGAGGCGTTATATGACTATTTCGTCGAACGCTGCCGTCAGCAAGAGATGAACACGCAAACAGGACGCTTCGCTGCGGATATGCAGGTATCGCTGGTCAATGATGGCCCCGTGACATTCTGGTTGCAGGTATGAGCCAGCTTCCAGGGTTGTCACGGGAAACAAGAGAGAGTATCGCTATGTATCACCTTCGGGTTCCACAAACAGAAGAAGAATTAGAGCGTTACTATCAGTTTCGCTGGGAAATGTTGCGTAAGCCCCTGCATCAACCGAAAGGTTCGGAACGCGACGCGTGGGATGCGATGGCGCATCACCAGATGGTCGTCGACGAGCAGGGTAATCTGGTGGCGGTAGGCCGACTGTATATTAATGCCGACAATGAAGCGTCCATTCGCTTTATGGCCGTTCATCCCGACGTGCAGGACAAAGGGTTAGGAACGCTGATGGCGATGACCCTCGAATCTGTGGCGCGTCAGGAAGGTGTTAAGCGCGTGACCTGTAGCGCCCGCGAAGACGCGGTGGAGTTTTTCGCCAAGCTGGGGTTTGTTAATCAGGGAGAAATCACCACGCCAACCACCACGCCGATTCGCCATTTTTTGATGATTAAACCCGTTGCCACTCTGGATGATATTTTGCATCGCGGCGACTGGTGCGCGCAGCTGCAACAGGCGTGGTATGAACACATCCCGCTGAGTGAAAAAATGGGCGTGCGCATTCAGCAATATACCGGGCAAAAATTTATCACCACCATGCCGGAAACAGGCAATCAGAATCCGCATCACACGCTGTTTGCCGGGAGTTTATTCTCGCTGGCAACGCTCACCGGTTGGGGGCTTATCTGGCTGATGCTGCGCGAACGCCACCTCGGCGGAACGATTATTCTGGCGGATGCGCATATCCGCTATAGCAAGCCGATTAGCGGCAAACCTCATGCGGTAGCCGACCTTGGTGCCTTAAGCGGCGATCTCGACCGTCTGGCGCGCGGACGAAAAGCACGGGTGCAGATGCAAGTAGAAATCTTTGGCGACGAGACGCCGGGTGCAGTGTTTGAAGGCACGTATATCGTTCTGCCCGCGAAGCCATTTGGCCCGTATGAAGAGGGTGGGAACGAAGAAGAGTAGGGGCGTTTTACTTGACTGAAAAGGTTTTCAATCTGAAAACCTTTTCTGGGCCCTGGTCCGGAGTTACCTTCCCGCTCTCCAGGCAACATCCCGTAGCGCCGATCGCGCAGCCTCACTGATACCACCTAACTGAAAAAATCCGTGGATAACGCCAAGGTAGCGTTGGCAGGTGCATTGCACTCCTTGCCCTGTCATGCGGTGATACAACGCTTCACCTTCATCGCAAAGTGGGTCGTATTCAGCGGTAATGATATGTACAGGTGGCAAGCCATTGAAATCATCGCGCCAAAGAGGGCTGGCTTCAGGATGCCTGCGTTCAATGCCTGGCAGGTACATCTCAAAGCCGCTCAGTAAAGTGTCGCGTGTGATGATGTAATCGTGACCATTGCGTATGTAGCTTTCGAAATGCGCAGTCGCATCAAGCATGGGATAAATTAAGATGAGTTGTGCCGGTTGCCACTCGCCAGCACGCTTTAATCGCAAAGCTGTTACCAGCGCCAGATGTCCGCCCGCACTGTCACCGGCAAGAGTTATCCGTTGTTTATCAACGCCGAGTCGTTCGGCGTGTTGCCAGACTAATTCTGCACCTCGTTGCGCATCATCATGGGCGGCGGGGAAAGTATGTTCCGGTGCCAGCCGATACTGGACGGCAATAACCCGACATTGCCCGTAATAGGCTAACTGGCGCAGCTGGTTGTCGTGAGTTGCGAACCCGCCGCTAACAAAACAGCCACCGTAGTAATAAATTATCGTCGGGAGTAATGTCGGGGCATTCAGCGGTGACACTATTCGTAAGGTCATCGCTTCAAGTTCGATAGTCTGAATATCTACCCGCGTTTCTGTCTCACCCGCAAGGACAGCGCTGGCGATATAGCCCTCCCTGCGCTGCGCAATACTTTGTTGACGCGATGAGGGGCGACCCGCAGCGATAAACTCTTCGACTAACTCTGCAATTCCTTTTTCCAGTGCCATAGTAGAACTCATTTTGCTGTATGAATGTACAGTTTTATACACCCGTTTTTACTGGATGGATACAGGGAAATTCACGGGCGTGAAAAATCTGGAAAGCGCCTCGCAAATGTAAAGACAAACCCGGCAGAGACGTGGTTTTGCTGGAGCACTATCAGTAAGCTAGTGGTTTCAAGGGTACGTCAATGACGTACAAAAAGGATTGTTACTCTAAGCCAATGGCGTATAATTATGCTCTTCATCGAAACGGAAATTTTTACTGAAGATGTTCAAAAACTGCTGACCGACGATGAATTCAGTCGTTTTCAGTTTTTCCTGGCCTTGAATCCTGACTATGGTGAGGTAATACCTGAAACTGGTGGGTTAAGAAAGGTTCGATGGGTGTCAGGAGGAAAGGGGAAACGTGCTGGTGTCAGGGTTATTTACTTTCATCAGGTTAAACATTATGAGATCAGATTACTGCTTATTTATCGTAAGGGTATTAAAGATGATCTGTCTCCCCAGGAAAAAGCAATGCTCCGGTTGTTAAATACGAGGTGGTAAATGGATAAGGCACTTTTTGAGCGGTTGACTCACAGCATGGCCCAGATGAATGAAATTATTGAAGGAACGCGACAGCCTTCGCGGACTTTTGAAGTTGATGCTATGAAAATCAAAGAAATACGCCGCGCTTCAGGGTTGTCACAATCTAAATTTGCCGATCTTATTTCTGTAAGCGTAGACACGTTGCGTAACTGGGAGCAGGGGCGACGTTCACCGACCGGGCCTGCAAAGGCTTTGCTGCGAGCGATTGCCAATGATCCGCAACATGTGCTGCAAGCACTTAACCGTTAGAGGCATGGTTATGCCATACAGAAAGCACCAGCATTCAGAACTCCTGTGAAAGCGGCGTAGTGCCACCTGCTCAGGAGTTTTGCTATGACCCGTAATCGTGCTGACCGTTGCCACCCTATGATGCGATTAAAAAAACTCATCGTCGCGCCGATGATTGACGTCAATGCTATCGGATGATGTCAGGGGTGTTCCGGAAGGAATTCCTTGTTTCCCGAACTGTTACCAACAAAATTATAACGATGAGCAAGTTAAGACCGGTTGGTAGCAGTACTGACCGGTCTGTGATGGATGATTAATTTCACCTTAAATCCGGGTGCTGTTAGGATGCTGACATTTTTCGGCTACACCATTCAGATTATGCAAATAAAGATCCAATCAAAAAATAAACATCCCTGTATATAATATATTCATAGCACCTATAATTCATTTTGGGCGATAACTAAACCATTTTTGAGTAACAAATGAAACAACTGCAACGGACTTATTATTTCTGGAAAACGCCTCGCAAAAACAAAACAACATGCAAAAATCCGCTTTCGTTAATTAATTTTCCGGCGTAATTTTCGCACATACATTAATGAGTAATATATGTAAGGTATTGGTAATGGCGATGAATACGGTTTTTCTTCATTTATCAGAAGAGGCAATTAAACGGCTGAACAAGCTTAGGGGCTGGCGTAAGGTTTCACGATCTGCAATTTTACGCGAAGCGGTAGAGCAATATCTGGAACGTCAGCAATTCCCGGTGCGTAAAGCAAAGGGAGGCAGGCAAAAGGGGGAGGTAGTTGGTGTTGATGATCAGTGTAAGGAGCATAAGGAATGACAAAAAATTTATTATTCTTGAATATAAAAACCAGATGCCCTTATTCTGGTATTAATACAAGACTGTTTTACTTGAACTTATAATAACTGTAACTGTTACATCATATCTGGAAAACGCCTCGCAAAATACGAGAGATTTTGCGGGAATAGCAGGTGTCGTCACACCCTATGAGCTGTAATCCGGGCGACCAGCGCCACCCGGAAAACGTCAGAGATTACTCCCCTTCACCCGGGAACAGGAACGGGTTGATGGAACTGCGGGCGTAGCCTTCTTGCTCCATTCGCGCGTCCAGTACCAGAGAGGCGAGGTCATCTGCCACGGCTTCAACTTTCGGTTCTTTTTCCTGATAAAGAATCTTCAGGTAAGTGCCACAGTCATCGCAGCTTTCGGCTTTAATCGCGGCCTGTTCGTCATCCAGCGACCAGTAATGCAGTTTGCCGCTCTGCTCGCAGTTGCTGCATTTTACGCGCACCACGTGCCATTCGGTTTCACACAGGTTGCAATGCAGGTAACGCAGACCCTGAGTGGTGCCAATTTGCACCATGCTGGACACCGGCATAGAGCCACATACCGGGCAATATTGACGTTGTTCGCCGTATTCAGCGCGGGCTTTGCCGGGGATCAGATTAGCCATCTGCGCCCAGTAGAGCGACAGCGCAGCCCAGATAAACGGCGCTTTATCGCTGCTGACGGACGAGAAATCAGAGGCAAACAGTGCGCTGGCCATATCTTCCAGCTCCTGAGTCGATGCCTTCTCCAGATTCTCAATCACTGCCAGCGCCGGGCCGCTCATTTCAGGTTTCAGCTCAGCAATCAGCGCCATCAGCAGCTTTTGCCAGTGCTTATCACGCGGCAGAACGTGAATATCCAGCGGGGGCTTGCCTTGTGCGCTGGCTTCTTTAATGCGCGTGGTCAGATCCATCTCCAGCGGATGGTCGTACAGCACCACTTCCTGGGCGTGGGCGATAAGCGCAGCAAAGCGCAGGTAATCACCCAGCGGATTATTTTCTGCCAGCTCGCGCAGACGCTCGGCGCGGCGGTTGTATAAATTCTTGAGCCGAGGGAACAATAACGGCGGAATCATATCCGCCGTACGTTTCTCGCTCGAACCCAGCTCATCTTGCGGGATTATGCGAATACTCATTCAGCTTTCTTTTCCGTTGTCTTGCGGACCTCACGGTACCAGCGCGGGTGATGTTTCTTCGCCCAGGCGCTGGTAACCCATCCTTCCACCATGGCGGTAATCGTGCCTTTCACCCAAAGGGCGGCGTAGATATGCACCATGATAACCACAATTAACGCCACTGCGGCAAATGAATGCAGCATTAACGCGAATCGGATCACCGGGATTGAGAAAGCAGGCGCAAAATAAGGACGCCAGATAATCACGCCGCTCACCAGCAGCAGAACCAGGAAAATAATCGCCGCCCAGAAAACGCATTTCTGACCGAAGTTATAACGCCCGGTGTCACCTACTTCCTCGTTGACGACGATCTTACGAATATTCTTCGCCCAAAAGATATCATCCCGATTGATTAGGTTGTGATGCCAGTAACGGAAAAACATGATGATGAACGAGGCAAACATAACCACGCCGACAAACGGGTGCAGAATGCGCGCCAGCTGCGGTGTGCCCATGATTTGCATCAACCAGTTGAAGGACGGGAACAAAAAGCCCAGCCCGCTCACCGCCGCCAGGATGAAGCAGAAGGCGGTGATCCAGTGGTTGATACGTTCCGGCGCGGTGTAGCGCACGATGGTGTCACGTCGTTTCATTTGCGCTCCTCGTCTTTCTCTTCGTGCAGATTATTCTCTTCCTCATCCGCACGGTTCGGACCGACACCCACGTAGTGGAAGATACTGGCCGCAAAGGTAGCCGCAAAGCCAACAGCCGCGAGCGGTTTCCAGATGCCTTTCCAGAATTTCACGGTTTCGCTGATTTCCGGGTTCTCCGGCAAGCCATGATACAGATTTGGCTTGTCAGCATGGTGCAGCACGTACATAACATGTGTACCACCGACGCCTGCCGGGTCGTACAGACCCGCATTGTCGTAACCGCGAGTTTTCAGCTCCGCCACGCGCTCGCTCGCCAGCGTTTTCATCGACTCTTTCGTACCGAAGTGAATCGCGCCCGTTGGGCAGGTCTTCACGCAGGCCGGTTCTTGCCCAACCACCACGCGGTCAACGCACAGCGTACATTTGTAGACGCGGTTGTCTTCCGGGTTGAGGCGCGGAATGTCGAACGGACAGCCCGCAATGCAATAACCGCAGCCGATGCACTGCTCGGACTGGAAGTCGACGATACCGTTGGCATACTGAATAATTGCTCCTTCCGCCGGGCACGCTTTCAGGCAGCCTGGATCGGAACAGTGCATACAGCCGTCTTTGCGGATCAGCCATTCCAGTTTGTCGTTCTGCTCCACTTCCGAGAATCGCATCACCGTCCACGATTTGGCACTTAAATCATTGGGGTTGTCGTACACCCCAATGTTATTGCCGACGGTATCGCGAATGTCGTTCCACTCTGAACACGCCACCTGACAGGCTTTACAGCCGATACAGGTGGTGACGTCGATGAGTTTCGCCACTTCTTCCTGGAAGTCCCGCGCCTGAGGCGCGGGGGTCAGACCGTTAGTCGCGGAACGACGAATGATATCTTGAGATTGATAAGCCATATGTCGTCTCCGTTACACCTTTTCCACATTCACAAGGAAGGACTTAAACTCCGGCGTCTGCGTGTTCGCATCACCCACGAATGGCGTTAACGTATTGGCAATAAAGCCTTTTTTCGCAACGCCTTCATAGCCCCAGTGAATCGGAATACCGATGGTATCGATATCTTTGCCGTTCGCTTTCAGCGTGCGAATACGTTTGGTCACCACCGCTTTGGCTTTGATATAGCCACGGTTGGAGGAGACTTTCACAGTATCGCCCTGGGCAATGCCAAGTTTATTCGCCAGCGACTCCCCGATTTCCACAAACTGCTCTGGTTGCAAAATCGCATTCAACAGCGCGTGTTTGGTCCAGTAGTGGAAGTGCTCGGTCAGACGATAGGTGGTTCCGACATACGGGAACTTATCGGCTTTACCCAATGCTTCGGCGTCGTCTTTAAAGATACGCGCAGCCGGGTTCGAGATAACGTTTGGATGCAGCGGGTTAGTTCCCAGCGGCGTTTCAAACGGCTCGTAGTGTTCCGGGAACGGACCTTCCGCCATCTTATCGAGGGCAAACAGACGTCCCATGCCTTCCTGCTGCATGATAAACGGCCCTACGCCGCTGCCCGGAGGCGCTGCGCTGTAGTCCGGAATATCCCAGCCGGTCCACTTAGTGCCGTCCCATTTCAGCAACTGACGCTTCGGATCCCATGGGTTACCCTGCGGATCTGCGGAGGCGCGGTTATACAGAATGCGGCGGTTAAGCGGCCATGCCCATGCCCAGCCCAGCGTGTTACCGAGGCCAGACGGATCGGCGTTATCACGACGCGCCATCTGGTTACCTTCTGGCGTCCAGCTACCGGCGAAAATCCAGCAGCCACAGGAGGTCGTACCGTCATCGCGCAGTTGGGCGAACGAGCTAAGTTGTTGGCCTTTCTTGACGATAACCGCACCGGTTGCCGGATCGGTAATATCGGCCAGCGCCTTACCGTTGCTCTCCATCGCCACTTCTTCCGACTTCGGCTCATGCGGAATGGCGTAGTTCCAGGTCATATTCAGCACCTGGTCCGGGTTTGCGCCACCCTGTTCGGCATACATCTTGCGCAAGCGCAGGAAGATACCGGAGAGGATCTCGCCATCAGTCAGCGCAATCCCTGGGGCGTCCGCACCTTTCCAGTGCCACTGTAACCAGCGACCGGAGTTAACGATTGAACCGTTCTCTTCTGCGAAGCAAGTCGATGGCAGACGGAACACTTCGGTCTGGATCTTCGACGAGTCAACTTCGTTCAGCTCACCGTGGTTCTGCCAGAAGTTAGAGGTTTCAGTGTTCAGCGGGTCGATGGTGACGAGGAACTTCAGTTTCGACAGACAACCGATCACTTTGTTTTTGTTCGGGAATGAGGCAACAGGGTTAAAGCCCTGGCAGATATAGCCATTGACCTTGCCTTCTTTCATCATCTCGAAGTATTGCAGGACGTCGTAGCCTTTATCCCACTTCGGCAACCAGTCAAAGCCCCAGCTATTTTCCGCCGTCGCTTTATCACCAAAGAATGCCTTCATCATTGAGACGAAGAATTTCGGGTAGTTGCCCCAGTAGTTGACCTGGCCTTCCAGCAGTGGTTTTGGCGTGTTGGCAGCGAGGTAAGTTTGCAGATCGGTCTGCTTCTCGCTTGGCAACGTCATGTAACCTGGCAGACTCTGCGACAGCAGCCCCAGGTCGGTCAGCCCCTGAATATTGGAGTGACCGCGCAGGGCGTTAACGCCGCCGCCAGCCATCCCCATATTGCCGAGCAGCAACTGGATCATCGCCATCGTACGAATGTTTTGCGCACCAATGGAGTGTTGCGTCCAGCCGAGCGCGTAAAGGAACGAGGCAGTTTTATCGTGAGCACTGGTCTCAGCGATGTATTCGCAGACTTTCAGGAATGCGTCTTTTGGCGTACCACAGATGTTTTCAACCACATCTGGCGTGTAGCGGGAAACGTGCTGTTTCAGCAAGTTCCACACGCAACGTGGATGTTGCAGGGTAGTATCGCGTTTGGCGAAGCCGTTTTCGTCCAGTTCGTAAGTCCAGGAGGATTTATCGTACTTACGTTTTTCCGCGTCATAGCCGGTGAACAGGCCATCTTCAAAGCCGTAATCCTCACGCACGATCAGGCTGGCGTTGGTATAGGCTTCGGTGTATTCGCGGTTGAATTTTTCATTGTTCAGCAGGTACAGCAATACGCCTGACAGGAAAGCAATGTCAGTACCGGAACGAATAGGGGCATAGTAGTCAGCTACCGCCGCCGTACGCGTAAAGCGAGGATCGATCACAATCAGCTTCGCGCCATTGTGAATTTTGGCTTCCATCGCCCAGCGGAACCCGACCGGGTGAGCTTCAGCGGCGTTACCGCCCATCACCACGACGAGGTTGGCGTTCTTGATGTCGACCCAGTGGTTGGTCATCGCACCGCGACCAAATGTTGGAGCAAGACTTGCTACCGTTGGTCCGTGTCAGACACGCGCCTGGTTGTCGACCGCGAGCATACCCAGCGCGCGGGAGAATTTTTGCGTTAAATAGCCGGTTTCGTTACTCGACGCGGAAGCACACAGCATCCCGGTGGAGAGCCAGCGGTTAACGGTCACGCCTTCGGCGTTTTGCGCAATGTAGTTAGCATCGCGGTCTTCTTTCATCAGTTTGGCGATGCGATCAAACGCCTCTTCCCAACTGATTTGCTGCCATTTATCAGAACCTGGCGCACGGTATTCCGGAAACTTCAGACGGCTTTCGGAGTGGATGAAATCCACCAGGCCAGCGCCTTTCGGACAAAGTGCACCGCGGTTGACCGGGTGATCCGGGTCACCTTCGATATGGAAGATAGATGCTTTGGCGTTTTTTGCTCCGTCACCGAGGCTGTACATCAACAGCCCACAGCCTACGGAACAATAGGTGCAGGTATTACGGGTTTCGCGGGTGCGCAGCAGTTTATACTGCCGGGTTTCCGCGAGTGCTACGCTGGGTGCAAAACCCAGTGCCGCTGCCGTGGTGCCTGCCATACCGCCAGCGCAGATCTTAAAGAACTGCCTTCTGCTGACCTGCATGGATTGCTCCTTGTTTCGACATTGTCACGTCCCATTTACATTCGCTTGCTGCGTGTACAGGGAGTGGGAGTTATTTTTCTTTGCGGAAGGGGCCGCAAAGGTCCAGAATTGGCTCAATTTCCCTCCATCCAGGAAGGGTTTGTAACAGAATACCATAATGTTGGTGTGTGTGTTCTTATCTGGTTAAGAGAAAGTGAAAAAAACACAGCAAAAAGAAATCGAAAATGTGACAAATATCACAGGTGTTCGTCAAATTGAGTTATGGCGGCATGATGATTTACAACACCCACGGTTAGATGAGGTGGCGGAAGAAGTTCCCGTTGCGCTGGTCTACAACGGTATTTCGCATGTGGTGATGATGGCGTCGCCCAAAGACCTTGAGTACTTTGCGCTCGGTTTTTCGCTTTCAGAGGGGATTATCGAAAGTCCGCGCGATATCTTCGGCATGGATGTCGTTCCTTCCTGTAATGGTCTTGAAGTACAAATTGAGCTTTCCAGTCGCCGCTTTATGGGGTTGAAGGAGCGTCGCCGGGCACTGGCGGGACGTACGGGATGTGGCGTGTGCGGCGTGGAGCAACTTAATGACATCGGAAAACCGGTGCAGCCGCTACCGTTCACCCAGACGTTTGATCTCAACAAACTGGATGATGCATTACGTCATCTCAATGATTTTCAGCCAGTGGGGCAACTGACCGGTTGTACTCACGCCGCCGCCTGGATGTTGCCATCTGGCGAACTGGTCGGCGGGCATGAAGACGTGGGTCGCCATGTGGCGCTGGACAAACTGTTAGGCCGCCGGTCACAAGAAGGGGAAAGCTGGCAGCAAGGTGCGGTGCTGGTTTCCAGCCGTGCCAGTTATGAAATGGTGCAAAAGTCAGCGATGTGTGGCGTAGAGATTTTGTTTGCGGTGTCTGCCGCGACCACACTTGCTGTAGAAGTGGCTGAACGCTGTAATTTGACGCTGGTGGGCTTTTGTAAGCCGGGTCGGGCAACGGTTTATACCCATCCGCAGCGTTTGAGCAATTAATTAAAATAAGTCCTGCGATATATATTAAATTGCAGGACTTATTCATTTCGTGAATTTTATTATTTTATTTATAAACAAAACGCGTGTAGTGGCGTTAACGCCTGCGTTGCAACCTATTGATGGCGTGGCGGTGAGTTATATTGATGCTGCCGTAGCGTTGGGTAATACCATTAACGAAATGGATAAATATTACATCCAGGAAAATTATAAAGACGATGCGTTTGCGAAAGGGAAAACGCTGCACCAGACATTCTTAAAAAATCTGGAAGCCTTTGAACCTGTAGCAGAATCTTATCTTGCGGCGATTCAGGAAATTAATGACAAGCGCCAGCTTACGGAATTGAAAAATATTGAAGAAAGAGAAGGGAAAACATTCCACTACTACTACTCTCTGGCAGTCATGATTTCAGCGAAACAAATTAATAACCTGATATCGCAAGATAAGTTTGATGCAGAAGCGGCAATGAAGAAAGTGTCTGAACTGGAAACGCTGGTGGCGCAGGCCAAAGAAGCGGATAAAAGCGGCATGAATTTCTCGTTTATTAATTCGGCAGGCCAGTATCAACTCGAGGCTAAAAAATACGTTCGCCGCATCAGAGATAAAGTCCCGTACTCTGACTGGGATAAAGAGCAACTTCAGGACGCAAACTCAAGCTGGATGGCCGAAGACTCATTTCCCGAGAGCATTATGCGAGTACAACGAAATGGTCGATGAAATATTTCAGTCAATTGTAATCGCGGAGCGGGTTTGTGATGAGCGCGGATATGTCACGAAGTCGTGACAATATAAAGCAGAGTGAAGGATAAATTTTGTGAATAAAGTATCATTATTTAATGATTTTGTGAATGTTTAAATGTCTCAGATAATTTGTTTAAGCGTTATTTATATTTGTGGCTTATGAGTCAGCGTGAATCATATCTAATATTTTTTACGATATTTAGTTAAAAACGGCACTATTGTTATATTCCTCACGTTCCAGGAAATCAGCGGATTTACTCATATTATATGGCGGGATACTATCCATCGGCCTGCTGAAGTTGGATTAAAAATTCGAAAGTGCACACCTTATATTTCTCTATATACGTATTCCTTTTGGAAAGCGTAGGGTCTCTTTTATTTCAGGGAACGTAAATAATGAAAAAATCGACATTATCTTTAGCCATCGGTTTATTATTGGCATGTAGTACCGGAATGGCAAAAACACAGCATTTAACGCTGGAACAACGCATGGCATTGCTGGAAGAACGCCTGGAAGCGGCAGAAATGCGGGCAGCAAAAGCAGAGAGCCAGGTTAAACAGCTGCAGACACAACAAGCCGCTGAGATCCGCGAAATTAAGGCTGCCCAGGGCAATACGCCGGTAAATGGACAGGCAACGGCGGAATCTGCAAAGAAAAATTCCACCTCACCTAATCTTTTGCTCTCAGGTTATGGCGATTTAAAAATCTACGGCGACGTAGAATTTAATATGGATGCGGAAAGTAATCATGGCCTGCTGGCAATGACCAACGCTGATGTGAATAGCGATCCCACTAATGAACAGTGGAATCTCAATGGTCGTATTCTGTTAGGTTTTGATGGTATGCGAAAACTGGATAATGGTTATTTCGCCGGGTTCTCCGCACAACCGCTGGGGGACATGCACGGTTCAGTAAATATCGATGATGCGGTATTCTTCTTTGGCAAAGAAAACGACTGGAAGGTCAAAGTAGGTCGTTTTGAAGCCTACGATATGTTCCCGCTGAATCAGGATACCTTTGTTGAACATTCCGGTAATACTGCGAACGATCTTTATGACGATGGCAGCGGTTATATCTATATGATGAAAGAGGGCCGCGGGCGCTCTAACGCTGGCGGTAATTTCCTCGTCAGCAAACAACTTGATAACTGGTATTTTGAATTAAACACGTTACTTGAAGACGGAACATCTTTATATAATGACGGTAATTATCATGGACGCGATATGGAGCAGCAGAAAAATGTTGCTTATCTGCGTCCAGTAATTGCCTGGTCGCCGACGGAAGAATTCACCGTTTCCGCAGCGATGGAAGCGAACGTAGTAAATAATGCTTATGGTTATACCGATAGCAAGGGTAATTTTGTCGATCAGTCCGATCGTACCGGCTATGGTATGAGCATGACCTGGAATGGCCTGAAAACGGATCCGGAAAATGGCGTCGTAGTTAATCTTAATACCGCCTATTTAGATGCTAATAATGAGAAAGATTTCACTGCCGGGATTAACGCGCTGTGGAAACGTTTCGAGCTCGGTTATATCTACGCGCACAATAAGATTGATGAATTCAGCGGTGTAGTTTGTGATAACGACTGCTGGATTGATGATGAAGGGACGTACACCATTCACACCATTCATGCGTCTTATCAGTTCGCTAATGTGATGGATATGGAGAACTTTAATATTTACCTCGGGACGTATTACTCCATTCTGGATAGCGACGGTGATAAAAAACACGGTGATGATACTGATGACCGTTACGGGGCACGCGTTCGCTTTAAATACTTCTTCTGATGAAGGCGCGGTGCTGGATATTTTCCGGCACCGCAACTCATTAAGGCAGGTAAAACACTTCTTGCAGCTCGCTACTGACTGGGCTGTTATCCGGGTTAGTTGGCATAACGTCGGTCATATATTTCCACCAACGTTGGCAAACATCAGTACTGGCTACCGCATTCCACCGTTCTTCAGATTCAATCTCTACCGTGGCAAACAGCAGATTACGCGCTTTGTCGAGGTAAATGGCGTAGTTATGCGCACCGTGAGATTTCAACACTGCTTCCAGTTCCGGCCAGATTGGATTATGACGACGCTGATACTCTTCGTGGGCGTCGGGGTTAACCTGCATGACAAAGGCTTTGCGGATCATGTTTGCTCCTTACAGCGCCAGCGCACTGGCGAGTGGTGTAACGCCGAAACGCTGGCCGAGCGCTATCAGCTCTTCACGACTGATGGTCTGTTTCATGCCGCCCATCGAATAAACCTTCACTAATACTTGTGCTGATTTTTCTGCGGTGTCGATTAAACCGAATGTTTCATCCAGTGTCGGACCGCTGCCGAAGACGCCGTGGAAGGGCCACAACACCAGCGAATGTTTTTGCATTTCCTGTGCGGTCGCCTGGCCGATTTCGTCGGTGCCGGGCACCATCCACGGCAAAATGCCGACGCCATCCGGGAACACTACCAGACATTCGGTGCTGCCTTCCCACAGTTGGCGAGTGAAGACCGCGGTGTCGTTTTCCAGTACGTAGGTAAGGGCGATCAGGTTGGTGGCATGGCAGTGCATGATCACCCGATCTTTACCGTTGGTGGCTTTAATGCGTTCGCAGTGGGAGAGGAAGTGCGCCGGGAGTTCAGTGGTTGGAACGGCTTCGTGAGTTAGCCCCCAGAGAATGTGGTAGCCCGCGCCGTCGCTGTCGACTTTTACGACGCCTAAGTTAGCCGCAGGATCAAGCTGGACGTTACGGAAGAATTTGCCCGAGCCGGTGACAATAAACGGTGTATTTGCCAGTAAAGGCATGGGCTGGCTGAGCGGGATATAGCGCGGTTGTTGGTGAAAATTGTCGTGATATGGTGCGATATCGGCGTCATCCAGGCGCAGCGTCAGGTTGCCGCCGTTGCGCTCGTCCCAGCCTTTCAGCCAGGCATCGGTGGTGGCTTTGATCATTCCCTGGACAAACCAGGACTGGGTTATGTTTTGCATGTTCTGTGTTCCTGTTAATTGGACGTCCGTGCCTGTTGCCGGATATACGATCTGTAGGCCGGATAAGGCACTCGTGCCGCATCCGGCAATCAATGCCTGATGCGACGCTGTCGCGTCTTATCAGGCCTACAACTATTGCCGACCCGTAGGCCGGATAAGGCACTCGTGCCGCATCCGGCAATCAATGCCTGATGCGACGCTGTCGCGTCTTATCAGGCCTACAACTATTGCCGACCCGTAGGCCGGATAAGGCACTCGTGCCGCATCCGGCAATCAATGCCTGATGCGACGCTGTCGCGTCTTATCAGGCCTACAACTATTGCCGACCCGTAGGCCGGATAAGGCACTTGTGCCGCATCCGGCAATCAATGCCTGATGCGACGCTGTCGCGTCTTATCAGGCCTACAACTATTGCCGACCCGTAGGCCGGATAAGGCGCTTGCGCCGCATCAGGCAGTGTTTACCCGCGGCGACTCAAAATTTCTTTCTCATAAGCCCGCACGTTCTCCAGCCATTCGCTACCCGCTGGCGTATCGTGACGCTGACAATACATTTCCCATACCGCCTGCCACGGCAACGATTTCTGCTCTTCCAGTAGCGCCAGACGCGCAGTGTAATCGCCCGCCGATTCCAGCTTGCGTAGTTCAGCGGTAGGTTCCAGTAACGCACGTAGCAGGGCTTTTTTCATATTGCGTGTACCAATGACCCACGCGGCAATGCGGTTGATAGAGGCATCGAAGAAGTCGAGGCCGATATGCACCCGGTCGAACAGATCGTGACGAACAATCTCACTGGCAATCGCCTGGGTTTCATCATCCAGCAGCACTACGTGATCGCTGTCCCAGCGAACCGGACGGCTGACGTGCAGCAGCAACTGCGGCACATACAGCATGGCGGCGGAAATCTTGTCGGAAATCACTTCAGTCGGGTGGAAATGCCCGGCGTCCAGGCACAGCGCCGTCTGGCGGCTGGTGGCATACCCCAGGTAAAACTCATTGGAGCCAACCGTGTAGCTCTCCGCGCCAATGCCAAACAATTTGCTCTCAACGGCGTCGATATGGTGCGCCGGATCCAGCTTCTCGCTGATCACCTCATCCAGTGCTGCCAGCAAACGCTGGCGCGGAGCGAGACGGTCAACGGTGATATCTTTCATGCCATCCGGGATCCAGATGTTCATCACCGATGGCGTGCCAAGTTGCTCGCCAAAATAGGCCGAAACGCGGCGGCTGGCCTTGCAGTGATCAATCCAGAACTGGCGAATGCTGTCGTCGGCATGGGAAAGCGTAAAGCCATCGGCGCTTAGCGGATGCGAAAAACAGGAGGGGTTAAAATCCAGACCGAGCTGATTGGATTTCGCCCATTCAACCCAGTTTTTGAAGTGCTCTGGTTTGATTTGGTCGCGCGAGACTGGCGTATCGGATTCCAGATAGATGGCATGTAAATTAAGCCGTTTCGGACCCGGAATCAGCCGCATAGCTTGTTCCAGATCGGCACGTAGCTCGCTGGCATTACGCGCTTTGCCCGGATAATTGCCAGTAGCCTGAATCCCCCCGGTCAGCGAACCTTCCGGGTTTTCAAAACCGGAAACATCATCGCCCTGCCAGCAATGCATTGACACGGGTAAACGATCAAGTTGGCGCAGCGCCTCCTCGACATCAATCCCTACCGCTGCGAAACGCTGTTTCGCCAGCTCCCAGGCCTGTTCCAGTTGAGTGGTCATGCGCAAAGCTCCTTTGTCTGTCGTGTAGAGTGAATCTGCGCCACATAGTGGGCAATTTCACTGTCAGGATTAGGGGTAAAGGTGGTCAGATTCGCGGTGGTGCTGACGACCTGACGGAAATCATCCACATTGTTGAGTTCATCCAGCGTCATTAACTGGATGCCGATATTGCCGAGCGTCGAGGCTTCAACTGGCCCGGCGATCACCCGAATACCGCAGGCATCGGCACATAACTGGTTGAGCAGCGCGTTCTGGCAGCCGCCGCCGACAATATGCAGTTGCGAGAAATCTTCGCCGCGTAGCTGCGCCAGTTCATGCAACACATCGGCATACAGCAGCGCCAGACTGTCGAAAATACAGCGCGCCAGTTCAGCATCACTTTCCGGGATCGGTTGCGCCGTTTCCCGACACGCAGCCTGAATTTCGCTGCACATCTCGTCAGGATTAATAAAGCGATCGTCATTGGGATTGATGATGAAGCGGCAAGCCGGCAGTGCCTGTGTCGCGGCGATAAGCGCCGGGAGATCGTTGATTTGCCGCTCCTGAAGCACCCGCTGAAGCAGCCATAAGCCCATAATATTTTTCAGCACCCGATAGCGACCTTCCGCCCCACCTTCATTGGTGATATTGGCGGCCAGCGCCGTGTCATTGGTAAATGGCGTCTGGCTTTCGAAGCCCATCAATGACCAGGTGCCCGAAGAGAGATAAGCGGCGTGTGAACCGTTTAACGGCGAGGCGATAACCGCGCTGGCGGTATCATGGCTGGCAACGGCGACCACCGGAATCTCATTACCCTGCGGGCAAATCCAGTGACCTATGACATTACCCGGATGCGTCGGGCGACCAAACCAGGCTTTGTTGGCACCGCTCCACGCCAGTAGCGACTCGTCCCAGTCGTCGCTATTGATATTGACCAGTTGCGTGGTCGTGGCGTTGGTGTACTCCCAGTTCATCTCGCCGGTCAGGCGATAACTAAAGTAATCCGCCATCAGCAGAGCGTGAGCAATGTGTGGAATAAGTTCAGGTTGTTGCTCTGTCAGTGCATGCAACTGATAAAGCGTATTGAAGGGCAGAAACTGGATGCCGCTACGTTGATAAATATTGCGTTTGCCGAGTTGTTGTTGTGCCTGCGCCATCAGGCCATTGGTGCGGCTATCGCGATAAGCAACGGGCAGGCCCACGCGCTGACCCTGTTGGTCGAGCAGCACAAAGTCCACGCCCCAGGTATCAATCCCAATGCTATCGATACGAATCCCTTCCTCGCACACCTTGTTTAGCCCAAGGCGAATGGCACTTTCCAGGCTATCCACATCCCAGGTGACATAACCGTTCTGGCTATGCAGCCCATTTTTAAAACGATGGATTTCGCGCAGCGTCAGGCTGCGGCATTCACGCTCGTAACGCGCCAGCATCACGCGCCCACTGGATGCGCCGAGATCGACGGCGACACAATTGCGAAAGGTCATAATGTGATCCTGCTGAATTTCATTACGACCAGTCTAAAAAGCGCCTGAATTCGCGACCTTCTCGTTACTGACAGGAAAATGGGTCATTGGCAACCAGGGAAAGATGAACGTGATGATGTTCACAATTCGCTGAATTGTGGTGGTGTGATGCTCACCGCATTTCCTGAAAATTCACGCTGTATCTTGAAAAATCGACGTTTTTTACGTGGTTTTCCGTCGAAAATTTAAGGTAAGAACCTGACCTCGTGATTACTATTTCGCCGTGTTGACGACATCAGGAGGCCAGTATGACCGTATTACATAGTGTGGATTTTTTTCCGTCTGGTAACGCGTCCGTGGCGATAGAACCCCGGCTCCCGCAGGCGGATTTTCCTGAACATCATCATGATTTTCATGAAATTGTGATTGTCGAACATGGCACGGGTATTCATGTGTTTAATGGGCAGCCCTATACCATCACCGGTGGCACGGTCTGTTTCGTACGCGATCATGATCGGCATCTGTATGAACATACCGATAATCTGTGTCTGACCAATGTGCTGTATCGCTCGCCGGATCGATTTCAGTTTCTCGCCGGGCTGAATCAGTTGCTGCCACAAGAGCAGGATGGGCAGTATCCGTCTCACTGGCGCGTTAACCACAGCGTGTTGCAGCAGGTGCGACAGCTGGTTGCACAGATGGAACAGCAGGAAGAGGAAAATGATTTACCCTCGACCGCCAGTCGCGAGATCTTATTTATGCAATTACTGCTCTTGCTGCGTAAAAGCAGTTTGCAGGAGAACCTGGAAAACAGCGCGTCACGTCTCAACTTGCTTCTGGCCTGGCTGGAGGACCATTTTGCCGATGAGGTGAATTGGGATGCCGTGGCGGATCTATTTTCTCTTTCGCTGCGTACGCTACATCGGCAGCTTAAGCAGCAAACGGGACTGACGCCTCAGCGTTACCTGAACCGCCTGCGACTGATGAAAGCCCGACATCTGCTACGCCACAGCGAGGCCAGCGTTACTGACATCGCCTATCGCTGCGGATTCAGCGACAGTAACCACTTTTCGACGCTTTTTCGCCGAGAGTTTAACTGGTCACCGCGTGATATTCGCCAGGGACGGGATGGCTTTCTGCAATAACGCGAATCTACTCAACGTATTTGTACGCCATATTGCGAATAATCAACTTCGTTCTCTGGCCGAGGTAGCCACGGTGGCGCATCAGTTAAAACTTCTCAAAGATGATTTTTTTGCCAGCGACCAGCAGGCAGTCGCTGTGGCTGACCGTTATCCGCAAGATGTCTTTGCTGAACATACACATGATTTTTGTGAGCTGGTAATTGTCTGGCGCGGTAATGGTCTGCATGTACTCAACGATCGCCCTTATCGCATTACCCGTGGCGATCTCTTTTACATTCATGCTGACGATAAACACTCCTACGCTTCCGTTAACGATCTGGTTTTGCAGAATATTATTTATTGCCCGGAGCGGCTGAAGCTGAATCTTGACTGGCAGGGGGCGATTCCGGGATTTAGTGCCAGCGCAGGGCAACCACACTGGCGCTTAGGTAGCGTGGGGATGGCGCAGGCGCGGCAGATTATCGGTCAGCTTGAGCATGAAAGTAGTCAGCATGTGCCGTTTGCTAACGAAATGGCAGAGTTGCTGTTCGGGCAGTTGGTGATGTTGCTGAATCGCCATCGTTACACCAGTGATTCGTTGCCGCCAACATCCAGCGAAACGTTGCTGGATAAGCTGATTACCCGGCTGGCGGCCAGCCTGAAAAGTCCCTTTGCGCTGGATAAATTTTGTGATGAGGCATCGTGCAGTGAGCGCGTTTTGCGTCAGCAATTTCGCCAGCAGACTGGAATGACCATCAATCAATATCTGCGGCAGGTCAGAGTGTGTCATGCGCAATATCTTCTCCAGCATAGCCGCCTGTTAATCAGTGATATTTCAACCGAATGTGGCTTTGAAGATAGTAACTATTTTTCGGTAGTGTTTACCCGGGAAACCGGGATGACGCCCAGCCAGTGGCGTCATCTCAATTCGCAGAAAGATTAATTCGCCATGCCCATGCCGACGATGTTGGCGGCGACAATAATCACCACACAACCGAGGCTCAACACCGTTACCGGACGGCGACCTGCATTGTTCCACTCTTTCAGCACCAACCCGACGATACCGCCGCACAATACATAGAAGCTCATATGCAGCATCCAACTGATGTAGTCATACTGCGCCGGAATACGCGCGTGGCCCCAGGCATAGAAAAAGAATTGCAGATACCACATCAACCCGCCCAGTGCTGAGAGTAACACATTGTGAATGATCAGCGGTTTTGCCAGCGAGAAGTCGGCTTTTAGCGACAAATCCTTCACTTTTGCCAGACGAATGAAGCAGAAACCGAGGTTAATGATCGCGCCGCCGCCCATGATGACAACATAGCTTGGCAGAGCGACATACAGTGGATCGACGCCCAGTGCAGCAGCGGCTTCATGCATCGGTTTTGCGGCGTTCATCGCAAAGGACATCCCGGCAGAGAAAATGCCGCACATCACCGCCAGCACCAGCCCTTTTTTCAGGTTGAACTCTTCGGCTTTAATGCCCATCTTGCGCTCTTTCAACTGCCCGGCGCGAGTTACAATCCCTACGCCAATCAGCGCCACCAGAACGCCGAGCAACGTCATGCGTCCGCCTTCGGTATTAATCAGCACATCGAAATTGCCGTTGATAATTGGCGTCATCAGCGTACCGACAATCAACGTAATGCCAATGGCGATGCCAATTCCCATCGACATGCCGAGATAACGCATGGTCAGGCCGTAGTTGATATTACCGATCCCCCACATAGCGCCGAACAGAAAAACAGGCAGCAGCGTAGAGAGACTAAACGAGCTGTAATACGCCCAGAAATTCGGTAGTAACAGGGCGCTGATGGCCCACGGCAGGATAATCCACGAAACAATCCCACCGACTGACCACATGGTTTCCCATGACCATTTTTTTACTTTTTTGAACGGAGCGTAAAAACAGGCTGCACTGGCCGCGCCGATCAAATGCCAAAATATCCCCATCGTAATCGCGTTACTCATCTTCTTATCCTCATCATTTTTTCGTCGCGTCACATCTCCGACGAGATGAGTGTAAAAATTGAGCTGTCGATTAACCTTTCGCCTGTTGCCGCCGCTGCCGATTTACTGGCAATCACGGCATTAAGTGGGTGATTTGCTTCACATCTTGGGCATTTTCCTGCAAAACCATACCCTTATGAAAAGTACGGCATTGATAATCATTTTCAATATCATTTAATTAACTATAATGAACCAACTGCTTACGCGGCATTAACAATCGGCCGCCCGACAACACTGGAGATGAATATGAGTTATACCCTGCCATCCCTGCCGTATGCTTACGATGCCCTGGAACCGCACTTCGATAAGCAGACCATGGAAATCCACCACACCAAACACCATCAGACTTACGTCAACAACGCCAACGCGGCGCTGGAAAACCTGCCAGAATTTGCCAACCTGCCGGTTGAAGAGCTGATCACCAAACTGGACCAGCTGCCAGCAGACAAGAAAACCGTACTGCGCAATAACGCTGGTGGTCACGCTAACCACAGTCTGTTCTGGAAAGGTCTGAAAAAAGGCACCACCCTGCAGGGCGACCTGAAAGCGGCTATCGAACGTGATTTCGGTTCCGTTGATAATTTCAAAGCAGAATTTGAAAAAGCGGCAGCTTCCCGCTTTGGTTCCGGCTGGGCATGGCTGGTGCTGAAAGGCGATAAACTGGCGGTGGTTTCTACTGCTAACCAGGACTCCCCGCTGATGGGTGAAGCTATTTCTGGCGCTTCCGGCTTCCCGATTGTGGGCCTGGATGTGTGGGAACATGCTTACTACCTGAAATTCCAGAACCGCCGTCCGGACTACATTAAAGAGTTCTGGAACGTGGTGAACTGGGACGAAGCAGCGGCACGTTTCGCGGCGAAAAAATAATCATTTGATGCCTGCTGCAATGAGGCGTTTACGCCGCATTGCAGCTTAAAAAATGAACCATCGCCAACGGCGGTGGTTTTTTTGTGATCAATTTCAAAATAAAAACAATGATCCGATAAAAATAAAACAGCGTTTCAATTGATGTGGTTTTGATCACTTTTATTGATCAAATGAATGTCTATCTTCGTTTCCATCAACACTGATGCTCCGTTGAGGAATGACGCATCAGCCCTTAAAAATATGCCGACAGGTGATGGAAATGCAGATAAAACGCTCGATTGAGAAAATCCCGGGGGGGATGATGCTCGTCCCGCTATTCCTTGGCGCACTGTGCCACACCTTCTCGCCGGGGGCGGGGAAATATTTTGGATCATTCACCAACGGGATGATTACCGGTACGGTGCCCATTCTGGCGGTGTGGTTTTTTTGCATGGGGGCGTCAATAAAATTAAGCGCGACGGGAACGGTATTGCGTAAATCCGGTACGCTGGTGGTAACAAAAATTGCCGTCGCGTGGGTGGTTGCGGCAATTGCCTCGCGCATTATTCCGGAACATGGTGTTGAAGTTGGATTCTTTGCCGGACTTTCAACGCTGGCGCTGGTGGCGGCGATGGATATGACCAACGGCGGACTTTACGCTTCCATCATGCAGCAGTACGGCACAAAAGAAGAAGCTGGGGCATTTGTGTTGATGTCGTTGGAGTCCGGGCCGCTCATGACGATGATTATTCTGGGCACTGCCGGGATTGCCTCGTTTGAACCGCATGTTTTCGTCGGCGCAGTATTGCCGTTCCTGGTGGGCTTTGCCCTGGGGAACCTTGACCCTGAGTTACGAGAATTTTTCAGCAAAGCGGTGCAGACGCTTATTCCATTCTTTGCCTTCGCACTGGGCAATACCATTGATTTGACTGTAATTGCCCAGACAGGTTTGCTGGGGATCCTGTTGGGTGTGGCAGTAATTATCGTGACCGGTATTCCGTTGATTATCGCCGATAAATTGATTGGCGGTGGCGATGGCACTGCCGGAATTGCCGCTTCCAGTTCCGCAGGGGCCGCGGTAGCGACACCTGTGCTGATTGCAGAAATGGTGCCTGCGTTTAAACCTATGGCTCCGGCAGCAACTTCGCTGGTCGCGACGGCGGTCATTGTGACTTCGATTCTGGTGCCAATTCTTACCTCTATCTGGTCACGTAAAGTCAAAGCCAGAGCGGCGAAAATCGAAATTTTAGGTACGGTGAAATAAACCAACTTCCTTAATCCCCACAGCCGGATGAACTAACGTTCGTCCGGTTTTCAATTGCGTTTCTGCCTGGATACTTACCGCGAAAACAGCACGCCTGACATAAAATAAATATGGTCTAATGGGGAAATTTCTCGTGGAGAGGGAACAGATGCGATATCCGGTTGATGTATACACAGGCAAGATTCAGGCTTATCCCGAAGGCAAACCCAGCGCAATTGCCAAAATCCAGGTTGATGGTGAGTTGATGCTGACGGACCTGGGGCTGGAAGGTGACGAACAGGCGGAGAAAAAGATCCACGGCGGGCCAGACAGAGCGCTGTGTCATTATCCTCGTGAGCATTATCTCTACTGGGCGCGGGAATTTCCGGAACAGGCGGAGCTGTTTGTTGCGCCTGCGTTTGGCGAAAATCTCTCAACCGACGGTCTGACGGAAAGTAATGTTTATATTGGTGATATTTTCCGCTGGGGAGAGGCATTAATTCAGGTCAGCCAGCCACGCTCACCTTGCTATAAACTCAATTACCATTTTGATATCAGCGATATAGCGCAGTTGATGCAAAACACGGGTAAAGTGGGGTGGTTGTATAGCGTAATTGCACCAGGGTTGGTATCTGCTGATGCGCCGCTGGAGTTGGTTTCCCGTGTCAGCGATGTGACCGTGCAGGAGGCTGCCGCCATCGCATGGCATATGCCGTTTGATGACGATCAGTATCACCGTTTACTCTCCGCCGCAGGGTTATCGAAAAGCTGGACGCGAACGATGCAAAAGCGCCGACTTAGCGGCAAGATCGAAGATTTTTCCCGCCGATTGTGGGGAAAATAACCCCCGGAGTGTAGGCCTGATAAGACGCTATCAGCGTCGCATCAGGCATCCTGCTCAAATGCCGGATGCGGCGTAAACGCCTTATCCTGCCTACAAATGCGGAGTTTAACTCCGCTTATACAGCGGCAACCAAATCACCAGCCGTAAACCGCCCAGCGGGCTGTCTTCTGCCTTCACCCAGCCACGATGCTGCTGAATGGCGGTTTCTACAATCGCCAGCCCCAAACCTGTACCGCCAGATTCACGATCGCGTGCTTCATCGGTCCGATAGAATGGACGGAAAATCTGTTCGCGATCTTCCGGGCTAACGCCAGGACCATCGTCGTCCACCGTAATGGTGATACCGTCTTTATCTACCGCAAAGCCCACTTCAATCTTCGTATGGGAATAACGCAGAGCATTACGAACAATGTTTTCCAGCGCACTTTCCAGGGCGTTCGGGTTGCCGTACAGCGGCCACGGCCCAGGTGGGAAGTTAACCGTCAACGACTTGCCCATTTGCTCGGCTTCGAACGCCGCGTTATCCAGCACTTCACTCCACAACTGGTTGGCTTTGATGGTCTCGCTAACCAGCGCATTTTTCTGCTGATTACGTGACATCACCAACAGATCGTTGATCATGCTGTCCAGACGTTGCGCTTCGGTTTCAATACGCTCCAGTTCCTTGCTTTCACCGCTACGACGGCGCAGTAACGCCGTACCCAGTTGCAGACGCGTCAGCGGGGTGCGCAGTTCGTGAGAGATATCAGAAAGTAGACGCTGCTGAGAGGTCATCATGCGCTCCAGCGCGGTGACCATCTGGTTAAAACTGGCACCGGCGGCAAGGAATTCCTGTGGCCCCGCTTCCAGTTCCGGGTGCTGGCGTAAGTTTCCCTGGGCAACTTCATCGGCAGCGTTTTTCAGCTTACGCGCCGGTTTTGCCAGACTCCAGGCCAACCACAACAGCAGCGGCGTACTGACCAGCATGGTGACAATCAGCAGTAATAGCGGGCGGTCAAACAGTAAGTTGATGAAATCGGATTGAGAACTGCTGGCCGGACGAATCAGATAAAGTTGGTAATTATCTTCGCCATCACGCACGGAGAACGGACCGACCAGTTCCACGCGGCCATACTTTTTCTTCTGCGGATGATCGGCGTTATCGGCCTGACCAATAAAGTTACGAATGATCTGCATTTCGCTGCGTTCAGCGCCGATCACGCGGCCTTCGGTGGTCACCAATAACAAACGCTGTCCTGGCGGTGCCCACTTATCAATCGCCCGGAACAGACGCCGCCACCACATTAAATCGTTGGGCGGATCGTTCGCCAGCTCCGCTTCAACATGCTGCTCAATCATCAGACCCTGACGCTGTTCGCTATCCAGAAGCTCGGTCATCTGGCGTGAATCGAGCTTGGGTAACATCAAAACCAACATCAACACCAGCGCCAGCGTCAGCCAGAAGATGGCGAAGATGCGCGCGGTTAAGCTGCCTATCATGAAGCAGAAACCATCAGATAGCCACGACCACGCAGGGTTTTAAACCACGGGTGACCATCCTTACGATCCGGCAGTTTACGACGCAGGTTGGAAATATGCATATCGATAGCGCGGTCGAAAGGCGTCAGGCGCTTGCCCAGCACTTCCTGGCTTAAATGCTCACGGGAAACCACCTGACCCAGATGCTGTGCCAGCAAATAGAGCAGGGTAAACTCAGTACCGGTTAACTCCAGTGTTTGCCCGTCGAAGGTGGCTTCCTGGCGACCAGGATTGAGACTTAAGGCATCAACTTCCAGTGTCGGTGAACCGTTGTCGTTGTTTTGCTGTTGTTCGCTCCAGTGCGAACGGCGCAGGATCGCGCGAATACGTGCCACCAGCTCACGATCATTAAACGGTTTCGGGAGATAGTCATCTGCGCCCAGCTCAAGGCCGAGAACGCGATCAAGTTCACTGCCGCGCGCCGTCAACATAATGACAGGCGTCTGGTGTGTCTGGCGAAGTGCTTTTAATGTGTCGATACCATTTTTCTTCGGCATCATTACATCAAGCAAAAGTAAATCAATGCTGTCGTCCAGAAGATCAAGCGCCTGTTCCCCATCGTGGGCAACAATCACGTTGAAGCCTTCCATCTCGAGCAGCTCCTTTAATAGGGAAGTCAGCTCTCGGTCATCATCAACTAACAGGATTTTATTCATTGTTTAAATACCTCCGAGGCAGAAATTACGTCATCAGACGTCGCTAATCCATGACTTTACGTTGTTTTACACCCCCTGACGCATGTTTGCAGCCTGAATCGTAAACTCTCTATCGTTGAATCGCGACAGAAAGATTTTGGGAGCAAATGATGCGCATAGTTACCGCTGCCGTCATGGCCTCAACGCTGGCAGTCAGTTCATTAAGCCACGCTGCTGAAGTCGGTTCAGGCGATAACTGGCATCCGGGTGAAGAACTTACGCAGCGCAGTACGCAGAGCCATATGTTCGACGGCATAAGTTTAACCGAACATCAGCGTCAGCAGATGCGAGATCTTATGCAACAGGCCCGGCACGAACAGCCTCCTGTTAATGTTAGCGAACTGGAGACAATGCATCGCCTTGTCACCGCAGAAAATTTTGATGAAAACGCTGTGCGCGCGCAGGCAGAAAAAATGGCGAATGAGCAAATTGCTCGTCAGGTTGAGATGGCAAAAGTCCGCAACCAAATGTATCGCCTGTTAACGCCGGAGCAGCAAGCGGTTTTAAACGAGAAACATCAACAACGAATGGAGCAGTTGCGCGACGTGACGCAATGGCAAAAAAGTTCATCGTTGAAGCTATTGAGTAGTAGCAACTCACGTTCCCAGTAGTAAACCCTGTTTTCCTTGCCATAGACACCATCCCTGTCTTCCCCCACATGATGTGGGGGTTTTTTTTATCCTCAATTTGCCTACTGCTTAATGCATTGCAGATGATTTGCTTCCGTTATACTACCGTCAGTTGATAGCGGGAGTATTTATGAATCAATCTTATGGACGGCTGGTCAGTCGGGCGGCGATTGCTGCAACGGCGATGGCTTCACTGCTATTGCTGATTAAAATTTTTGCATGGTGGTATACCGGGTCGGTGAGTATTCTCGCCGCGCTGGTGGATTCGCTGGTGGATATCGGCGCGTCGTTGACGAATTTACTGGTGGTGCGATATTCCCTGCAACCTGCCGACGATAATCACTCGTTTGGTCACGGTAAAGCTGAGTCCCTCGCGGCGCTGGCGCAAAGTATGTTTATCTCCGGTTCAGCACTATTCCTGTTTTTGACGGGTATTCAACATCTGATATCTCCAACACCGATGACAGATCCAGGCGTCGGGGTTATCGTGACAATTGTGGCGCTAATTTGTACGATTATCCTTGTCTCGTTTCAGCGTTGGGTGGTGCGCCGGACGCAAAGCCAGGCGGTGCGGGCTGATATGCTACATTACCAGTCTGATGTTATGATGAACGGTGCAATTCTGCTGGCGCTGGGGTTGTCCTGGTACGGCTGGCATCGCGCCGATGCTCTGTTTGCATTGGGAATCGGCATCTATATTTTATATAGCGCGTTACGCATGGGATATGAGGCGGTACAGTCATTACTGGATCGCGCATTGCCTGATGAAGAACGGCAAGAAATTATTGATATCGTGACTTCCTGGCCGGGTGTTAGCGGCGCTCACGATCTTCGCACGCGGCAGTCAGGGCCGACCCGCTTTATTCAGATTCATTTGGAAATGGAAGACTCTCTGCCTTTGGTTCAGGCACATATGGTGGCGGATCAGGTAGAGCAGGCTATTTTACGGCGTTTTCCGGGATCGGATGTGATTATCCATCAGGACCCCTGTTCCGTCGTACCCAGGGAGGGTAAACGGTCTATGCTTTCATAATCAGTATAAAAGAGAGCCAGACCCGCATTTTGTGTATAAAATACCGCCATTTGGCCTGACCTGAATCAATTCAGCAGGAAGTGATTGTTATACTATTTGCACATTCGTTGGATCACTTCGATGTGCAAGAAGACTTCCGGCAACAGATTTCATTTTGCATTCCAAAGTTCAGAGGTAGTCATGATTAAGAAAATCGGTGTGTTGACAAGCGGCGGTGATGCGCCAGGCATGAACGCCGCAATTCGCGGGGTTGTTCGTTCTGCGCTGACAGAAGGTCTGGAAGTAATGGGCATTTATGACGGCTATCTGGGTCTGTATGAAGACCGTATGGTACAGCTAGACCGTTACAGCGTTTCTGACATGATCAACCGTGGTGGTACGTTCCTCGGTTCTGCGCGTTTCCCGGAATTCCGCGACGAGAACATCCGCGCCGTGGCTATCGAAAACCTGAAAAAACGTGGTATCGACGCGCTGGTGGTTATCGGCGGTGACGGTTCCTACATGGGTGCAATGCGTCTGACCGAAATGGGCTTCCCGTGCATCGGTCTGCCGGGCACTATCGACAACGACATCAAAGGCACTGACTACACCATCGGTTTCTTCACTGCGCTGAGCACCGTTGTAGAAGCGATCGACCGTCTGCGTGACACCTCTTCTTCTCACCAGCGTATTTCCGTGGTGGAAGTGATGGGCCGTTATTGTGGCGATCTGACGTTGGCTGCGGCTATTGCCGGTGGCTGTGAATTCGTTGTGGTTCCGGAAGTTGAATTCAGCCGTGAAGACCTGGTAAACGAAATCAAAGCGGGTATCGCGAAAGGTAAAAAACACGCGATAGTGGCGATTACCGAACATATGTGTGATGTTGACGAACTGGCGCATTTCATCGAGAAAGAAACCGGTCGTGAAACCCGCGCAACTGTGCTGGGCCACATCCAGCGCGGTGGTTCTCCGGTGCCTTACGACCGTATTCTGGCTTCCCGTATGGGCGCTTACGCTATCGAGCTGCTGCTGGCAGGTTACGGTGGTCGTTGCGTAGGTATCCAGAACGAACAGCTGGTTCACCACGACATCATCGACGCTATCGAAAACATGAAGCGTCCGTTCAAAGGCGACTGGCTGGACTGCGCGAAAAAACTGTATTAATGATTTCGGAAAAAGGCAGATTCCTTTAGCCTGAAACCGATGACAGAAGCAAAAATGCCTGATGCGCTTCGCTTATCAGGCCTACATGAATTCTGCAATTTATTGAATTTGCGAACTTTTGTAGGCCGGATAAGGCGTTCGCGCCGCATCCGGCATGGACAAAGCGCACTTTGTCAGCAATATGAGGCGGATTTCTTCCGCCTTTTTAATCCCCCAACATATACCCGCAAGTTATAGCCAATCTTTTTTTATTCTTTAATGTTTGGTTAACCTTCTGGCACGCTTTGCTCATCACAACACAACATAAGAGAGTCGGGCGATGAACAAGTGGGGCGTAGGGTTAACATTTTTGCTGGCGGCAACCAGCGTTATGGCAAAGGATATTCAGCTTCTTAACGTTTCATATGATCCAACGCGCGAATTGTACGAACAGTACAACAAGGTATTCAGCGCCCACTGGAAACAGCAAACTGGCGATAACGTGGTGATCCGTCAGTCCCACGGTGGTTCAGGCAAACAAGCGACGTCGGTAATCAACGGTATTGAAGCTGATGTTGTCACGCTGGCTCTGGCCTATGACGTGGACGCGATTGCGGAACGCGGGCGGATTGATAAAGAGTGGATCAAACGTCTGCCGGATAACTCCGCACCGTACACTTCCACCATTGTTTTCCTGGTGCGTAAGGGCAATCCGAAGCAGATCCATGACTGGAACGATCTGATTAAACCGGGTGTTTCGGTGATCACGCCTAATCCGAAAAGCTCTGGTGGCGCGCGCTGGAACTACCTGGCAGCCTGGGGCTACGCGCTGCATCACAACAATAACGATCAGGCAAAAGCACAGGATTTTGTTCGGGCACTGTATAAAAACGTCGAAGTTCTGGATTCTGGCGCGCGCGGCTCCACTAATACCTTTGTCGAGCGCGGGATTGGCGATGTACTGATCGCCTGGGAAAACGAAGCTCTGCTGGCAGCGAATGAGCTGGGGAAAGATAAATTCGAAATCGTCACGCCGAGTGAGTCTATCCTCGCAGAGCCAACCGTGTCGGTGGTCGATAAAGTGGTCGAGAAAAAAGGCACCAAAGAGGTGGCGGAAGCCTACCTGAAATATCTCTACTCGCCAGAAGGTCAGGAAATTGCCGCGAAAAACTACTACCGTCCGCGCGATGCTGAGGTGGCGAAAAAGTACGAAAATGCGTTTCCAAAGCTGAAGTTATTCACCATTGATGAAGAGTTCGGCGGCTGGACGAAAGCGCAAAAAGAGCATTTTGCTAACGGCGGTACGTTCGATCAGATTAGCAAACGCTGATTTCTCCAGGATAATTATCAAACCCGGTGGTTTCTCGCGACCGGGTTTTTTATTTGTCACGATTTTGCGTTACCCTTGCATCTCTTTGAGGTACAGGGAAAAAAAGATGAAAAAAGCGGGTCTTCTTTTTTTGGTGATGATAGTTATCGCCGTTGTGGCTGCCGGTATTGGTTACTGGAAATTAACCGGTGAAGAGTCGGATACATTACGTAAGATTGTCCTTGAGGAATGTTTGCCCAATCAGCAGCAAAATCAAAATCCTTCGCCATGTGCGGAAGTCAAACCCAATGCCGGATACGTGGTTTTAAAAGATCTTAATGGCCCACTGCAATATCTGTTGATGCCAACGTATCGTATTAACGGTACTGAAAGTCCTTTGTTGACCGATCCTTCAACGCCGAACTTCTTTTGGTTGGCCTGGCAGGCGCGTGATTTTATGAGCAAAAAATACGGCCAGCCGGTTCCCGATCGCGCGGTTTCTTTGGCGATCAACTCTCGCACCGGGCGTACGCAAAACCATTTTCATATTCATATCTCTTGTATTCGTCCTGATGTGCGCGAACAGCTGGATAACAATCTGGCGAACATCAGCAGCCGCTGGTTGCCACTGCCAGGTGGTTTGCGCGGGCATGAATACCTGGCGCGTCGGGTAACGGAAAGCGAACTGGTACAACGCAGCCCATTTATGATGCTTGCAGAAGAAGTGCCTGAGGCGCGGGAACATATGGGAAGCTACGGGCTGGCGATGGTGCGGCAGAGTGATAACTCATTTGTATTGCTGGCGACACAACGAAATCTACTGACGCTTAACCGTGCTTCAGCCGAGGAAATCCAGGATCATCAGTGTGAGATTTTGCGTTAAGGCGAGGAGTTAAGGAAAGTAAGTGCCGGATATGAAATCCGGCACCTGTCAGACTTAAGCCTGTTTAGCCGCTTCTGCAGCTTTAACGATCACTGCGAAAGCGTCAGCTTTCAGAGAAGCACCGCCAACCAGCGCGCCGTCGATGTCTGGTTGAGCAAACAGTTCTGCAGCGTTAGACGCGTTTACAGAGCCGCCGTACTGAATGATCACTTGTTCAGCGATGTTAGCGTCAACTTTAGCGATGTGGTCACGGATGAATTTGTGAACAGCCTGTGCCTGAGCCGGAGTTGCAGATTTGCCAGTACCGATTGCCCATACGGGTTCGTAAGCGATAACCGCACCTTCGAATGCCGCAGCACCCTGAGTTTTCAGTACCGCGTCGATCTGACGTGCACAAACTTCTTCAGTTTTGCCCGCTTCGTTTTCAGCTTCGGTTTCACCGATGCACAGAACCGGAGTCAGACCCTGCTCTTTCAGCACCGCGAATTTTTTCGCGATCAGTTCGTCAGACTCTTTGTGGTAAGTACGACGTTCAGAGTGGCCGATGATGATGTACTGTGCGCCGATGTCTTTCAGCATAGCAGCAGAGGTTTCACCGGTGAATGCGCCGGACAGGTTCAGGTCCACGTTTTGCGCACCCAGCATGATGTGGCTGCCTTCAGCTTCACGCTTCGCCATATCGATGTACATTTCCGGTGGTGCGATTGCAACCGCACAGCCAGCAACACCTGCCAGCTCTTTACGCAGGTTAGATACCAGCTCGTGAACCATGTGGCGGCTGCCGTTCAGTTTCCAGTTACCCATCACTAAAGGATGTCGCATTTTAATTCTCCACGCTTATAAGCGAATAAAGGAAGATGGCCGCCCCGCAGGGCAGCAGGTCTGTGAAACAGTATAGAGATTCATCGGCACAAAGGCTTTGCTTTTTGTCATTTATTCAAACCTTCAAGCGATTCAGATAGCGCCAGCTTAATCGGTTCAACAGCGAAGGTCAGCCCCTTTTCGCCGTTGTCCGCGACAACATAACGCAGTGCACCTTCTGTCTCGGTGTAATAACGTTTGTTTTTCCCCGCCGTTAGTAGCGCCTGCAGTTTTTTCTGGCTTTGAGTTTTGGTCATTAATGGGGTGAGTGTGCGGATCACCGCTGCCATGTATGCCTGAGCTTTCGCTTTCGCGGCTTTTTGCTCTGGCCCCTGGATGGGTAGCCAGGTCATTTGAATGCTTTTGATTTTTAAGGTACCGCGCTCCAGCGCAGTAGAAGCATACAAGTTCTCGTTAATTTTACTTGCTGCACGAGTGAGATTGGCTTTGTCGGGACTGCTGTCGATGGCACGAAATTCGTTCAGTGGCAGGCTGGGATTCTGGCTGTTAAAGTCTTCTCGAAACTGGCTGATGGAGAGATCGAAAGTAGGGGCTCCAGCCAGCAGATAAGGCGCGGTCGTTGCCGTATCTGGTGTTTGTGCATGCGCCGTTGTTGTAACGGTTAATGCAGAACATAAGAGAAAAAACAGCGTACACCCTGGCTTCATTGACAGTACCTTTTGTTATGACTGGCTCCGATTAAAACGATATCTGTCGCCCTTGTCAAAAGGGTAGAATCCTGGAAAAGACAACCATCAAGGAACTTACATGACCATACAGCAATGGTTATTCTCATTTAAAGGGCGTATTGGACGCCGTGATTTCTGGATTTGGATAGGCCTGTGGTTCGCAGGCATGCTGGTGCTTTTCTCACTGGCGGGTAAAAATTTACTCGATATTCAGACCGCGGCGTTTTGCCTTGTGTGCTTGCTTTGGCCAACAGCGGCAGTAACCGTTAAGCGCTTGCATGATCGCGGGCGTTCCGGCGCATGGGCATTTCTGATGATTGTGGCGTGGATGCTGCTGGCGGGTAACTGGGCAATTTTACCGGGTGTCTGGCAATGGGCGGTGGGGCGTTTTGTCCCGACATTGATTCTGGTGATGATGCTTATCGATCTTGGTGCGTTTGTTGGCACACAAGGCGAAAATAAATATGGTAAAGATACCCAGGATGTGAAGTATAAAGCCGACAATAAATCAAGTAATTAACCTTTAATATATCTCTTATCGCTATTTTTTTCCGGGATTGTTATTTCCACGATGCAAGTGACAATGCCCGGAAAATCCTTCTGAACTCTTCACCTTAAGCAATATCAAAAAAAATGGTAATCCATAAGATCATTACTTGTTTGTTCTTCCTTTAACGGCGCATTATTCTTAAGTCGTAATCGACAGAGAGGCGAATATACAGAGGTGCCCTATGAAAGATGTCGTAGATAAATGCAGTACTAAAGGATGTGCGATTGATATCGGTACGGTGATTGATAACGACAACTGTACCAGTAAGTTTTCGCGCTTTTTTGCCACCCGCGAAGAAGCAGAGTCCTTTATGACCAAACTGAAAGAGCTTGCCGCCGCTGCATCCTCTGCAGATGAAGGGGCCAGCGTGGCCTATAAGATTAAGGATCTGGAAGGGCAAGTTGAGCTTGATGCGGCCTTCACCTTCTCATGCCAGGCCGAGATGATTATTTTTGAGTTATCACTGCGTTCGTTAGCTTGATGGAGTTGCTTTAGAAGGAGTTAAATATGGCTTATAAACACATTGGCGTGGCAATTTCCGGGAATGAAGAAGATGCCTTACTGGTGAATAAAGCCCTGGAGCTCGCCAGACATAATGACGCTCACCTGACGTTAATTCATATTGATGATGGCTTAAGCGAGTTGTATCCGGGTATCTACTTCCCTGCAACAGAAGATATTCTTCAATTGTTGAAGAATAAGTCGGATAACAAGCTGTATAAACTGACGAAAAATATTCAATGGCCGAAGACAAAACTGCGTATTGAACGCGGAGAAATGCCGGAAACACTGCTGGAAATTATGCAAAAAGAGCAGTGCGACCTCCTTGTCTGTGGTCATCACCACTCATTTATCAACCGTTTGATGCCGGCATATCGCGGGATGATCAATAAGTTGAGTGCGGATCTCTTGATCGTGCCGTTTATCGACAAGTAACCGCTTACCAGTAATGCTCCGCTGTCATATGGCCCGGTCGGCGACGTAAATGTTTCGTCATCTGCCGGGTCTCCTTCAGCAACTGTTGTGTATCGCGCACCATCTGTGGATTGCCGCACAGCATCACATGGCTGGTTTCTTTATTCATCGGCAGGCCAACCGCGCTTTCCAGTTCACCACTTTCAATTAACGCCGGTAATCGCCCAGTGAGCGAACCCGCAGCCGTTTCCCGACTGACCACCGTCTGAATGCGCAGTTTCCCCTCGTAGCGTTTTTCCAGTTCCTGCATCAGAGGTAGATAGCTTAAGTCGGCGGCATATCGTGCGGCGTGAACCAGCACCATGTTTTTGAAGCGTTCTAAATCTTTGCCCAATTGCAGAATCGATAAATAAGGGCCAATCGCTGTACCGGTTGCCAGCATCCATAGCGTTTCGCAATCTGGTACTTCATCCAGCACAAAGAAGCCAGCGGCTTCGCTAACCACCTGCACTTCATCGCCCGGTTTCAGTGCCGCCAGTCGTGGACTTAATTTGCCATCGGGGACGGTGACCAGGTAAAACTCCAGATCCGGATTATCGGGCGAGTTAACATAGGAGTAGGCGCGCTGAACGCGTTCGCCTTCAATTTCAAGGCCAAGTTTGGTGAATTGCCCGGCGGTAAACGGAAGCACGGGAGCGTGAACGGTGAGACTAAACAGGGCGTCGGTCCAGTTCTGCACTTTAGTGACTTTGCCTGTTACCCAATCAGCCATGTTTTTCTCCTGTTTTGATTGACTTGCCTTATCTTCGTTCTCCGAACAAAAAAATTCCAGTCCCGAAGGACTGGAAGGCTCAATCGATCAAATCAATCAGAGGATGTGCACCTGCATTTCCGGGTCTTTACGATCCAGATAGTGGATGGACTGAATGCGACGAATGGTGCGTGATTTACCACGGATCAGCAGCGTTTCGGTGGTGGCGATATTGCCTTTGCGGCTAATGCCTTCCAGCAGATCGCCTTTGGTAATACCGGTGGCAGAGAAGATGACGTTGTCGCTGCGCGCCATATCGCCCAAACGCAATACTTTACCGGCTTCGATGCCCATCGCTTTGCAGCGTGCCAGCTCCTGCTCGCCAATGCGACGATTCTCTTCGTTGTCGCCTTTGACGTCATGACGCGCCAGCAGACGACCGTTCATGTCACCATCTAATGCGCGGATCACCGCCGCAGAAACCACGCCTTCCGGCGCGCCGCCAATGCCGTACAGTACATCGACTTCACTGTCCGGCATACAGGTGAGAATTGAGGCCGCCACATCGCCATCCGGAATAGCAAATACGCGTACGCCGAGTTGTTGCATTTCTGCGATAACGGCATCGTGGCGCGGTTTTGCCAGAATCGTTACCGTCAGTTCGCTCAACGGTTTGCCGAGCGCCGCCGCAACATTGCGCAGGTTATCCGCCAGCGGCAGGTTCAGATCAATGGTGCCTTTGGCTCCCGGTCCGACGATCAGCTTCTCCATATACATATCTGGCGCGTTGAGGAAACAGCCTTTATCGCCTACTGCCAGCACCGCCAGCGCGTTAGCCTGGCCCATCGCCGTCATGCGCGTGCCTTCAATCGGATCAACAGCAATATCTACCGCGTCGCCGCGACCAGTACCGACTTTTTCACCAATGTAGAGCATCGGTGCTTCGTCGATTTCACCTTCACCAATGACGATGGTGCCGTCAATGTTGACCTGGTTGAGCATAATACGCATGGCGTTTACCGCCGCGCCGTCCGCGGTGTTTTTATCGCCGCGTCCTAACCATTTGTAGCCAGCCAGCGCCGCTGATTCGGTGACGCGGGAAAATTCGATGGCAAGTTCTCGTCTCATAGCAAACTCTAAGCAGTAAGGAATGGCGCGAAGTGTAGCACAGGGGAAGGGCGGGATTATTGATGTGTGCGGGGTTGCCCCCGCACGGTTTCAGAGTCTGCGTGATGCCGGATGTGTATCCGACTCGTAGGCCTGATAAGACGCGCAAGCGTCGCATCAGGCAATCATTATTACTCGTCGTGTTCTTCCCATGCCATCGCGCGTTTGACCGCTTTTTTCCAGCCTGCGTAACGGTAATTACGCTCAGTGGTTTCGATGCCAGGACGGAACTCGCGTTCAATCACCGCTTTCTCTTGCAGCTCGTCAAGATTCTGCCAGAAGCCAACCGCCAGACCAGCAAGATAGGCCGCACCCAAAGCGGTGACTTCGCGCACTTCCGGGCGCTCAACGCGCGTACCGAGAATATCGGACTGGAACTGCATCAGGAAATTGTTTGCTACTGCACCGCCATCCACGCGCAGCGCGTGCAGACGAATACCGGAGTCGGCCTGCATCGCTTCCAGCACGTCACGCGTCTGATAAGCAATAGACTCCAGCGTCGCGCGGATAATGTGGTTAGCGTTCACTCCACGCGTTAAGCCGAAAATCGCCCCGCGCGCATACGGATCCCAGTATGGCGCACCCAGCCCGGTAAATGCCGGAACCACATATACACCATTGGTGTTTTGCACTTTGGTGGCGAAATATTCGGAATCGTACGCGTCGTTAATCAACTTCATCTCATCGCGCAGCCACTGAATGGATGCGCCCGCCATAAACACCGCACCTTCCAGCGCATAGTTTACTTCGCCAGTTGGGCCACAGGCGATGGTGGTCAGCAGGCCGTTTTCTGATTTCACCGCTTTCTCGCCGGTGTTCATCAGCATAAAGCAGCCAGTGCCGTAGGTATTCTTCGCCATCCCTTCTTTCACGCACAACTGACCAAACAGCGCGGCCTGCTGGTCACCGGCGATCCCGGAGATTGGAATACGCGTGCCGCCTTTGCCGCCAATGTTAGTCTGACCGTACACTTCGGAAGAACGACGCACTTCTGGCAGCATCTCGCGCGGAATATCCAGCACTTCCAGCATTTTGTCGTCCCAGTCCAGGGTATGGATGTTGAACAACATGGTACGAGAGGCGTTGGTGTAATCGGTCACATGGACACGGCCCTGAGTCATTTTCCAGATAAGCCACGTATCAACCGTACCAAACAGCAATTCACCACGACGCGCACGCTCGCGAGAGCCTTCCACATGGTCGAGGATCCACTTCACTTTGGTGCCAGAGAAGTACGGGTCAATCACCAGACCGGTATTGCTGCGGATATAATCTTCTAAACCGTCACGTTTTAAATGCTCGCAGATTTCTGCGGTACGACGGCACTGCCAGACAATGGCGTTATAGATAGGCTTGCCGGTTTCTTTTTCCCAGACAATAGTGGTTTCACGCTGGTTCGTAATACCGATAGCTGCAATTTGATCGGAACTGATATCGGCTTTCGCCAGCACTTCTACCAGCGTGGAGCTTTGGGTGGCCCAGATTTCCATTGGGTCGTGTTCTACCCAGCCTGGTTTTGGGTAGATTTGCTCAAATTCGCGCTGCGACACGCTAATGATATTGGCATCGTGATCCATTACGACCGCGCGGGAGCTGGTGGTGCCCTGGTCGAGCGCAACGATATATTTTTTTTCAGTCATGTTTAATTGTCCCGTAGTCATATTACAGCGAAGCTTTTTGTTCTGAAGGAGTTGTGGTCTCCTTTTCTTCCACAACACAGATATCGCAAGGCAAATGGCGACCAATCAGTTTGCGGTAGGCAAATGCACCTACAATCGCGCCAACGATAGGGCCAAAAAGCGGCACCAGGAAGTAAGGAATGTCTCTGCCGCCGGTAAAGGCGACATTGCCCCAGCCCGCCAGCCAGGCAAAGACTTTCGGACCGAAGTCACGCGCTGGGTTCATGGCAAAACCCGTCAATGGGCCCATAGATGCGCCAATGACCGCAATCAGTAGACCAATCAGCAAGGGAGCCAAAGGGCCGCGTGGTACACCGTTGCCATCGTCCGTTAACGCCAGGATCAGCCCCATCAGAATAGCGGTAATCACCATCTCAACTGCGAAAGCCTGCACAAAATTGATATGAGGATTAGGGTAAGTAGAGAAAGTGCCAGCCAGATCAACACTTTCAACACTGCCGCGAACAATATGATGAGTCTGCTCGAAGTCGAAAAATAAATTGTAGTAAAGCCCGTAAACTAAAGCCGCAGCACAGAAAGCGCCGGCAACTTGTGAAACGATAAAAGGGATAACTTTGCGCTTGTCGAAACAGGCAAACAGCCACAATGCAATGGTAACAGCGGGGTTAAGATGCGCGCCGGAAACCCCTGCGGTCAGGTAGATGGCCATTGCCACCCCCAGTCCCCAAATGACACTGATTTCCCACTGACCAAAAGACGCACCAGCGACTTTTAGTGCTGCAACGCAACCCACACCGAAAAAAATCAACAACCCGGTACCGAGGAATTCAGCAATGCACTGGCCTTTCAAGGTTGATGTTTGACTCATAATCGGATCCTGAAGAGTTAATGTTTGTTGTATGCGTGAAAGTCACGGACCTCCACGATGCTTGTAGGCATGCTGTAAACTTATCGTTAACGAGCAAAAACGAGAAATATCGAACTTAAAATGTGTGTGCTTCGTCATAAAATGAGCGTTATCGCGCCATTTATTCCATCTGATTGTACATGATGCATGTTTGTTAGATCATTCGCGCAACAAATTTATTAACATTTTCGATTGATGTGGATTATGTCACCAGGAGAAGGATGAAAAGTGTGGCAAACCGTAATCTGCAAGGCGTGCCGCTGGACAGCGATGGCGCGGCTTCATACAATCGGAGCTAACTAAAGTGCGCTCGTATTTATTAAGGCGTCACCGGTAATCGGGACGAGGATTTTTTATCCATCAACGCCTTGCAATTCAGGAGAGGTATGACAATGTCATTAGAAGTGTTTGAGAAACTGGAAGCAAAAGTACAGCAGGCGATTGATACCATCACTCTGTTGCAGATGGAAATCGAAGAGCTGAAAGAAAAAAACAACTCACTGTCGCAGGAAGTTCAAAATGCCCAGCATCAGCGCGAAGAGCTGGAGCGTGAGAACAACCATCTGAAAGAACAGCAGAACGGCTGGCAGGAACGTCTGCAGGCCCTGCTGGGTCGCATGGAAGAGGTCTGATTACGCTTCATCTTTCGCGTAATTTCTTTACTGTGTAGGCCAACAGGTAACGCAGAAAAAAGGCACCTTGCGGTGCCTTTTTTATCATTCAATATCCAGCGGATCTTCTGAAAGAATAATCCCGGTATTGTCGGTGTAAAGATGGTCGCCGGAGAAGAAGGTTACACCGCCAAAATTGACGCGGACATCGCTTTCGCCAATGCCTTCGCCAGCGGCACCAACCGGAATTGCGGCCATTGCCTGGATGCCGATATCCAGCTCTTCCAGGTCATCTACCTGACGCACCGCGCCGTAAATGACCAGACCTTCCCATTCATTTTGTACTGCCAGACGCGCCAGTTCAGCATCGACCAGTGCGCGACGAACAGAACCACCGCCATCGACGACAAGAACACGACCACGGCCATTCTGTTCGAGCAGATCGTACAGCAACCCGTTGTCCTCGAAACATTTTACCGTGATTATTTGTCCGCCAAACGACGCCCGTCCGCCAAAGTTGGAGAACAGCGGTTCCACGACGTTAACATCTTCTTGATAGATGTCACAAAGCTCGGAAGTATCGTATTTCATAGGCTTAACATTCAGTTGCTGCGAGAATTTTCAGTATATCGCGCTATGTAGGCTGTTGGCAAAATCATCAATTGTTAATTGATATTTGTCAGTTATGCTGCCCACTGGCTTAGGAATATCCCTAAAACAAACAGCAGGTTAGTCAGTAACGCTCCCTTGACAGTGCGTTCCAGCATCGGTCGCATCGCCACCGGGTCCATTTCCCGCATCACATAACGGGCTTGCTTCACCAGTAATGGTGCCGCCAGCAGGAACAGCCAGCCCCACAGGCTATGCAGCGAAAAGAGATTAAACAGCGCCAGGCACACCAGAGAGCCCATCAGCAGGCAGGCATGATAACGACGCGCGTTCACTTCACCTAAGCGCACCACCAGCGTGTTTTTGCCATTTTCGCGGTCGCTATTGATATCACGCAGGTTATTAATGTTCAGTACTGCCGTTGCCAGCAGGCCGCATGCGGTCGCCGGAAGGATCAGCGCCGGAATCAATGTATGAGCCTGTAAATACCAGCTGCCCATGACGCTCAACCAGCCAAAGAAAACCAGTACGGAAATATCACCCAGACCGATATAACCATAAGGACGATTGCCCACGGTGTAGGTGATAGCGGCAATGATCGACAACCCGCCAAGAATCAGGAAACCGACAAAATCGGCCAGTGTATGGCACGCCACTGCAACCAGTGCCAGCCCGGAGAGACAGATGAGCACGACGGTAATAATGAGCGCCCGTTTCATCTCTTGCTGGGTAATGACCCCTTTTTGCATGCCGCGTAGCGGTCCGATACGGTCAGGTTTATCGCTGCCTTTTACCGCATCGCCGTAATCATTGGCGAGGTTAGAAAGGATCTGTAATAGCCCGGCGGTAATCAGTGCCAGCAGGGCGACCAGCGGATCGAAGTGACCTTGCCACCATGCCAGCGCCGTCCCGACGATAATTGCAGCAAAGGCGAGGGGGAGGGTTTTAGGTCGTAAACTTTCCAGCCACGCCTGAGTTCGGCTAATTTGTTGTTCAGTCATAATACGCGCCAATAAAAATGGGGCCTTTCAGCCCCATCAAACAATGATGAAAATGATTGAACGCGATTATAGGATAAAACGGCTCAGATCTTCATCTGCCACCAACGCATCCAGATGTTTGCTCACATAATCTGCGTCAATAGTGATGGTTTGACCGCTTAAATCGCTGGCGTCGTAGGAAATCTCTTCCATTAAACGCTCCAGAACGGTATGTAAACGACGAGCACCGATGTTTTCGGTAGATTCGTTCACCTGCCATGCCGCTTCCGCGATGCGCTTAATACCGGAGTCGGTAAACTCGATATTTACGCCTTCAGTCGCCATCAGTGCTTTGTACTGCACGGTAATAGAGGCATTCGGCTCGGTCAGAATACGCTCGAAGTCGCTGGTGGTCAGTGCCTGCAGCTCAACGCGGATTGGCAGACGACCTTGCAGTTCCGGGATCAGGTCAGACGGTTTCGCAATCTGGAACGCGCCAGAAGCGATAAACAGAATGTGGTCAGTTTTGACCATCCCGTGTTTGGTGGAAACGGTGCAACCTTCTACCAGCGGCAGCAGGTCACGCTGAACACCTTCACGAGAAACATCCGGACCGGAAGACTCGCCGCGCTTACAGATTTTGTCGATTTCGTCGATAAACACGATCCCGTGCTGCTCAACAGCGTCGATAGCGTCTTGCTTCAGCTCTTCCGGATTCACCAGTTTCGCCGCTTCTTCTTCAATCAGCAGCTTCATGGCGTCTTTGATTTTCAGCTTACGCGCTTTTTGCTTCTGACCGCCCAGGTTCTGGAACATGGACTGCAGCTGGCTGGTCATCTCTTCCATGCCCGGAGGAGCCATAATTTCAACGCCCATCGGTGCTGCGGCAAGATCGATCTCGATTTCTTTGTCATCAAGCTGGCCTTCACGCAGTTTTTTGCGGAATGCCTGACGAGCAGCGGACGGTTCCTGCTGCTGTTCGGTCTGTCCCCAGTTGTTTTTAGCCGGTGGGATCAGTACGTCGAGAATACGTTCTTCTGCCAGTTCTTCAGCGCGATAACGGTTTTTCTCGATAGCCTGGACACGTACCATTTTCACGGCGGCATCGGTCAGATCGCGAATAATAGAATCCACTTCCTTACCGACATAGCCCACTTCGGTGAATTTGGTCGCTTCAACTTTGATGAACGGCGCATTCGCCAGCTTAGCCAGACGACGGGCGATTTCAGTTTTACCGACACCGGTCGGGCCGATCATCAGGATATTTTTCGGGGTCACTTCATGGCGCAGCTCTTCGTTGAGCTGCATGCGACGCCAGCGGTTACGCAGAGCAATCGCCACGGAACGCTTGGCGTTGTCCTGGCCGATGATGTGCTTATCCAGTTCGCTGACGATTTCGCGTGGGGTCATTTCAGACATGGGAGATCCTTACGCTTTGTAGCTTAATTCTTCGATGGTGTGGAAATGGTTGGTATAGATGCAAATGTCGCCTGCAATATCCAACGCCTTTTCAGCAATTTCACGGGCGCTAAGTTCAGTGTTTTCTAACAGCGCGCGCGCCGCAGCCTGGGCGTAAGGGCCGCCGGAGCCGATAGCAATAAGATCGTTTTCTGGCTGCACCACGTCACCGTTACCGGTGATGATAAGCGAAGCGGTTTCATCCGCGACTGCCAGCAGTGCTTCAAGTTTGCGCAGCATGCGATCGGTACGCCAGTCTTTTGCCAGCTCAACGGCGGCTTTGACCAGATGGCCCTGATGCATTTCCAGTTTACGTTCAAACAGTTCGAACAGCGTAAAAGCATCCGCAGTACCGCCCGCAAAGCCCGCGATGACTTTGTCGTTGTACAGACGGCGGACCTTTTTCACGTTGCCTTTCATTACGGTATTGCCCAACGTGGCCTGACCATCACCAGCGATGACCACATGGCCGTTACGGCGTACGCTTACTATAGTTGTCACGAGCTGACCCCTTGGTTACGAATACAGAGTACAAACCCCGTACAAAAGTACGGGGCATAATGCAATTATAGATGGGGGGGATTTTGAGGGTTTCAACCCCCGGCGGCGAGCCGAATGCAGTTTGTATGACCCGCCATCTTCAAGCGATTGAGGGTGCTGTCTGCGTTCTCTTTGCCTTTCACCGGGCCAATGACCACACGATTCCAGCCATTGTTGGTGGTGATTTTCGAGTCAAAGCCTTCAAACGCCAGCTGAGCACGTACCGTCTCTGCCTGTTCCGCGCCTCTGAACGAACCGCACTGCACCATCCAGCGGCGTTCGTCTTTTTTCTCCGCCGTCGGTTTTGGCGCGTCAGCGGCACGAGCAACCGGCGCAGCTTGCTGCGGCTTCGACTGCGCGGTCGTGTGCGCAGGGGTTTGCAGCAGATCCTGGTACGGCTGCTGAGTAGAAGCCGGTTTAGACTGGCGCGGTTGCGCCTGTACCGGTGCGGCTTGCGACGTACGCGTCTGCTGCTGCCAGCTTTGTTCAGTCGTACGCGACTGCTGAGCCAGGCGTTGCTGCTCCGCTAATTGCTGTGCCTGACGCTGGCGCTGTAGCGTTTGCTGACGCTGTTCCGGCGTCTGCTCATTCCACGGAACTTCAACCAGCTGCGTTGGCTGCTGGCGCATATCGGCCTGCATTTGTTCAAGAAGCTGACGTTGTTCTGGTGTCAGCTGCTCCGGCGTTTTCACTTCACCACCGGCAGAAGGTTCTGTGGGCGCACGCACACCCGGCTGGCGACTTTCCAGCTCTTTAATGTAGCGCCAGCGTTCTTCTGGTTTTGGTGGTAGTCCGTTTCCGGTCACTTTCTGGCCTTGCAGCGTCTCGGACTCTTCTTTCTTGTGATGCGTAATGAAGTACAGACCACCGATAAAGGTCACAAGAACGGCGGCAGCAATAGCGACCATAGCGGGAGAAACCGCAGGCAAATTTCGTTGCTTTTTCCGTGAGGTGCTCTTTTTTCGCCGCGAAGGTGCCGGTTGGCTGCGGCGTACATAATCTCGTTGTGCCACTATCGTTTCGCTGTATTTATTCGTTCGTCAGCCCGCCATGTTACTTAAGCGGCGGGCCTTTGACCAGTCACGGCAGTCTTAAAGGTTTACTTTAAGGTAACGCGCGTGTTGATCCCCGGATGATAAGTTCGCAGTCCATTAAACGAGAGCCACTGCCAACGTGTTGCCCCTGCATTTGATCAAGCAATAACAGCATAGCTTCCCGACCGATTTCGTAACGCGGCTGCGCGATGGTTGTCAGCGGCGGATCACAAAATTGCGTCAGGTCGATGTTATCAAAACCGATTATGGAAAGGTCTTCCGGTACTTTTAGCCCCTGGCGTTTTGCCTGCGAAAGTGCGCCGAGCGCCATCACATCACTATGGCAGAAGACAGCAGTAGGCGGTTGTGGAAGATCAAGCAGCTGTTGCATTGCTTTGCTTCCAGCTTCGAAGGTGAAGTCGCCACGGGCGATGTATTGCGGATCAACCATAATGCCGCAGCGACGCAGCGCCTGGACATAGCCTTGCAGGCGGTAGTGACACAGCGGCATCTCTTCGGGACCGGCTATACAGCCAATCCGTTTATGCCCTTGCTCATATAAATAATTTACTGCATCAAATGCGGCGGTCAGATTGTCGATATGAACTGTAGGCAGCTCCAGTTCCGGTGCAAATTCGTTCGCCATCACCATCGGCGGCAGATTACGCTGTTCCTCAATGCTGGCATCAAACGGCAGCCTTGAACCCAGCAGCAACATGCCATCAATTTGCTTGGTGATGATCAAATCGATAAAGGTTTTTTCCTGCTGATTTTGATGCGCACAGTCGCCAATCAGCACCAGATATCCGTGATTTGCCGCCGTAACTTCGATACCGCGAATAATTTCGCTAAAGAAGGGATCGCAGATATCCGGGACAATCACCAGAATAGTGCGGGATTCATTACGCTTGACGTTGCGCCCCATAGGCTGCGGTAAATAACCCACTTCCCGGGCCGCTTTTTCAACCCGATTACGGGTGGCCTGGGAGACTTTATCGGGATTCATTAATGCTCGGGAGACAGTCGCTGTAGAGACTTTTGCCTTGAGGGCAACGTCTTTCATGGTCGCGGCAGTTTCCTGCTTCTTCGCTTTCACACTCACTCCTCGCCTGGCACGTCAGGCGTACTACATCCATGTTTACTTCACATCGGCAACATTTTTAGCAGATAGCGCGTGAAAACGGTTACAGAATTTTCATGAAAAGTGTGATGAATATTGAATTTTTCGATCCGCCTCGCATCGTGAGCGCATTAGCCCTCGATGGGATCGACATCCAGCACCCATTTCACCTTACGGGAATCCGGTATTGTATTAATAAGCGCCAGCGTACCATTGATGATGTGCTGTAATCGCACGCGGGAAGGGTGCTGCAACAAAATTTGCCAGCGCCAGCGGCCGCCACGTTTAGGTGCCAGTGCCGGAACGGGACCGAGAACCCACAGTTTGTCGTCTGCCAGCGGGCTGGAGAGGATGAGATTACGCAGTTGTTGCAGGAACAGCGGCGCATGCTGATTGTTATGATCTTCCGCACGCACAATCACATGGCTGGTCCACGGCGGCAGCTGCATCATGCGTCGCTCAGCCAGTGCCTGTTCGGCAAAGGCGTCATAGCCTTTATAGAGCAACGTTTGCAATAGCGGGTGTTCTGGATGATGCGTTTGCAGCACCACTTCGCCCTGTTTACCCGCACGCCCGGCACGACCGGCGACCTGGGTGTAAAGCTGGGCGAAACGCTCTGCCGAGCGAAAATCGGCAGAAAACAGCGCGCCGTCTACGTCCAGTAACGCCACCAGCGTCACATCCGGAAAGTGGTGACCTTTCGCCAGCATTTGCGTGCCGATCAAGATCCTCGCGCCGCCGCGATGCACTTCCGCCAGTTGTTGTTCCAGCGCTCCTTTGCGGCTGGTGGTATCGCGGTCGATACGAGAAATGGGCACACCAGGGAACAGCGGCGCAAGCGTCTGTTCAAGCTGTTCGGTGCCCAGCCCCACCGGCACCAGGTGCGTGGAACCGCAGGAAGGGCACTGGCGCGGCACCGGGCGTTGGCTGTCACAGTGGTGACAGCGCAAATGCTGTTGCGCCTGATGCAGCGTGTAGTAGTGATCGCAACGTGGACATTCGGCAATCCAGCCGCAGTCGTGGCACAGCAAGGCAGGCGCAAAGCCACGGCGGTTAAGAAAGAGGATAACCTGGTTGTCGGCCTGTAAATGCTGGCGCATACGGGTGATTAACGCCGGAGCCAGCCCCGCCTGCACCTTCTGACCTTTTAAATCCAGCACGTGTTGAATTGCCGGACGCGCATTCCCCGCCCGACGCGTCAGGCGCAGCAGGCGGTATTTTTTCTGCTGGACGTTGCATAACGTTTCCAGTGCGGGTGTTGCGGAGCCAAGAATAATCGGGATTTGCTCGCTGTGCGCACGATAAACCGCCAGGTCGCGGGCATGATAGCGCCAGCCTTCCTGCTGCTTGTAGGAACTGTCGTGCTCTTCATCAATGACAATCACACCGAGATTTTTAAACGGCGTAAACAGCGCGGAGCGGGTGCCGATCACAATCGCCGCCTCACCATTTTTCGCTTTCAACCACGCCGAAAGACGCTCGCTGTCGTTCAGGCCGGAATGCAGAACTTCCACTGGCGCATTAAAACGTTCACGAAAACGGGCGATAGTTTGCGGCGTCAGGCCGATTTCCGGCACCATCACCAGCGCCTGTTTGCCCTGAGCGAGCACGTTTTCCAGTACACTGAGATAAACCTCCGTTTTACCGGAACCGGTAACGCCCGCCAGCAGCCAGGCAGAGAAGGTATCCGCCGCACTATGAATTGCGCCAACGGCGGTGGCCTGTTCAGTATTCAATCGCAACCGCTCACCAGAAACGGCATAATTCTTTCGCCAGTCACTAAACTCTGGTGTTTCACTTGCTAAATCACACAGACCTTTTTTGCGCAGCGCCTGCAACGCGGCATCATTAAATTCGAGCGTGGCAACCTGGTCGCGCCAGATTTTGCCTTGCCGTAACGCTGCCAGCGCCTGTTGTTGCTTGGGTGAGCGTTTCAGGCTGTTCAGATCCACCGCCTGACCTTGTTCAGTGGCAAACCAGTACCACATCGGCGCGTTCGCCGCAGGCCGCCCCTGGCGTAGTAAAATCGGCAAGGCATGAAACAGCACATCGCCAATCGGATGATGATAGTAATCTGCCGCCCAGAGCAGTAATCGCCAGACGGAGTGAGTAAATACCGGCTCAACGTCCAGCACTTCAACTACCGCTTTCAGCTCGTTAAGCGGCAGCTCGCTGACATTGCTAACTAACACCACAACCCCGATGCGCTCCTGCTGTTTGCCAAACGGCACGCGCACGCGACACCCGGCTTTGACCGTCATGCCTTCTGGCAGCAGATAGTCAAAGGTACGGGGAAGCGGAACGGGCAAGGCAACGTGGGCAACGGGCATAGCATCATCCTGACTTGAAATTCGGTGGGTTAGTATACACATTGCCGTAGAAGAGTGCGGATCAGTTTGCATACGCTGGTTAATTTCTGTATGATTTCGCGCCTTCATACGAAATGATCGTATTGAAGCTATACTTTTAACATCGCGTGGTGTCTGGCGTTAGGGCTGGAAGAGCGACGCGGCCTTAAACCGAGGTTTTCCCATGAAAAAAGATATTCACCCGAAATACGAAGAAATTACTGCTAGCTGCTCTTGCGGTAACGTAATGAAAATCCGCTCCACCGTTGGTCATGACCTGAACCTCGACGTGTGCAGCAAGTGCCACCCGTTCTTCACTGGCAAACAGCGTGATGTTGCTACCGGTGGCCGTGTTGACCGCTTCAACAAGCGTTTCAACATCCCGGGCAGCAAATAAGACCGGATTTCCGAAAAAAGCGCCGCACGGCGCTTTTTTTGTGCCTGAATTTTGGTCGTATTACCACGAAAACAGCGGCCATTCTTTGGCGACCGTGGTGAGTTGTGGCGCATCGAAAACGGCTTGTGGCGAGACCACCGTTTCCTCAAGCGGAATATTTTTGCCGTAGCGTTCTTTGAGCTTTGCCTGAACCTGCGGGTTACTAAGGTCGAACTCTTTCAACTTTTGCTGTTTGCCCACGCGCATTCCCAGCGCGTTCTGATAAACCTTCCAAACCACTTCCGAACAGTACTGGCGATCGTCGCTCCACGAGAAGCTGGAGTCATACGGTTTACCGAGATAACGTTTTGCCGTTTGCGCCAGTTTTTGCTGTTGTTCAACACTCAGTTCGCCTTCAACGCGGCGAACAACGTATTTGCCCTTTTCACCATGGGCGATCCACTGCTTGAGTGGGGTGTATTTTACCGGGCCGACCGCTTCAAAAACGTAGGGCTTTTTGTTGCGTATCACCAGCATACCGGTGTGGCTGTAATCGGAATGGGTCGCCAGTTGGATCGCTTTACTTTGCGATGAGCGAGAGATTTGAAAGATGATGTCGCCAGTTTGCGGCTGCCAGGCAAAGGCAGGCACAGAAACCAGCAGGCTGAGAATCAGTAGCCTGATTTTCATCGTTAAACGTCCATGTATGAAAAAAGCGGCTGGTTAACTCCGCGCCGCTCTTTTCCGCTTTAGTATTCCCACGTCTCCGGGTTAATCCCCATCTCACGCATGATCTCTTTTGCCGCCTCCGGAATTTCGTCGCTGCGCTCTTTACGCAGGTCGGCATCATCCGGCAAAGGTTGCCCGGTAAAGGCATGCAGAAACGCTTCGCACAGCAGCTCGCTGTTGGTCGCGTGACGCAGGTTGTTCACCTGACGACGCGTGCGTTCATCGGTGAGGATTTTTAACACCTTAAGAGGAATGGAAACCGTAATTTTTTTGACTTGTTCACTCTTCTTGCCGTGCTCAGCGTATGGGCTGATATATTCGCCGCTCCATTCAGCCATGAGATACTTAATCCTCTTCGTCAATAAATTGAGGCCAGACCACACAATTAATATGGGTACTGACCGTAAACCCGCATAGTTTACCGTACAGGCGTTACCGTGACATCGTGTAATGCACCTGTCGGCGTGATAATGCATATAATTTTAACGGCTATTTGGGATTTGCTCAATCTATACGCAAAGAAGTTTAGATGTCCAGATGTATTGACGTCCATTAACACAATGTTTACTCTGGTGCCTGACATTTCACCGACCAAGCCCAGGGAACTTCATCACATGACGCGTAAACAGGCCACCATCGCAGTGCGTAGCGGGTTAAATGACGACGAACAGTATGGTTGCGTTGTCCCACCGATCCATCTTTCCAGCACCTATAACTTTACCGGATTTAATGAACCGCGCGCGCATGATTACTCGCGGCGCGGCAACCCAACGCGCGATGTGGTTCAGCGTGCGCTGGCAGAACTGGAAGGCGGTGCTGGTGCCGTACTTACTAATACCGGCATGTCCGCGATTCACCTGGTAACGACCGTCTTTTTGAAACCGGGCGATCTGCTGGTTGCGCCGCACGACTGCTATGGCGGCAGCTATCGCCTGTTCGACAGTCTGGCGAAACGCGGTTGCTATCGCGTGTTGTTTGTTGATCAAAGCGATGAACAGGCATTACGGGCAGCGCTGGCAGAAAACCCCAAACTGGTACTGGTAGAAAGCCCAAGTAATCCATTGTTACGCGTCGTGGATATTGCGAAAATCTGCCATCTGGCAAGGGAAGTCGGGGCGGTGAGTGTGGTGGATAACACCTTCTTAAGCCCGGCATTACAAAATCCGCTGGCATTAGGTGCCGATCTGGTGTTGCATTCATGTACGAAATATCTGAACGGTCACTCAGACGTGGTGGCAGGCGTGGTGATTGCTAAAGATCCAGACGTTGTCACTGAACTTGCCTGGTGGGCAAACAATATTGGCGTGACGGGCGGCGCGTTTGACAGCTATCTGCTGCTGCGCGGGTTGCGAACACTGGTGCCGCGTATGGAGCTGGCCCAGCGCAACGCGCAGGCGATTGTGAAATATCTGCAAACCCAGCCGTTGGTGAAAAAACTGTATCACCCGTCGCTGCCGGAAAATCAGGGGCATGAAATTGCCGCGCGCCAGCAAAAAGGCTTTGGCGCAATGTTGAGTTTTGAACTGGATGGCGATGAGCACACGCTGCGTCGTTTCCTGGGCGGGCTGTCGTTGTTTACGCTGGCGGAATCATTAGGGGGAGTGGAAAGTTTAATCTCTCACGCCGCAACCATGACACATGCAGGCATGGCACCAGAAGCGCGTGCTGCCGCCGGGATCTCCGAGACGCTGCTGCGTATCTCCACCGGTATTGAAGATGGCGAAGATTTAATTGCCGACCTGGAAAATGGCTTCCGGGCTGCAAACAAGGGGTAAAAATGAGTGTGATTGCGCAGGCAGGGGCGAAAGGTCGTCAACTGCATAAATTTGGTGGCAGTAGTCTGGCTGATGTGAAGTGTTATTTGCGTGTCGCGGGCATTATGGCGGAGTACTCTCAGCCTGACGATATGATGGTGGTTTCCGCCGCCGGTAGCACCACTAACCAGTTGATTAACTGGTTGAAACTAAGCCAGACCGATCGTCTCTCTGCGCATCAGGTTCAACAAACGCTGCGTCGCTATCAGTGCGATCTGATTAGCGGCCTGTTACCCGCCGAAGAAGCCGATAGCCTCATTAGCGCTTTTGTCAGCGATCTTGAGCGCCTGGCGGCGTTGCTCGACAGCGGTATTAACGACGCGGTGTATGCGGAAGTGGTGGGCCACGGTGAAGTGTGGTCGGCGCGCCTGATGTCTGCGGTGCTTAATCAACAAGGGCTGCCAGCGGCCTGGCTTGATGCCCGCGAGTTTTTACGCGCTGAACGCGCTGCGCAACCGCAGGTTGATGAAGGACTTTCTTACCCGTTGCTGCAACAGCTACTGGTACAACATCCGGGCAAACGTCTGGTGGTGACCGGGTTTATCAGCTGTAACAACGCCGGTGAAACGGTGCTGCTGGGGCGTAACGGTTCCGACTATTCCGCGACACAAATCGGTGCGCTGGCGGGTGTTTCTCGCGTAACCATCTGGAGCGACGTCGCCGGGGTATATAGCGCCGACCCGCGTAAAGTGAAAGATGCCTGCCTGCTGCCGTTGCTGCGTCTGGATGAAGCCAGCGAACTGGCGCGTCTGGCGGCTCCCGTTCTTCATGCCCGTACTTTACAGCCCGTTTCTGGCAGCGAAATCGACCTGCAACTGCGCTGTAGCTACACGCCGGATCAAGGTTCCACGCGCATTGAACGCGTGCTGGCCTCCGGTACTGGTGCGCGTATTGTCACCAGCCATGATGATGTCTGCTTGATTGAGTTTCAGGTGCCCGCCAGCCAGGATTTCAAACTGACGCATAAAGAGATCGACCAGATCCTGAAACGTGCTCAGGTGCGCCCACTGGCGGTTGGCGTGCATAACGATCGCCAGTTGCTGCAATTTTGCTACACCTCAGAAGTGGCCGACAGTGCGCTGAAAATCCTCGACGAAGCGGGATTACCTGGCGAACTGCGCCTGCGTCAGGGGCTGGCGCTGGTGGCGATGGTTGGGGCAGGCGTCACCCGTAACCCGCTGCATTGCCACCGCTTCTGGCAGCAACTGAAAGGCCAGCCGGTCGAATTTACCTGGCAGTCCGATGACGGCATCAGCCTGGTGGCAGTACTGCGCACCGGCCCGACCGAAAGCCTGATTCAGGGGCTGCATCAGTCCGTCTTCCGCGCAGAAAAACGCATCGGCCTGGTATTGTTCGGCAAGGGCAATATCGGTTCCCGCTGGCTGGAACTGTTCGCCCGTGAGCAGAGCACGCTTTCGGCGCGTACCGGCTTTGAATTTGTGCTGGCAGGCGTGGTGGACAGCCGCCGCAGCCTGTTGAGCTATGACGGGCTGGACGCCAGCCGCGCGTTAGCCTTCTTCAACGATGAAGCGGTCGAGCAGGATGAAGAGTCGCTGTTCCTGTGGATGCGCGCCCACCCGTATGATGATTTAGTGGTGCTGGACGTTACCGCCAGCCAGCAGCTCGCTGACCAGTATCTTGATTTCGCCAGCCACGGTTTCCACGTCATCAGTGCCAACAAACTGGCAGGAGCCAGCGACAGCAATAAATATCGCCAGATCCACGACGCCTTCGAAAAAACCGGGCGTCACTGGCTGTACAATGCCACTGTCGGTGCGGGTTTGCCGATCAACCATACCGTGCGCGATCTGATCGACAGCGGCGATACCATTTTGTCGATCAGTGGGATCTTCTCTGGCACGCTCTCCTGGCTGTTCCTGCAATTCGACGGTAGCGTGCCGTTTACCGAACTGGTGGATCAGGCGTGGCAGCAGGGCTTAACCGAGCCTGACCCGCGTGATGACCTTTCCGGCAAAGACGTGATGCGCAAGCTGGTGATTCTGGCGCGTGAAGCGGGTTACAACATTGAACCGGACCAGGTACGTGTTGAATCACTGGTACCTGCCCATTGCGAAGGCGGCAGCATCGACCATTTCTTTGAAAATGGCGATGAACTTAACGAGCAGATGGTGCAACGACTGGAAGCGGCCCGCGAAATGGGGCTGGTGCTGCGCTACGTGGCGCGTTTCGATGCCAATGGCAAAGCGCGTGTGGGCGTGGAAGCGGTGCGTGAAGACCATCCGCTGGCATCACTACTGCCATGCGATAACGTCTTTGCCATCGAAAGCCGCTGGTATCGCGACAACCCGCTGGTGATCCGCGGGCCAGGTGCAGGGCGCGACGTCACCGCCGGGGCGATTCAGTCGGATATTAACCGGCTGGCGCAGTTGTTGTAGTGATTATTGAACAAAAGCTGGCAGTTGCCAGCTTTTGTTGTCACCCCTAAACCTCTTCCTGGGGAAGTGGTGATTGATTGTCATTTTGCCTTTGGTCAGTGCCCCCGGTAATAAGGGGGCTTTTGTGTTGAGCGATGAAGTAACAGAGTGAATGGTGAAGTTATTAATGACAATTACAAAATGACATTAAGTAACAATATCTAAAATGTCACCTAATTTAAAATTGATAACCAATAGTAGTATAGGTTCCCCATCCTGTATTTTTCAATTCAAATGGACCATCTCCGAAGTTAACCTTCTCTCCCGCATTCCATTGTCCACCGTTGTGAAAATAACGTAGTGTAAATGCAAATTTCCAGTGTTCATATAGAAGGGAAAGGATATGGCTTGAAGCAATAGCATTACTGGTTCGTTTATTATTGTGTGACTTGTCCGCAAGATCGGAGCCAAAATCAAAGTTAGTAAAACTATTGTATACCAATCGCCCTCCGAATAAATTTGTAAGAGGGATGCTATATTTTATTTTGAATCGATATCCGTCCCATTCATTTTCATTAGCGGCACCATAGTTTTGCCACTGATACTTGGCGTATATATTGGCAGAAAGCTTAATTGGTAGACCCGTGTCGATATCTGTACCAAGCCCCATATACCATGTACTTTGCCGGGATGACTGGTTGTCACCCATATCATAGACATAGTTGTTTGCAATGAACCATTCTTTAAATGGGCCGAACGCAAGATTTAATCCGGTCAATTTGTCAATGGAAAACCGAGGTTCTATTTCCGTAAATAGTGGTGAGCCCTCATCCCAGATCCCAACATCATAGTGACTGCCGACGCCAAAGAATTTTGGTAGATCAACATAACCATAAAAATCAAACCAGTCTTTTCTTCCTGCTACAGTATATTCAGGGTAGAGGTCGTTAGTCAGTCTTGGGCCAAAGCGAGAGTCTGTGCGACCAATGACATTCAAGCTTTGATGTAACCAGCTTTCATCAATTTTAATTTCCTGAGCGTTTCCAATGCAAGGTATTAATAGAATGGATAAAGCTATCCAGTGCTTTTTTATATACATAAATATATCTCTTATATATTGTTGATTTAGAGAGAAATAATGTCATCCAGTGAATGAATGGTATTATAAGTTTTTGTTATTTGCTTACTTCTACCCGCATTTCATTTACCTGTGCAGGAGTAATCTTGTGGCCTTTCTTAAAATAATCGATTACGACATTGGACATGTTATTTCCGGCGCGGACCTGGACATTTTTCCCTTCTTTGAATGCCAGAAAACCATCGCCCCCAAGTGCAAGGAAAGTCGTAGTCGCAACATGGTAAATATTCGTATCAACGATCTCTTCACCATTAATTTTAAAAGATACAATGCGCTGACCTACTGGTTTCTGCAGGGTATAGCGCATTTCTGCGCCTTTTGACATTTGCAGGATGCCATTGGTAAGCGATGCCCCGTGTTCCAGTAGGTTACGCAGATCCTTACCGCTGAGATCCATTTCAGTAAGTTCATTCTTGAAGGGGAATGTACTGGTAATGTCACCAAAGGTAATCGTGCCTGCATTTATATCAGCACGTAAACTGCCGGAGTTTATCAACGCAATTTGTGCAGTCGGTGCAGCGACAAGCATTGCATCGGTAAACAGGTTGCCAAGTTGCGATGACTCACCGTAGGCACGAGTTAATGCAATCGATGATTCACCGACTGGTTGGCGTACAAGATCCGCCAGTTTTTTATTCCAGCCATTGATAACTTTTTGTGTGGTTGGATCGGGTATCCATTCATCGGCATAAACCGTTTTCAGCTCAAAGCTCTTCACTTTATGAGTACGAGCTGTAGGGTTGACATCAAGGATTAATTTACCAATATCGATACCGCCACTGTCAGTCGAAAGGATTAAGGTGTTGCCGACTTTGATTGGTTCTGGCGTTCCGACGTGGGCATGCCCGGTAATCAGAATATCCAATCCTTTCACCTTGCTTGCGGTTTGAATATCTTTATCCAGCGCACGTCTAACATCTGTATTGCCAATGCTGGACTGACGCGCCGGTACGCCTTCATGAACCAGCGCCACGGTGAGGTCAACCTTATCACGTAACTCGTCGATATAATGCTGCAAATACTTTACTTCATCACGTGCTTCAATCCCCTGATTCTTGAGGGTCGCGGAAGATTTATCAAATCGGTTATTATTGTCATTATCGAGTCCCTGGAGAGAGAGCTCCGAGACCGTGTCATTAAATGCAAATACGCCGTGTAGCCCAACAATACCAATCCTGATGCCATCTTTTTCCAGGATGGTGTAGGGCTTGTTCCAGAAGGGTTTCTCACTCTCTTTATGATAAACATTGCCTAATAAAACAGGGAAATTCGCTTTGCTTAATTGTCGGAGGGCATTATCCCAGCCATGGTCAAACTCATGATTACCGATTGATACTGCGTCAAAAGGCATGGTATTCATAATATCAATTATTGCTTCGCCCTTTGTCAGGCTACTGATATATGGCCCGGTGAAATAGTCTCCAGCATCAAAATAAAAAGTGGCTTTATTTTTGGCTTTCTCTTGTTTTACTAACGTAGATATATTGGCAAAGCCACCAATGTCGCGTTTTCCGTCTGCGACATATGGTACTTTATAGGAATCCACATGGGCGTGAAGATCATTGGTATAAATAATCGTGACATCCTGCGCCATAACTGAGGTCGAAAAAATAGTCAGCAATGTTGCGGCAAATAAAGTACGCTGCGCTGTTTTCATTCGCATTCCTTGTTAAATAAATTGACTGATAAATGAGATTTTATTTGGCGACGTCCATGACTCGTTTAGTTAAGTCTGGGGTGACAGGTTTATGATTTTTGAAATAATCGATGATAGATTCCGCCGAGGTTGTTCCCGGTATCGTCTTCACATTTTTTCCATTCAAAAATGCTTCAAAACCGTCACCACCACTGGCACAAAAGGAGTGCGTGGCAATACGATATGTTTGATTATCTTCCACAGGTTTGCCGTTAATGGTGAAAGAGATTAACCGTTGGTTGAGGGGTTTTTTGCTGTCATAGACAACCGCAACACTTTTAGAAACTTGTAACACACCGTTAGTTAGATTGGTTGCATGCGTCATCAATGATTTGAGATCGCGGCCCGTCAAATCCATCTCGATGAGGTCATTATTAAAGGGGAATGTGCTAATAACATCTCCCAGTGTGATATCGCCTTTAGGAAAATCAGCTCGAATCCCACCGCTATTTTGAAATCCGGCAACGGCATCAGGTGTTTTTTCCATCATTGCATCAAGAATAAGGTTGCCGGTAGAAGAGGAACTACCATACTCACGTGTTAAAACTACGGGAGAATGGCCGACAACTTCCTGTGTTATTTTGTTAAGCTTTGCACTCCATTTATCAATAGTATTTTGAACGATGGTGTCAGGTTTAAATTGATCTGCAAAGATGGTGATTAACTCACCATTATAACTATCAATTTTCTTCGTTTTCGGATTGTAATCAAGCACAAGTTTTCCGATGTTGGTGCCGTATGCATCGGTAGATACAATTAATGTGTTATTAACTTTTATTGGTTGCGGTGTTCCGACATGTGCGTGACCGGTAATTAAGACATCAACACCATTCACTTTTTTAGCTGTCTCAATATCTGCCTGTAGTAGCCGCTCCACATCTTTACTACCAAAGCTTGATTGACGCGCCGGGACACCTTCGTGAATTAGCAAAACGGTAATGTCGACTTTGCCTTTTAATTCTGCAAGTGCTTTATTTAAATATTTAATTTCGTCTCTGGCTTCTACGCCTTCACGTGCTTTTGCCGCGACTGTATCATAGAAAGCGAATGCGCCATGCAATCCAATCACACCAATCTTTAAACCATCTTTTTCGATAATGGTCCACGGATGATCCCAAACTGGTTTATTCGTATCGGTGTAGTAGATATTTCCCAGCAGAATGGGAAATTTTGCTTTTGATAACTGAGACACCATATTGGGCACACCGTGATCGAACTCGTGATTACCAACAGACACCGCATCAAAGGGCATAGTGTTCATGATATCAATAATAGCTTCACCTTTGGTCAGGGTGCTGATATACGGCCCGGTAAAATAGTCGCCTGCATCAAAGAAAAACACATCTTTGCTTTTTTTCTTCGCTTCATTAACGATGCCTGCAATATTAGCCATACCACCTATAAGTCTGTTCTTATCAACAGCGAGGATTTTTGCCGGATTGACATGTGCGTGAATGTCATTCGTATAATAAATAGTAACGTCCTGAGCTAGAACACTGTGAGAAAATATCACGCCGAATATGACTGATAATGTTGTAAATACAGTTTTCATCATCCCTCCTGGATAGGGTGTGTTACATTTGTTGAATTATTTAAATAAAAGGCACATCGTGTCTTATTTTATGTAAGCATAGTTCAGAAAAGTATTATGTGATCTTAGTAACAAATAATGTTATTAATTAAACATTGACCATGATTATATTTCACGGTCATACATTTATATATTTAATTAAATGAAAGGTAGTGATCTCTCTTAATTTATGGTCGTTTGTCGAGTGTATTGACTAACAAGATGGAGTGAGCGATTCATTGTATTTTAACGCCAGTGAGGTCAGCATTTGCGTTACGCGACCTGCGGATAATAACGCGCTTTGGGTAAAGTCGTGTTGGTCTGTCAGCCATGTGATAAAACAACGACTGGTTGCCAGAGAAACATTTGCGCCCCTTTCTAAGCTGGCTCCCGTGAGTAGGCAGACCATCTTGCAGTTATTCCCCTGCTCCCAGCGCTGCCACTGATTTTGCCACCAACCATGGTATGTCGTTCCCTTAAAATGCCAGGGCGTATCAGCGTTACTGTCACTGATTTCTTCTTCTACGAACCAAAGTTCACCTTGTTGTTGGCGGAACTGATCTGTCCAGGCTGTAATAATTGCGCCTCTTAGAAAACATTCGTGTGAAATAATATGCGTTTTGACATCTGGATAGCGGATTTTCAGTATTCTGAAATGCCCGTGTGCCGTGATAACCGGGCGTAGTATGGCTCCCTTACCGTTGCGCTTGAGTACAGCACTGCCATACTGAATTTCATCGAACTGGCTCCGGCGCAAGAATTGCGCTTCACGCATATCTACCTTCTGCACGATATCGCGATGGTGCATAGTTGGTTCTGTGTTGCCCTTGTAACTGTACCGCAGACTGTCTCCTGTCTGATGTTGCGTATAATTCGTGGAGAGATGAAGAATGTTGCCACGAGTGGCGTCAAGACTGACTAAAACATACAGTTTTTGTACTGCGCTGGCCCCTTGAAAGGGTATGAACAGTTGAACGGTTTCAATGGCCTGGGGATGCGTAATTTCTTTCTGATACTGTTTAGGCGTCCAGACTTTTTTGCAGTTACGGCATTGAATGCGTTGCGAACCCTGTGGATTGTGACCATAACAAATCATGTCTGTGCCATAACATACCGGGCAGAAATGACCCTTCTCCGAGGCCCACGTAGATAAGTGAACTGACAACCAGTCACGAAATTGTTGCTCGTCAAACAACGGCGGGTAACTGCCACATGCCCGACAGTGCAGTGCCGGATAACCCAGTTTATAGTCTGGCCAACTGTAATCTTCCGATGAGGCCAATCCCAAATTTCGGCAACCGAACGTTTTACAGGCATTAATCGTAAACAGAGTCGACATATATCACCAACGATTTCACAAGGTCGTTGATTTTGTCCGGCAACTATCCCCTGCAGATGTGATTACTCTCACATAAATAAGTCTTTCAGAACGTAATGTAGCAATCCTTTATCTCACTGAAAGGGATTGTTTATGAAAATTAAAATACTTGCTGCGGGTATCGCATTAACACTGCCGTTCTGGGCTTGCGCTAAAGATGTCACTATTATTTATACCAACGACCTCCATGCGCATGTAGAACCTTATAAAGTGCCGTGGATCGCTGACGGTAAACGGGATATTGGCGGCTGGGCAAATATCACTACGCTGGTTAAGCAAGAAAAAGCAAAAAATAAAGCGACATGGTTTTTTGATGCGGGCGACTATTTTACCGGGCCATATATCAGCAGCCTGACCAAAGGTAAGGCTATTATCGATATTATGAATACTATGCCGTTTGATGCCGTCACGATAGGCAACCATGAATTTGACCACGGCTGGGACAACACATTATTACAGTTGAGTCAGGCAAAATTCCCGATTGTGCAGGGCAATGTTTTTTATCAGAACAGCAGTAAATCATTCTGGGATAAGCCCTATACCATCATCGAAAAAGACGGTGTAAAAATAGGCGTTATAGGTTTGCACGGTGTATTTGCCTTTAATGACACAGTATCTGCTGCCACGCGAGTGGGTATTGAGGCGCGTGATGAAATTAAATGGCTACAACGTTATATCGATGAACTTAAAGGCAAGGTTGATTTGACCGTCGCCCTGATCCATGAAGGTGTTCCGGCCCGCCAGTCCAGTATGGGAGGCACAGATGTGCGTCGCGCGCTGGATAAAGATATTCAGACGGCAAGTCAGGTGAAAGGGCTGGATATTTTGATCACCGGACATGCACATGTGGGTACGCCGGAACCGATTAAAGTCGGCAATACGCTCATCCTCTCCACTGACAGCGGCGGGATTGATGTGGGCAAACTGGTTCTCGACTACAAAGAGAAGCCGCATAATTTTACGGTGAAAAACTTCGAGCTTAAAACCATTTACGCTGACGAGTGGAAGCCCGATCCACAAACGAAACAGGTGATCGACGGCTGGAATAAAAAGCTTGATGAAGTGGTGCAACAAACGGTGGCGCAATCGCCGGTTGAATTAAAACGTGCCTATGGTGAATCGGCTTCCCTCGGGAACCTGGCGGCTGACGCTTTACTGGTAGCGGCGGGTAAAAACACCCAATTGGCGTTAACCAACTCTGGCGGCATTCGCAATGAGATCCCCGCAGGGGCGATCACGATGGGCGGCGTCATCAGTACGTTCCCGTTCCCCAACGAACTGGTGACGATGGAACTCACGGGTAAACAATTACGCAGTCTGATGGAACACGGCGCAAGTTTAAGCAATGGCGTTTTACAGGTATCGAAAGGCCTGGAAATGAAGTACGACAGCAGCAAGCCGGTTGGTCAGCGGGTAATCACACTGACTCTGAATGGCAAACCCATTGAAGATGCGACGGTTTATCACATTGCTACTCAGAGTTTCCTTGCTGATGGTGGAGATGGTTTTACCGCCTTTACCGAAGGGAAAGCGCGTAACACAACGGGCGGTTATTACGTTTATCACGCGGTGGTTGATTACTTCAAAGCGGGCAACACCATTACGGATGAACAGCTCAACGGTATGCGCGTGAAGGATATCAAATAAAAGTGCGCACTGAATTGACTCAACTGTTTGTTACCCGTTGATTGCGCAGATCCTGTATTCGGCCTACGCGAGGGCGCAGGCCGAATCAGATGCCTTAGCATCACCATCCGGTGGCAGGACGTTGTTTTTCGAATTAGCCCAGGTGTCGCTGTGTTGTCAGAATATGAGTCAAAACGTGCGAGGTGGATTGTGCTATAGAGAAATCTTTTATCGCCTCTAATTAAGATGAGTTTTTTTCATCTTCCCTGATTTTTCCTCACCATCATTGGTTATTTTTCGGTTGACGCCCTTCGGCTTTTCCTTCATCTTTACATCTGGACGTCTAAACGGATAGATGTGCACAACACAACATATAACGATAAGCGATTGATGAGGTAAGGTATGAGCTTTTTTCACGCCAGCCAGCGGGATGCCCTGAATCAGAGTCTGGCAGAAGTCCAGGGGCAGATTAACGTTTCGTTCGAATTTTTCCCGCCGCGTACCAGTGAAATGGAGCAGACCCTGTGGAACTCCATCGATCGCCTTAGCAGCCTGAAACCGAAGTTTGTATCGGTGACCTATGGCGCAAACTCCGGCGAGCGCGACCGTACGCACAGCATTATTAAAGGCATTAAAGATCGCACCGGCCTGGAAGCGGCACCGCATCTTACCTGTATTGATGCGACGCCTGCCGAGCTGCGGACCATTGCACGCGACTACTGGAATAACGGTATTCGCCATATCGTGGCGCTGCGTGGCGACCTGCCGCCGGGAAGTGGTAAGCCAGAAATGTATGCTTCTGACCTGGTGACACTGTTAAAAGAAGTGGCAGATTTCGATATCTCCGTGGCGGCGTATCCGGAAGTACATCCAGAAGCGAAAAGTGCCCAGGCCGATTTACTCAACCTGAGACGAAAAGTGGATGCCGGAGCCAACCGCGCCATTACTCAGTTCTTCTTCGATGTCGAAAGCTACCTGCGTTTTCGCGATCGCTGCGTCTCGGCAGGCATTGATGTGGAAATCATTCCGGGAATTTTGCCGGTTTCGAACTTTAAACAGGCGAAGAAATTTGCCGACATGACCAACGTGCGTATTCCGGCGTGGATGGCACAAATGTTCGACGGCCTGGATGACGATGCTGAAACCCGCAAGCTGGTGGGCGCGAATATTGCCATGGATATGGTGAAGATTTTAAGCCGTGAAGGAGTGAAAGATTTCCACTTCTATACGCTTAACCGCGCTGAAATGAGTTACGCGATTTGCCATACACTGGGTGTTCGACCTGGTTTATAAATAGTGTGCCTTTTGTGAAAATCACACAGTGATCACAAATTTTAAACAGAGCACAAAATGCTGCCTCGAAATGAGGGCGGGAAAATAAGGTTATCAGCCTTGTTTTCTCCCTCATTACTTGAAGGATACAAATCTAAAACCCTTTTTTATAAAGCATTTATCCTAAATCGGACATAATCAAAAAGTCTTAATTACGATCAATTTGATCTACATCTCTTTAACCAACAATATGTAAGATCTCAACTATCGCATCCGTGGATTAATTCAATTATAACTTCTCTCTAACGCTGTGTATCGTAACGGTAACACTGTAGAGGGGAGCACATTGATGAGCACGTCAGACGATATCCATAACACGACAGCCACCGGCAAATGCCCGTTCCATCAGGGCGGTCACGACCAGAGCGCAGGTGGGGGCACAACCACGCGCGACTGGTGGCCAAATCAACTCCGTGTTGACCTGTTAAACCAACATTCTAATCGTTCTAACCCGCTGGGTGAGGACTTTGACTACCGCAAAGAATTCAGCAAATTAGATTACTACGGCCTGAAAAAAGATCTGAAAGCCCTGCTGACAGAATCTCAACCGTGGTGGCCAGCCGACTGGGGCAGCTACGCCGGTCTGTTTATTCGTATGGCCTGGCACGGTGCGGGTACTTACCGTTCAATCGATGGGCGAGGCGGCGCGGGTCGTGGTCAGCAACGTTTTGCACCGCTGAACTCCTGGCCGGATAACGTAAGCCTCGATAAAGCGCGCCGCCTGTTGTGGCCAATCAAACAGAAATATGGTCAGAAAATCTCCTGGGCCGACCTGTTTATCCTCGCGGGTAACGTGGCGCTGGAAAACTCCGGCTTCCGTACCTTCGGTTTTGGTGCCGGTCGTGAAGACGTCTGGGAACCGGATCTGGATGTTAACTGGGGTGATGAAAAAGCCTGGCTGACTCACCGTCATCCGGAAGCGCTGGCGAAAGCACCGCTGGGTGCAACCGAGATGGGCCTGATTTACGTTAACCCGGAAGGCCCTGATCACAGCGGCGAACCACTTTCGGCAGCAGCAGCTATCCGCGCGACCTTCGGCAACATGGGCATGAATGACGAAGAAACCGTGGCGCTGATTGCGGGTGGTCATACGCTGGGTAAAACCCACGGTGCCGGTCCGACATCAAACGTAGGTCCTGATCCAGAAGCAGCACCGATTGAAGAACAAGGTTTAGGCTGGGCGAGCACTTACGGCAGCGGCGTTGGCGCAGATGCCATTACCTCTGGTCTGGAAGTGGTCTGGACCCAGACGCCGACCCAGTGGAGCAACTATTTCTTCGAGAACCTGTTCAAGTATGAGTGGGTACAGACCCGCAGCCCGGCTGGCGCAATCCAGTTTGAAGCAGTAGACGCACCGGAAATTATCCCGGATCCGTTTGATCCGTCGAAGAAACGTAAACCGACGATGCTGGTGACCGACCTGACGCTGCGTTTTGATCCTGAGTTCGAGAAGATCTCTCGTCGTTTCCTCAACGATCCGCAGGCGTTCAACGAAGCCTTTGCTCGTGCCTGGTTCAAACTGACGCACAGGGATATGGGGCCGAAATCTCGTTACATCGGGCCGGAAGTACCGAAAGAAGATCTGATCTGGCAAGATCCGCTGCCGCAGCCGATCTACAACCCGACCGAGCAGGACATTATCGATCTGAAATTCGCGATTGCGGATTCTGGTCTGTCTGTTAGTGAGCTGGTATCGGTGGCCTGGGCGTCTGCTTCTACCTTCCGTGGTGGCGACAAACGTGGTGGTGCCAACGGTGCGCGTCTGGCATTAATGCCGCAACGTGACTGGGATGTGAACGCCGCAGCCGTTCGTGCTCTGCCAGTTCTGGAGAAAATTCAGAAAGAGTCTGGCAAAGCTTCGCTGGCGGATATCATCGTGCTGGCAGGTGTGGTTGGCGTTGAGAAAGCCGCAAGCGCCGCAGGTTTGAGCATTCATGTACCGTTTGCGCCGGGCCGCGTTGATGCGCGTCAGGATCAGACTGACATTGAGATGTTCGAACTGCTGGAGCCAATTGCTGACGGTTTCCGTAACTATCGCGCTCGTCTGGACGTTTCCACCACCGAGTCACTGTTGATTGATAAAGCACAGCAACTGACGCTGACCGCGCCGGAAATGACTGCGCTGGTGGGCGGGATGCGCGTACTGGGGGCCAACTTCGATGGCAGCAAAAACGGCGTCTTCACTGACCGCGTTGGCGTATTGAGCAATGACTTCTTCGTGAACTTGCTGGATATGCGTTACGAGTGGAAAGCGACCGACGAATCGAAAGAGCTGTTCGAAGGCCGTGACCGCGAAACTGGCGAAGTGAAATACACCGCCAGCCGTGCGGATCTGGTCTTTGGTTCTAACTCTGTCCTGCGTGCGGTGGCGGAAGTCTACGCCAGCAGCGATGCCCACGAGAAGTTTGTTAAAGACTTCGTGGCGGCATGGGTGAAAGTGATGAACCTCGACCGTTTCGACCTGCTGTAATCTGACCTTCTTCAGCGACTGCCTTTCAGGCAGTCGCTGAAGTTTCTTTACCGGCGTATAGTGTCCACAGGAAAACTACACACTGGATCTCTCATGTCTGCCGCAGGAAAGAGCAACCCACTGGCAATCAGTGGCCTGGTTGTGCTCACACTTATCTGGAGTTATAGCTGGATTTTCATGAAGCAAGTCACCAGCTACATCGGTGCCTTCGACTTTACCGCCTTACGCTGCATTTTCGGCGCTCTCGTTTTATTCATCGTCCTTTTATTACGTGGTCGCGGAATGCGCCCGACACCGTTTAAATACACCTTAGCCATTGCCCTGTTACAAACCTGCGGGATGGTCGGCCTGGCGCAGTGGGCGCTGGTCAGCGGAGGAGCGGGGAAGGTGGCAATCCTGAGCTATACCATGCCGTTCTGGGTGGTAATTTTCGCCGCGTTGTTTCTCGGTGAACGCCTGCGACGCGGACAATATTTCGCGATTCTGATTGCCGCTTTCGGCTTATTTTTGGTGTTGCAGCCGTGGCAACTCGATTTCTCTTCGATGAAAAGCGCCATGCTGGCAATCCTCTCCGGTGTGAGTTGGGGGGCGAGCGCGATTGTTGCTAAACGTCTGTATGCCCGCCATCCGCGCGTGGATTTATTGTCGCTAACATCCTGGCAGATGCTGTATGCGGCGCTGGTGATGAGCGTGGTCGCTTTACTGGTGCCGCAACGTGAAATTGACTGGCAACCCACCGTGTTCTGGGCGCTGGCCTACAGTGCGATTCTGGCGACAGCGCTGGCGTGGAGCTTATGGTTGTTTGTATTGAAAAACTTGCCTGCCAGTATTGCCAGCTTAAGCACACTGGCCGTTCCCGTTTGCGGCGTACTCTTTTCCTGGTGGCTGCTCGGTGAGAATCCGGGGGCAGTTGAAGGTAGCGGTATTGTGCTGATTGTACTGGCACTGGCGCTGGTGAGCCGTAAGAAAAAAGAAGCCGTCAGTGTAAAAAGGATCTGAATTTTTTCTTCATGTGGGGAGATCTCTTATTTAGCAAAATACCGATAGTGCCCCACCATCCGCCAGCTAAACAGTACATCTTCTTCCTGCGCGCCTGCGCCAATGTTATGTATCACCAGCGGCGTACCGTCGCGGGCGAAGCCATCTGACACCACCCCAATATGTGCCAGCCCGTTATCTAATCGCCAGGAGACAATATCGCCCGCTTGATAGTCACTGGGGTTCTTGCTGGTGGGGCGTGTTTTATCGTGGCGGGTAAACCAGGTTTCCAGATTAGGCACCCGGCGGTGATCGATGTTGCTGTCCGGGCGCTTTAACTGCCATTTTTGCGGGTACGCAGCAAAATTCTTCGCCATATCTTCGTGCACCAGTTTCTGCAAATCGACCTTCTGGCTGCGCAATGCACGGATCACCACATCGGAACATACGCCGCGTTCTTGCAGGACATCACCGCCAGGATAGGTAAGCTGCACATACGCCGGATCGTAAAATAGCGTGCTGCCGATTTGCTGTCTGGCGCCGTCTGCGATGGCAAGATTGGTGTTGGCCTGGATTTGTACCACGGTTGGTGGAACGGCGGGAGATTTTAAGGAGTAACTGGTAAATACCGTCAGAAGACTGAATAACGCCAGTGAAGCTTTCATCTGTTTCGTCCGTGAAAATAAGAGTCACAGATTCGACCTTCCGGGCTAACGATTGTTCTGTGGAGAAAATGTCCAGAAGCGGATAAAAAAACACCCGAACAAGGTGGAAGTTTCAGATTACTGGCACAGCGTGCCGGATGCGGCGTGAACGCCTTATCCGGCCTACAAAAGTACGTAAATTTACTATATTGCAGAGATTGCGTAGGCCTGATAAGCGTAGCGCATCAGGCAATTTTGCGTTCAAACTCCCGGACAAGCCGGGAGTTTGGAGTAGGTTATTCCCACTCTTGCAGGAAACGCTGACCATACTGGTCGGCTACCAGCAGTGCGGCGTAAACCTGATCTGGCGTCGCGCCGCCAGGCATGTTGTGGATGGTTTCACCTTCTGCACATGCCGCTTCTGCCACAATTCGCATTTTCGCCGGGACATCTTCTTTAATATCCAGTTGAGCGAGAGTTATTGGCAAACCTACCGCATGGCTAAGTGCAGCTACGGTTTCGATTTCCTCCACCGGCGCGTTTTCCAGAACCAGCTGCGTCAGCGTACCAAATGCCACTTTTTCACCGTGGTAATAGTGATGCGCGTCCGGGATAGCGGTCAGGCCGTTATGCACCGCGTGAGCCGCCGCCAGCCCGCCGCTTTCAAAACCAACGCCGCTCAAATAGGTGTTCGCTTCAATCACGCGCTCCAGCGCCGGGGTTACTACATGCTGCTCGGCGGCAAGCATCGCTTTTTCGCCTTCTTCCAGCAGGGTGTTGTAGCACAGTTCAGCCAGTGCCAGCGCCGCCTGGGTGCACTTGCCGCCAGCCATGGTGGTCGCGCCGCTACGAGAGCAAGCACGCGCTTCAAACCAGGTTGCCAGCGCATCGCCGATACCCGCCGCTAACAGACGTGCAGGTGCGCCAGCGACGATTTTGGTGTCGACAATGACCATATTCGGGTTATTTGGCAACATCAGATAGCGGTCAAATTCACCATCATCGGTGTAGATAACAGACAATGCGCTGCACGGTGCGTCGGTAGAGGCGATAGTCGGTGCGATCGCTACCGGAACACCCATGAAATGTGCCAGTGCTTTGGCAGTATCGAGAGTTTTTCCGCCACCGATACCGAGAATTGCGCCACACTGCGCAGTCTCCGCGATGCCACGCAGACGGTCGATCTCATTTTGCGAACATTCACCGCCAAACGGCGCAATTTCTACTACCAGTCCAGCATCTTTAAAGCTTTTCTCGACAGTGGATTGAGCAAAACCTAAAACAAATTTGTCACCCACCACTAACCAGCGTTCTGCCAGCGGCTTCAGGTATTCGCCCAGACGATTAATCACATCAGCGCCCTGGATGTATTTACCCGGTGATTGAATAATGCGGTCCATAATTGCTCCTTTAGAGATGAGTAGTGCCAAATGCGGCATTCCAGTCGTGTTCGAACTTCTCTATAGCTGACTCTACCGCAGGGGTGTTGAGCATTTGTTGCGCTACATCTAAGGGCAGGGTGATGGATTCACATCCTGCCAGTAAACAGTCCAGCGCCTGACGTGGTGTTTTAAAGCTGGCAGCCAGCACCATGCTTTCTGGCGCATGCATTTCCAACAGCGCTTGCAGCTCCTGTACAGTACGAATGCCGTCACCGCCCTGGGCATCTACGCGGTTAACGTATGGAGCAACGTATTTGGCTCCAGCCAGCGCCGCCAGTAATCCTTGCGCTGCGCTGTACACTGCGGTTCCCAGCGTAGTAATGCCTTCTTTCTTCAGCATTTTAATTGCTGCCAGACCTTCAGAGGTTACCGGAATTTTAACCACAATGCCCGGAATAGCGTCGCGCAGGCGTTTCGCTTCTTTCACCATACCCTGCGCGTCGCGGCTCATGGTCTGAGCAAACAGAATTCCCTCATCACCGATCGCTTTTTGAAGGCGCGGCAGCACTTCCCAGATGGACTCCTTGCTGGCAGCGATAATGCTCGGGTTAGTTGTCACCCCGGCAATCGGGAATATGCGTGCCAGACGTTCGACTTCTGCGACGTTAGCGGTGTCCAGATACAGTTCCATGATGTTTCCTTTTACAGTTCCAGTTCATGTTGCAGCAGGCTGGCGATAGCGTCGGCAGAGGCGGCGTTAACCAGCGCGTTACGGAATTCTTCGTGCATGATGCGACGAGCGAGGCGCGAGAAAATGCGCATGTGCTGATCGCCCGCAGCATGTTTGTTCAGGGTTAACATAATGATGAATTGCGCTTCATCATCGCCCCAGCGCACCGGCGCTGCCAGACGCGCCACGCTGATGGTGGATTGCTCAATGTGTTCTGATTTGCTGTGGGGAATGGCAAAACTAAAGCCCAGACCGGTAGAGAAAACGGCCTCGCGCGCCCACAAGTCGGCTTCCAGTTTACGCGGATAGCGACAGCGGCCCGCCAGCAGCAGGTTATCGGTCATGCCTTTGAGCACTTCTTCTTTGCTGCGCCAGTCGCTTTCCAGTGTGATGCACTCGGCGGTGACCAGCGGTGCGTCTTGTTGGGTCATGCGGAATTGCGCCAGCAGGTGTTCCACTTCCAGCGAAGTACGGCAGGCCATTGCCTGGTTGAGCAACTTGCGGCACTCACGGCTATCAAGTTGCGCCATCCGCGCTTTCGCCGCCGGAATTGATGGTGCGCTCATGCTGAGTTCATCCAGCCCTAAACCGACCAGCAACGGCAGCACGGAACCTTTCGCTCCCAGTTCACCGCACAGACCAATCCATTTGCCCTGGCGATGCACCGCCTGCACGGCGTAATCGAGCGCCCGCAAGAATGCTGGATTCAGGCTGTTGTAGTGACGAGTCACCTTAGCGTTATCGCGATCCACTGCCAGTAGATATTGCGTCAGGTCATTACTACCAATACTAAAGAAATCAATCTCTTCGCAGCATTGATCGATGATGAACATCACCGACGGCACTTCCAGCATGATGCCGAGTGGAATCTTCTCATCAAACGGAATGTGTTCGTTACGCAGTTGCTGTTTGGCTTCCGCCAGTTTTTCTTTCACCCATAAGATCTCTTCCATTGAGGAGATCATCGGGATCATGATTTTCAGGCTGCCGTGAGCAGAGGCGCGCAGGATCGACCGTAGTTGTGTGGTAAACAACGACGCGTATTCTTCATAAATACGCACCGCGCGATAACCGAGGAACGGGTTTGCCTCTGCGGGAATATTCAGATAATCAACGGGTTTGTCACCGCCAATATCCATAGTGCGCACAATAATGCTGCGTCCGTTGGCGGACTCCAGCGCCTGACAAAAAATGTTGTACAGCTCGCTTTCGCCCGGTGCACTGGTGCGATCCATATAGAGCATTTCAGTGCGGAATAAACCAACGCCTTCCGCACCATTGCCGAATGCGGCCTGCGCTTCCACGGAGTGAGCGATGTTAGCGGCAATTTCAATGCGGATACCGTCAGCGGTACGGGCTTGTTGGGTCAGCCAGACACGCTGTTGCTCACGCAGGGCGTCCTGTACGCGGGCTTCTTGCTGATAATAACGGGCCACGGCTTCCCCTGGCTCAACCACAATCGCCCCTGCGTTGCCGTCGATATAAATCGTTTGATGCTGCCACGGAGTAAGGGCATCAATATCCACACCTACCAGCGTCGGAATGTTGAACGAACGGGCAAGGATCACCGTATGTGAGGTGGTGCCGCCACTTTTCAGTAATAGACCTTTGAGGTGATTTTTATCCAGTTCGAGGAACTGGCTGGGGGTCAGTTCATCAGCCATACAAATGGCGGGCTGCGTCAGTTTGCCCGGTGCCGGGAAGCGTTGCTCACCGTAGATTTGCTGGAGTAACTGGAAGCAGACGTCGCGTACGTCCAGGGCACGTTCTTGCAGGTAGCTGCTGCTGGAACGGGCGAACTCTTCGCAAAAGTGATTCGCACTGGCAACAATCGCTTCGGCGCAGCTTAATCCGGCGCTGACACCTGCCAGTAAATGTTCGCGCAGGGAAGTATCGCCAGCCAGGGATCGGTGCGCTTCCAGAATCGCGCTGGTAGCACCGTCGCTATCCAGCAGACGAAACTCTATGTTTTTCAGTACCAGCGTCAGACCGTTTTCCAGTGCGGATTGTTCGGCGTCAACGCCTTTGGCTGCGGGAAGATTACCCAGCGCATTGAGATCTAAAGAAGAGATCGGCGTCAGAATGCCGCCTGCGCTACCGCTGCACACGATGCGAGCACGGATAATTTGCGGATTCAGATTGGTCAGTGAAATCGGCAGTGGTTCCAGTTCGTCAGATTTTACTTCCGCCAGCGGTGCGTCGCAGTGGGGGAATTCATCGCGCAGCCACTGGCTTAAACGCTGGTGCGCTTCCTGTTCGTCGGCCCCGGAAATCAGTAACTGGCAGTTATCGCCCACCAGCGTATCGGTGCCAATCAGCGCAAGGGCGCTTTTGGCGTTGCCCTTGCGGTCAGTGCGCAGGTTATGCCACTCAATTTGTGATGAAAAAGTATTACACAGCGTTTCAACGTGGCTTGCCGGACGCGCATGGACGCCGTTAGGTAGCTCACAAATAAATTCCACAATCAGGGCCATTGCCTTTCTCCCGGTACGGTTTTCTGTTTACAGGATAAGAGCGCACGGTAACGGCCTGCCATGTGACAAATCTGCCAAAAGCTGGACAAATGTAATGTAACCGTCAATTTGCGACGCGTCTCACAAGACGCCGTTTTGCGGCATGCTTCCGGATTATCGCAAGTTATGAGGCGGATCGCATTTTTGTACTGATATTACAAAAGTCCAGTAAATGGCCTTTTTATCCACTGTTTGCTCCGCCTGCGATTGCCTATTGTTTCTTCCATCAAAAATATGGACATGGGCTTTCGCAAGCCCGGGAGCAGCTTATGAATGAGTTGGTGCAGATCCTGAAAAATACCCGTCAGCATTTAATGACGGGCGTTTCACACATGATTCCCTTCGTGGTATCGGGCGGTATTTTGCTGGCGGTTTCCGTCATGTTGTATGGCAAAGGCGCAGTGCCGGATGCCGTAGCCGATCCGAATCTGAAAAAACTGTTTGATATCGGCGTTGCAGGTTTGACGCTGATGGTGCCTTTCCTCGCCGCTTACATCGGTTATTCCATTGCAGAACGTTCTGCGCTGGCTCCATGCGCTATCGGTGCCTGGGTTGGTAACAGCTTTGGCGCGGGCTTCTTTGGTGCGCTGATCGCCGGGATTATCGGCGGCATCGTGGTGCATTACCTGAAGAAAATTCCGGTGCATAAAGTTCTGCGCTCGGTGATGCCAATCTTCATCATTCCAATCGTCGGCACACTGATTACCGCTGGCGTCATGATGTGGGGGCTGGGCGAGCCGGTGGGGGCGTTGACCAACAGCCTGACCCAGTGGCTTCAGGGGATGCAGCAGGGCAGCATTGTTATGCTGGCGGTGATCATGGGTCTGATGCTGGCGTTCGATATGGGCGGCCCGGTTAACAAAGTGGCCTATGCCTTCATGCTGATTTGCGTTGCTCAGGGTGTTTATACCGTGGTGGCTATTGCCGCTGTTGGGATTTGTGTTCCACCGCTGGGGATGGGGCTGGCGACGCTGATTGGTCGTAAAAATTTCTCCGCAGAAGAGCGCGAAACCGGCAAGGCGGCACTGGTGATGGGCTGTGTTGGCGTTACTGAAGGGGCGATTCCTTTCGCCGCTGCCGATCCGCTGCGTGTCATTCCTTCCATCATGGTCGGTTCAGTTTGTAGTGCGGTAACTGCGGCGCTGGTCGGTGCGCAGTGCTATGCAGGCTGGGGTGGTCTGATTGTGCTGCCGGTGGTTGAAGGTAAGTTGGGTTACATCGCGGCAGTGGCTGTCGGGGCGGTTGTGACGGCAGTCTGCGTGAACGTGCTGAAAAGTCTGGCGCGTAAAAATGGGTCTTCAACTGAAGAGAAGGAAGACGACCTGGATCTGGATTTTGAAATTAATTAATTGAGGAACGAGCCATGACGAAAATTATCGCAGTAACCGCATGTCCTTCAGGTGTTGCCCATACTTATATGGCGGCAGAGGCGCTGGAAAGCGCCGCGAAAGCGAAAGGCTGGGAAGTGAAAGTAGAAACCCAGGGGTCGATTGGTCTGGAAAATGAACTGACTGCGGAAGACGTGGCAAGCGCCGATATGGTGATTTTGACCAAAGATATCGGCATCAAATTTGAAGAGCGTTTTGCTGGCAAGACTATCGTGCGTGTCAACATCAGCGACGCAGTAAAACGTGCTGACGCCATTATGAGCAAAATTGAAGCTCACCTGGCACAAACCGCTTAAGTTCTTATCCCGCCCGCAAGGGCGGGTTCGCTTTCCCACAGGAGTTCCTCATGACGAATCGTATCTCTCGCCTCAAAACTGCACTGTTTGCCAATACCCGTGAAATCTCGCTGGAGCGGGCGTTGCTTTATACCGCCAGCCATCGGCAAACCGAAGGGGAGCCGGTGATAATGCGTCGGGCGAAAGCAACAGCGTATATCCTTGAACACGTTGAAATTTCGATTCGTGATGAAGAACTGATTGCCGGTAACCGCACCGTAAAACCGCGCGCCGGGATTATGTCGCCGGAAATGGACCCTTACTGGCTGCTGAAAGAGCTGGATCAATTCCCGACGCGTCCGCAGGACCGCTTTGCTATCAGCGAAGAAGATAAACGTATCTACCGCGAAGAGTTGTTCCCGTACTGGGAAAAACGTTCGATGAAAGATTTCATCAACGGGCAGATGACGGATGAAGTAAAAGCCGCGACCAGCACGCAGATTTTCAGCATCAACCAGACGGATAAAGGCCAGGGGCACATTATTATTGATTACCCGCGCCTGCTGAATCACGGGCTGGGGGAGCTGGTGGCACAGATGCAGCAACATTGTCAGCAACAGCCGGAGAATCACTTTTATCAGGCAGCGCTGTTACTGCTGGAAGCCTCGCAGAAACATATTTTGCGTTACGCCGAACTGGCGGAAACGATGGCGGCAAGCTGCACTGATGGCCAGCGTCGCGAAGAACTGCTGACCATTGCGGAGATCTCCCGCCATAACGCCGAACATAAGCCGCAGACGTTCTGGCAGGCGTGCCAGTTATTCTGGTACATGAACATCATTCTGCAATACGAATCCAACGCCAGTTCGCTATCGTTGGGGCGCTTCGACCAGTATATGTTGCCGTTCTATCAGGCATCATTAACCCAGGACGAAGATCCGGCATTCCTGAAAGAACTGCTCGAATCTTTATGGGTGAAATGCAACGACATCGTGCTGTTGCGCTCCACCAGTAGCGCGCGTTATTTCGCAGGTTTCCCTACCGGCTATACCGCACTGCTCGGCGGGTTAACCGAGAACGGACGTAGCGCGGTGAACGTGCTTTCGTTCCTTTGCCTTGACGCTTATCAAAGCGTGCAATTACCGCAACCGAACCTCGGCGTGCGCACTAACGCCTTGATCGACACGCCGTTCCTGATGAAAACCGCAGAAACCATTCGCCTCGGCACCGGTATTCCGCAAATCTTTAACGATGAAGTGGTGGTGCCAGCGTTCCTCAACCGTGGCGTTTCGCTGGAAGATGCGCGCGACTATTCCGTAGTGGGCTGTGTGGAATTATCTATTCCCGGCAGAACCTACGGCTTGCATGACATCGCGATGTTTAACCTGCTGAAAGTGATGGAAATCTGCCTGCATGAAAATGAAGGCAACGCTGCGCTGACTTATGAAGGTTTACTGGAACAGATCCGCGCCAAGATCAGCCACTACATCACCCTGATGGTTGAGGGCAGCAATATTTGTGATATCGGCCATCGCGACTGGGCTCCTGTACCGCTACTCTCGTCTTTTATCAGCGATTGTCTGGAAAAAGGTCGCGATATTACCGATGGCGGCGCGCGTTATAACTTCTCCGGCGTACAGGGGATCGGTATCGCCAACCTGAGCGATTCTCTCCATGCGTTGAAAGGGATGATTTTTGATCAACAGCGTTTAAGTTTTGACGAATTGCTGTCGGTATTAAAAGCCAACTTCGCCACGCCAGAAGGCGAAAAAGTCCGCGCTCGCTTAATTAACCGCTTCGAGAAATACGGTAACGATATCGACGAGGTGGATAACATTAGCGCCGAACTGTTACGCCACTACTGCAAAGAAGTGGAAAAATACCAGAACCCGCGCGGCGGCTACTTCACGCCGGGATCGTATACCGTTTCTGCCCACGTCCCGTTGGGATCGGTGGTTGGCGCGACGCCAGACGGTCGTTTTGCCGGGGAACAACTGGCAGACGGTGGCTTGTCACCCATGCTGGGTCAGGATGCACAAGGGCCAACGGCGGTACTGAAATCAGTCAGTAAGCTCGATAATACGCTGCTGTCTAACGGTACGTTGCTGAACGTGAAATTCACTCCGGCGACCCTGGAAGGTGAAGCGGGATTACGCAAACTGGCCGACTTCTTACGGGCGTTTACCCAGCTTAAGTTGCAGCATATTCAGTTTAACGTGGTGAACGCCGACACGTTGCGGGAAGCGCAACAGCGCCCACAAGATTATGCCGGGCTGGTGGTGCGCGTTGCCGGATACAGCGCCTTCTTTGTCGAACTGTCGAAGGAGATCCAGGATGACATCATCCGCCGGACAGCGCATCAGCTGTAACGTTGTGGAAACGCGCCGCGATGATGTGGCGCGCATTTTCAACATTCAGCGTTATTCACTGAATGACGGCGAGGGCATTCGTACGGTGGTCTTTTTTAAAGGCTGTCCGCATCTTTGCCCATGGTGTGCTAATCCGGAGTCGATCTCCGGCAAAATCCAGACGGTGCGCAGAGAGGCGAAATGTCTGCACTGCGCGAAATGTTTGCGTGATGCGGATGAATGCCCCTCCGGGGCATTTGAACGGATTGGCCGCGATATCAGTCTTGACGCTCTGGAACGGGAAGTGATGAAAGATGACATTTTCTTTCGCACGTCCGGCGGTGGCGTCACGCTTTCTGGCGGCGAAGTGTTAATGCAGGCGGAGTTTGCGACCCGTTTTTTACAGCGACTGCGGCTATGGGGTGTGTCATGCGCCATCGAAACTGCCGGAGACGCGCCAGCCAGCAAGCTGTTACCGCTGGCGAAATTGTGCGATGAAGTGTTGTTCGATTTAAAAATTATGGATGCGGCTCAGGCGCGGGATGTGGTGAAGATGAACCTGCAACGCGTGCTGGAGAATCTGCGTTTGCTGGTGAGTGAGGGTGTCAACGTGATCCCGCGTTTACCGCTGATCCCTGGTTTCACGCTCAGCCGGGAGAATATGCAGCAGGCGCTGGACGTGCTGATCCCGCTGAATATCAGGCAGATCCATCTGTTACCGTTTCATCAGTACGGCGAGCCGAAATACCGCCTGCTGGGGAAAACATGGTCGATGAAAGAGGTTGCTGCGCCGTCGTCAGCCGATGTGGCAACGATGCGTGAAATGGCAGAACGGGCCGGATTTCAGGTTACCGTGGGAGGTTAAAATGGCATACCTGGTGGCAGTAACCGCCTGCGTAAGCGGCGTGGCGCATACTTATATGGCGGCGGAACGGCTGGAAAAGTTGTGCCAGTTAGAGAAGTGGGGCGTTAGCATTGAAACTCAGGGCGCGTTGGGAACGGAGAATCGTTTAGCGGACGAGGATATCCGCCGGGCGGATGTTGCGCTGTTAATTACGGATATCGAGCTTGCCGGTGCTGAGCGATTTGAACATTGTCGCTACGTGCAATGCAGCATCTACGCTTTCCTGCGTGAGCCGCAGAGGGTGATGAGCGCAGTGCGCAAAGTGCTTTCTGCGCCGCAGCAAACCCATCTTATTCTGGAGTAGTCGGTTTTTCTGTCAGTTGGCTGTGGTACTGCCGACGATATTCCGACGGCGAGCGTTCGGTATTTTTACGAAACAGACGGCAGAAGTAGTTGCTGTCGACAAAGCCGCAGGCGTGCGCCACTTCTTTTACCTTCAGGTCATAGCCTTTCAATAACGTCTTAGCGTGCTCCAGTCGCGTGTGATTCAGGTATTCGTTAAAACCAATGGCCCCCGTTTTTTGAAACAGGTGCGAGAGGTAATTTGGCGAAATATAGAATGCCTGTGCGACAGATTCGCGGGTAAGCGCGGAGGCATAGCGTTCGTCGATATAATCACGAATAGCTTCGAACAGTGCCTGGCTGCGTGAGGCGGTCTGGATTTGGCTGCCGAGCAAATCGCGGCAGTGGCTAAGCAGGCTGGCGACGATAAGTCTGGCCGTTTGCTGCTCCTGCGACTGCATTTGCATTTCATTGAGCGTTTGTAGCAGAAAAGAACCAATGCGCGGGCCGCGTCGGGCGACGTGTTGCTTCGCCAGATTTTGATATTGTTTGCCATCCCATTGCACAACGCTGAAGCCGAGTTGCTGTTTGCCAAACAGCACGCTAAAGGTGGTGGCGGGGGCTTGCCATTGTGGAAAATTCCAGCCACCAGCAGGGACGTACAGCACATCGCCGGGAACTAACGCTGCTCCAGCGCCGGTATCAATAAACTCACCTTCCAGCACAATTTCCAGCCGTGGAAAATCGACCTGATACGCAAGATCGGGTACCGGGCCGTTGCTGCTGGCAAAGTAAATCTGGCGCAGGGACAGCGGGCCGTTGATCAGGCGGGAGAGCAGATAGCTGACGTCGTGATACATGTTATTCCCTTAGGTATGTAGACGGGAAAACAGTAACTGGCATTATGAAAAAAGGCCACCTGAAAAGTGTGGCCTGATGGGAGTGAGATGTAAACATTGCGGCAGTTTCAGTCGACTTGTATTGCCGGATGCGGCGTAAACGCCTTATCCGGCCTACCGCCGCGATCTGTAGGCCGGATAAGACGCTCAAGCGTCGCATCCGGCAAATAACATCTGGCTGATAATTACTGATTACCCACCTGATCGCCATACGGCAGAGTGTCGTAATCGATCAGCGCGTTTTTCTTGTACGGGTTACCAATCCAGCGGGTAGTTTCTTTGAACTGCGGATTCACCACTGAACGGGTTGGATCGTAACCGTCGTAAGATAAGCCCGCTAAATCTGACCAGGTGTGGATCAGTTCCGCCAGGCTGTATTTACGATCAACATCCTGTGAGAAATCACGCGGATGAGTCGCTTGCCATTTTTCTGACGTCCACAGCAGGAACGGAATGGTGTACATATGACGCGTCGGGTTGTCTTCATTACGCCCCTGAGTTTTGTGCGGCGGCGTGTCGTAAACCTCTTCACCGTGGTCAGAGAAATAAACCAGGAAACCGTTCGGATCGGTCGCTTTAAAGTCTTTAATCAGGCTGGCAACCACGTGATCGTTATACAAGTTAGCGTTGTCATAATCGTTATATGACTCCAGTTCTTCTGCGCTTAATCCCGGCGGAACATGATCGGTATTGCCATCAAACTTGCCCTGATTTTCCGGGTAGCGGTATTTGTATTTGATATGCGTACCCAGCAGATGAACGATGATCAGTTTCTTCGGCGCAGGGTCATTCAGCACTTCCTGGAACGGCTTCAGCACGTTGGTGTCGTATTCACGCGCACTCTGCGTACGTTGCTGGTTCATGTAGTACTGCTTGTCGGTCTGGCGCGAAAATACCGTCAGCATGGTATTGCGGGCGGTCATCGTCTGCTGGTTGGTGATCCAGAAGGTTTTATAACCCGCCTGTTTCATCATGTTCATCAGCGACGGCTGCGTCAGATACAGATCCGGGTTCTTTTCATTGGCAAAGGTCAGCGCCTGTTGCAGGATTTCAATGGTGTACGGACGAGACGTCACCACGTTATTAAACACGGTCAGATTCGGATCGGTTTTATGCAGCGCATCCAGCTCCGGCGTGGTTTCACGCGGATAACCGTACAGACTCATGCGGCCACGCTGGGTCGACTCGCCAATCACCAGCACTAAAGTGCGCGGTTCGTTACCCGATTCATCTTTGAAATTCGCCAGCGGCGGCAAGGCATTATTTTCATTCAGTAGCTTTGTTAGCGAGTTTAGTTGCTGACGATACTGATAATAGCCGGTCAGGAATTGCCACGGTGCGGCAGGCTCCATACGCGATGCCAGGTTATCCAACGTTTTCTCAAATGGCTTGTTTTTGATAAACGTATTCATGGCGATCGGATGCAGAATCAAGCCATAAAGTAGGGCAAAAGAGACAACATAACGCCACGGCTTTGGAATATAGACCGGGCGCAGGCGCGTCCACAGCAAAACTGCCACCGCCGTATAGGCCAGCGCGATAAGCACAATCTTCAGGCTGAAATACTGGCTTAAATACTCGCTGGCTTCGTTGGTGTTGGTTTCAAACATCACAAACAGAACGCTCTGCGAGAACTCCTGACCGTAGATGACGTAGTAGCACAACGCTGCCAGAGAGGCCGCCCATAGCACCACGCCGATCACTGCGGCAATAATTTTAATCCGCTTCGGAAAGAGGAATACCGGGATCAACCACAGCGAACTGAATAACAGCGAGTCGCGAATGCCGTTAGTGCCACTATAACCACTGATGTAAATAATGGCCTGTAGCAGAGTAGAGAAAAACCAAAAGTAGAGCAGTGCCCAACCCAGGGCTTTCCAGCTAAAAAGAGGTTTAGCCTGGACTTCTGTGGAATGCATAGTAAGAACCTGTCTTGAAAAAAATATCGCCGAATGTACCGACAATTCCTTAAGGATATCTGAAGGGATATCCAGAATTTGAATAAAATGCAGACAGAAATATATTGAAAACGAGGGTGTTAGAACAGAAGTATTTCAGAAAACCCTCGCGCAAAAGCACGAGGGTTTGCAGGAGAGGAAGATTAGCCGGTATTACGCATACCTGCCGCAATCCCGGCAATAGTGACCATTAACGCCTGCTCGACGCGAGGATCCGGCTCATGGCCTTCTTTTTCTGCCTGGCGGGAGCGGTGCAGCAACTCGGCCTGCAATACGTTCAGCGGGTCGGTGTAAATATTCCGTAGCTGAATAGACTCTGCAATCCACGGCAGATCGGCCATCAGATGGGAATCGTTGGCAATCGCCAGCACCACTTTGATGTCTTCTTCTTGCAGATTGCGTAACTCTTTACCTAACGGCCACAGTGCTTTGTCTACCAGACGTTGATCATAGTATTCCGCCAGCCACAGGTCTGCTTTGGCGAAGACCATCTCCAGCATGCCGAGACGCGTCGAGAAGAATGGCCAATCGCGGCACATAGCCTCCAGCTCGCTCTGTTTGCCATCTTCGACCACTTTTTGCAGCGCCGTACCTGCACCCAGCCAGGCGGGGAGCATCAGGCGGTTTTGCGTCCAGGCGAAGATCCACGGAATGGCGCGTAGTGACTCGACGCCGCCGGTTGGGCGACGTTTCGCCGGACGTGAACCCAACGGCAGTTTGCCCAGTTCTTGTTCCGGCGTAGCGGAGCGGAAGTAAGGCACAAAATCTTTGTTTTCACGTACGTAGCCACGGTAGAGATCGCAGGAGATGACTGACAGTTCATCCATAATGCGACGCCAGCTCTCTTTCGGCTCAGGTGGTGGCAGCAGGTTGGCTTCCAGAATCGCCCCGGTGTACAGCGACAGGCTGCTGACGGTGATTTCTGGCAGACCATATTTAAAGCGGATCATCTCGCCCTGTTCAGTCACGCGCAGGCCACCTTTCAGGCTTCCTGGCGGTTGTGACAGCAGCGCCGCATGAGCAGGTGCGCCGCCGCGACCAATGGAACCGCCGCGACCGTGGAACAACGTCAGCTCAATACCCGCTTTTTCGCAGGTTTTGATTAATGCATCCTGTGCCTGATATTGCGCCCAGGAAGCTGCCATCACGCCCGCATCTTTTGCTGAGTCGGAATAGCCAATCATCACCATCTGTTTGCCCTGAATCAGGCCGCGATACCAGTCGATATTCAGTAGCTGAGTCATGACATCGTTGGCGTTGTTCAGGTCATCGAGGGTTTCAAACAGCGGAGCAACCGGCATCGCAAACCCGATACCCGCTTCTTTCAGCAGCAGGTGGACAGCCAGCACGTCGGACGGCGTTTTCGCCATCGAGATCACGTAGGCGGCAATGGAGCCTTGCGGCGCTTCGGCAATCACCTGGCAGGTATCGAGCACTTCGCGCGTTTCGGCGCTTGGTTGCCAGTTGCGCGGCAGAAGCGGACGTTTGGAGTTCAGTTCGCGGATCAGGAACGCCTGTTTGTCGGCCTCTGACCAGCTTTCGTAGTCGCCGATACCGAGGTAGCGGGTCAGCTCGCCCAGCGCTTCGGTATGGCGGGTGCTCTCCTGACGGATATCAATACGGACCAGCGGTACGCCGAAACATTTCACGCGGCGCAGGGTGTCGAGCAGATCGCCGTTGGCGATAATACCCATGCCACACGCCTGAAGTGACTGGTAGCAAGCGTAGAGCGGTTCCCACAGTTCTTCGTTTTGTGTCAGCAGGCCTTCTGGTTTTGGCAGTTCTTCGCCTTTCAGGCGCGCTTCCAGCCATGCCTGTGTCGCCATCAGGCGAGAGCGCAGGTTTTTCATCAGATAGCGATACGGCTCTGCGGCACCTTCTTCGCCAACCAGCGCCAGCAGTTCAGGGGTCGCTTCAACCATCGACAGTTCAGAAACCAGCACCTGAATATCTTTCAGGAACAAATCGGTGGCTTTCCAGCGGCTGAGTAGCAGGACGTGGCGGGTGATATCGGCAGTGACGTTCGGGTTGCCGTCGCGGTCACCGCCCATCCACGAGGTAAAACGTACCGGAACAAATTCGACGGGCAGTTTGTAGCCGAGGTTCTCTTCCAGTTGTTCGTTCAGTTCGCGCAGGTAATTCGGTACGCCTTGCCACAGGCTGTTTTCTACTACGGCAAAGCCCCATTTGGCTTCATCTACCGGGCTTGGACGCAGCTTACGGATTTCATCTGTATGCCATGACTGGGCGATCAACTGGCGCAGGCGGCGCATCAGCTGGTTATGTTCGTAGTCGGCGATATCTTTGTTATCGAGCTGTTTTAAGCAGGCGTTCACTTCCACCATTTTGTGGATCAGTGTACGACGGGTAATTTCGGTTGGGTGAGCCGTGAGGACCAGTTCCAGCGACAGCGATTCCACTGCTTTTTTGATGGTGTCTTCGCTCAGTTCCGGCTGGTTTTTCAGTTTACGCAGGGTGCGGGCGATCACTTCCGGGTTGCTGGCAGCTTCGCCTTTCGGCGAAATGCTGTGGTATTGCTCGGCGGTGTTGGCCAGGTTCAGAAACTGACTAAACGCACGCGCAACGGGCAGCAGCTCGTCGTTCGACAAATTTTGTAAGGTGGTGAGCAACTCCTGGCGGTTAGCATCATTGCCAGCGCGTGAAGATTTGGACAACTTACGGATAGTTTCTACGCGTTCAAGAATGTGTTCTCCTAACGCATCCTTGATGGTTTCTCCCAGCACTTTGCCGAGCATACTGACATTACTACGCAATGCGGAATATTGTTCGTTCATATTACCCCAGACACCCCATCTTATCGTTTGATAGCCCTGTATCCTTCACGTCGCATTGGCGCGAATATGCTCGGGCTTTGCTTTTCGTCGTCTTTTATAAAGCCACGTAAAAGCGGTGACGTCAAATGCTGCGAAATCGCTTCAGCAAACGAATAAATAGCAGGAATTTACGCCATTAAATTCACGACGCTTTAAATAAGCGTAACTTATGGGAATGTTAAAAAATCGCCTCGAGTAACACCAAAGGTGTAGGTCGGATAAGATGCGTAAGCATCGCATCCGACATTGTTTGGCCTACGTTTTAATGCCAGCAAAAATGGTGAATCACCTGGGTTATCAGCTCACGGGTGGGCTTGATAAACCGCGTCTCCAGATATTCATCAGGCTGATGAGCCTGATTAATTGAGCCAGGCCCCAGAACCAGCGTCGGGCATAACGTTTGAATAAACGGCGCTTCGGTACAGTAATTCACCACTTCGGTCTTTGCTCCGAGCAATTTCTCAACTACTTCAACCAGTTGATGATTTGGCGGGCATTCATAGCCAGGGATCGGCGGATGCAGCTCGTCGACCGTCAGACGACCCGGCCAGCGTTCGCTCACCGGAGCCAGCGCATCGTTGAGTAGGCCATTAAGTTCATTGAGTGTCATGCCCGGCAGCGGACGAATATCCATATGCAACTCACAGCAAGCACAAATACGGTTAGAAGCGTCGCCACCGTGAATATGCCCGAGGTTGAGCGTGGGGTATGGCACGGTAAACGCTTCGTAGTGATAACGTTCTTTCAGGTTATCGCGCAATTGCAAAATATGCCCGATGGCGTCGTGCATTAGTTCGATAGCGTTAACTCCGCGTGCTGGATCGCTGGAGTGCCCCGACTGGCCCTGAATACGGATGGCGTTAGAGATATGACCTTTATGTGCGCGTACCGGTTGTAGTGACGTCGGTTCGCCAATGATGGCGCAATCCGGGCGCAGGGCGGTAGTTTCGGCAAAATAACGCGCTCCGGCCATACTGGTTTCTTCATCGGCAGTCGCCAGAATGTAGAGCGGTTTTTTCAGTTTCGTGACGTCGACATCGCGTAGCGCATCAAGGATAAACGCAAAAAAGCCTTTCATGTCGGCGGTGCCTAAGCCGTAAAGCTTGCCGTCATGCTCCGTCAACGTAAATGGATCGCGCGTCCAGCGTCCGTCATCAAATGGCACCGTATCGGTATGCCCCGCCAGCAACAAACCGCCAGCCCCCTGTCCGCAACTGGCCAGCATATTAAATTTGTTGCGAGTTCCTGGCACAGGCTGTACTTCCACATTGAAGCCTAAATCCTTAAACCAGTCCGCCAGCAGAGTGATTAAATCTGCATTGCTTTGATCGAGTGCCTCTTCCGTGGCGCTTATTGAAGGTGTGGCAATCAGAGCACGGTAAATCTCGATAAATGGCGGTAATTTGTTTTTCATTGTTGACACACCTCTGGTCATGATAGTATCAATATTCATGCAGTATTTATGAATAAAAATACACTAACGTTGAGCGTAATAAAACCCACCAGCCGTAAGGTGAATGTTTTACGTTTAACCTGGCAACCAGACATAAGAAGGTGAATAGCCCCGATGTTGAATACGCTGATTGTGGGTGCCAGCGGCTACGCTGGCGCAGAGCTAGTGACCTATGTAAATCGCCATCCGCATATGAACATAACCGCTTTGACTGTTTCAGCGCAAAGCAATGATGCGGGAAAGTTAATCTCCGATTTGCATCCGCAGCTAAAAGGCATCGTTGATCTGCCGTTGCAGCCGATGTCGGATATCAGCGAGTTTAGCCCAGGGGTGGACGTGGTGTTTCTCGCCACCGCCCATGAAGTCAGCCACGATTTAGCGCCGCAATTTCTTGAAGCAGGCTGTGTGGTGTTCGACCTTTCCGGCGCGTTTCGTGTTAACGATGTCGCCTTCTATGAAAAATATTACGGCTTTACCCATCAATACCCGGAACTGCTGGAACAGGCAGCCTACGGTCTGGCGGAGTGGTGCGGTAATAAATTAAAAGAAGCGAACTTGATTGCCGTGCCAGGCTGTTATCCGACGGCAGCACAGCTGGCGCTGAAACCGTTGATTGATGCCGATCTTCTTGACCTCAATCAGTGGCCGGTGATCAACGCCACCAGCGGCGTGAGCGGTGCAGGACGTAAGGCAGCGATTTCAAATAGTTTTTGTGAAGTTAGCCTGCAACCGTATGGCGTCTTTACCCATCGCCATCAACCAGAGATCGCCACACACCTCGGTGCTGACGTTATCTTCACCCCGCATCTGGGCAATTTCCCGCGCGGCATTCTCGAAACCATTACCTGCCGCCTGAAACCGGGTGTGAGCCAGGTGCAAGTGGCGCAAGCGTTACAGCAGGCGTATGCCCATAAACCACTGGTGCGGCTGTATGACAAAGGCGTTCCGGCGCTGAAAAATGTCGTTGGACTGCCATTCTGCGATATCGGTTTTGCCGTTCAGGGCGAGCATCTGATTATTGTGGCGACCGAAGACAACTTACTGAAAGGCGCGGCGGCACAAGCGGTGCAGTGCGCCAATATTCGTTTCGGCTATGCGGAAACGCAGTCTCTTATTTAAGGGTGCAATGATGAATCCATTAATTATCAAACTGGGTGGCGTACTGCTGGATAGTGAAGAGGCGCTGGAACGTCTGTTTAGCGCACTGGTGAATTATCGCGAGTCACATCAGCGTCCGCTGGTGATTGTGCACGGCGGCGGTTGCGTGGTGGATGAGCTGATGAAAGGGCTGAATCTGCCGGTGAAAAAGAAAAATGGCCTGCGGGTGACGCCTGCGGATCAGATAGACATTATCACCGGAGCACTGGCGGGAACGGCAAATAAAACCCTGCTGGCATGGGCGAAGAAACATCAGATTGCGGCCGTAGGTTTGTTTCTCGGTGACGGCGACAGCGTCAAAGTGACCCAGCTTGATGAAGAGTTAGGCCATGTTGGACTGGCGCAGCCAGGTTCGCCTAAGCTTATCAACAGTTTGCTGGAGAACGGTTATCTGCCGGTGGTCAGCTCCATTGGCGTAACAGACGAAGGGCAACTGATGAATGTCAATGCCGACCAGGCGGCGACGGCGCTGGCGGCAACGCTGGGCGCGGATCTGATTTTGCTCTCTGACGTCAGCGGCATTCTCGACGGCAAAGGGCAACGTATTGCCGAAATGACCGCCGCGAAAGCAGAACAACTGATTGAGCAGGGCATTATTACTGACGGCATGATTGTGAAAGTGAACGCGGCGCTGGATGCTGCGCGCACGTTGGGCCGTCCGGTAGATATCGCCTCCTGGCGTCATGCGGAACAGCTTCCGGCACTGTTTAACGGTATGCCGATGGGTACGCGGATTTTAGCTTAAGTTTTGTTGGCCGGAGGCGCAGCTTTCCGGCATTGAATTTCAAAATAAGGAAACAGAGTTATGGCACTTTGGGGCGGGCGTTTTACCCAGGCAGCAGATCAACGGTTCAAACAATTCAACGACTCACTGCGCTTTGATTACCGTCTGGCGGAGCAGGATATTGTTGGCTCTGTGGCCTGGTCCAAAGCCCTGGTAACGGTCGGCGTGTTAACCGCAGAAGAGCAGGCGCAACTGGAAGAGGCGCTGAACGTGCTGCTGGAAGATGTTCGCGCCAGGCCACAACAAATCCTTGAAAGCGACGCCGAAGATATCCATAGCTGGGTGGAAGGCAAACTGATCGACAAAGTGGGTCAGTTAGGCAAAAAACTGCATACCGGGCGTAGCCGTAATGATCAGGTAGCAACTGACCTGAAACTGTGGTGCAAAGATACCGTTAGCGAGTTGCTGACGGCTAACCGGCAGTTACAATCCGCTCTGGTCGAGACCGCGCAGAACAATCAGGACGCGGTGATGCCGGGTTACACTCACCTGCAACGCGCCCAGCCGGTGACGTTCGCTCACTGGTGCCTGGCCTACGTTGAGATGCTGGCGCGTGATGAAAGCCGTTTGCAGGACGCGCTTAAGCGTCTGGATGTCAGCCCGCTAGGCTGTGGCGCACTGGCAGGAACGGCCTATGAAATCGACCGTGAACAGTTAGCAGGCTGGCTGGGCTTTGCTTCGGCGACCCGTAACAGTCTCGACAGCGTTTCTGACCGTGACCATGTGTTGGAACTGCTTTCTGCTGCCGCTATCGGCATGGTGCATCTGTCGCGTTTTGCTGAAGATCTGATTTTCTTTAACACCGGCGAAGCGGGGTTTGTGGAGCTTTCTGACCGTGTGACTTCCGGTTCATCATTAATGCCGCAGAAGAAAAACCCGGATGCGCTGGAGCTGATTCGCGGTAAATGCGGTCGGGTGCAGGGGGCGTTAACCGGCATGATGATGACGCTGAAAGGTTTGCCGCTGGCTTACAACAAAGATATGCAGGAAGACAAAGAAGGTCTGTTCGACGCGCTCGATACCTGGCTGGACTGCCTGCATATGGCGGCGCTGGTGCTGGACGGCATTCAGGTGAAACGTCCGCGTTGCCAGGAAGCGGCGCAGCAGGGTTACGCCAACGCTACTGAACTGGCGGATTATCTGGTGGCGAAAGGCGTACCGTTCCGCGAGGCGCACCATATTGTGGGTGAAGCTGTGGTGGAAGCCATTCGTCAGGGCAAAGCGTTGGAAGATCTGCCGCTCAGTGAGTTGCAGAAATTCAGCCAGGTGATTGGCGAAGATGTCTATCCGATTCTGTCGCTGCAATCGTGCCTCGACAAGCGTGCTGCAAAAGGCGGCGTCTCACCGCAGCAGGTGGCGCAGGCGATTGCTTTTGCGCAAGCTCGGTTAGAGTAGTTTGTTTATATTGCTCCCCTGAAAATGGGGAGCTTACCACGCCTACAAAGTGCGACACTTCGTAGGCGGATAAGGCGTTTACGCCGCATCAGGCAGAAATTTGTCAGTATTCTGGTGACCTTAAATTTAACGCCCAACCAGAACCATTATTTGTCACATTCCTTTTTATTCTTGCGTCTTCTTTACCTTCACTCTCCCCATAAAAATTATATTTTCAATACATCAGCCAATACATACTTTAATTAATTGAATATAATTCATTTCTATTGCTGTGTTCATTTTTAATGATTAATGGAGTTTGTTATGTGATTATTTAACGTGTTGTTTTAACGATGATAGCTAATTATTCAGGTGGTTTTTGAGGGTGTTTTTTCTCCTCGGTAGAAATTTTTATTTTTAATGTGATCATGGTTGAATAATCGCTCTTTCTCTCTTGTATGGTAGTAGTCGCAAAATTAAGTTTGAAACGTCTATTTACAACACAGGAGATTGCAATAATGAAAATTATTGCTGCAGATGTTTTTGTTACTTGCCCAGGGCGTAATTTCGTTACGCTTAAAATAACCACTGCAAGCGGACTTTGTGGATTAGGAGATGCCACGTTAAATGGTCGCGAATTGTCGGTCGCTTCTTATCTGAAAGATCATCTTTGTCCACAACTAATTGGCCGCGATGCCAGCCGTATCGAAGATATCTGGCAATTCTTTTATAAAGGTGCTTACTGGCGACGTGGCCCCGTCACGATGTCAGCCATTTCTGCCATTGATATGGCGTTGTGGGATATCAAAGCAAAAGCGGCAAATATGCCATTGTATCAACTGCTTGGTGGTGCTTCTCGTGAAGGCGTTATGGTTTATTGCCACACCACCGGGCGTACGATTGATGAAGTCCTTGAAGACTATGCAAAGCACCAGCAGATGGGCTTTAAGGCGATTCGTGTGCAGTGTGGTGTACCGGGTATGCAAACCACCTATGGTCTGGCGAAGGGCAAAGGACTGGCGTATGAACCAGCAACCAAAGGCCTGTGGCCAGAAGAGCAGTTGTGGTCTTCAGAAAAGTATCTCGATTTTACGCCGAAGTTATTTGAAGCGGTGCGTAATAAGTTCGGTTTTAACGAACATCTGTTGCATGACATGCACCATCGCCTGACCCCCATCGAAGCGGCGCGCTTTGGGAAGAGCATTGAAGATTACCGCCTGTTCTGGATGGAAGATCCGACGCCTGCCGAGAATCAGGAATGTTTTCGTCTGATTCGTCAGCATACCGTGACGCCGATTGCGGTCGGTGAAGTGTTTAACAGTATCTGGGACTGCAAGCAGTTAATCGAAGAGCAGCTGATTGACTATATTCGCACGACGATTACCCATGCAGGCGGCATTACCGGGATGCGACGGATTGCCGATTTTGCATCGCTTTATCAGGTACGTACCGGTTCGCATGGCCCTTCAGATTTATCGCCTGTTTGCCATGCGGCGGCGCTGCATTTTGACCTCTGGGTGCCAAACTTTGGCGTTCAGGAGTACATGGGCTATTCCGAACAAATGCTTGAAGTCTTCCCGCATAGCTGGCGCTTCGATGAAGGTTATATGCACCCAGGCGATGAACCGGGGCTGGGTATTTCTTTCGATGAGAAACTGGCGGCGAAATATCCGTATGACCCGGCGTATCTCCCCGTCGCACGACTGGAAGATGGCACATTGTGGAACTGGTAATAGCGGTTCGCTTAATTATTTTCTGAATATTCATCAAATCGATTAATTCCGCTCAAGGAGCTAAAAATGGACGTTGATGTGTCAACCAGTGTTGCGGGTAATAAACCGCAACGGATTCGTCGTATTCAGACAGTGACCCTGGTTTTATTATTTATGGCGGGGATCGTTAATTTTCTCGACCGTTCGTCATTGAGCGTGGCAGGTGAAGCAATTCGTGGCGAGTTAGGATTATCCGCTACCGAGTTTGGTGTTTTGCTTTCTGCATTTTCTCTGTCTTATGGTTTTTCACAACTTCCTTCCGGTATTTTGCTAGACCGCTTTGGCCCACGAATAGTGTTAGGCGCAGGCTTAATATTCTGGTCATTAATGCAGGCATTAACAGGAATGGTTAATTCTTTTAGCCACTTTATTTTAATGCGTATCGGTCTGGGTATTGGCGAAGCGCCATTTATGCCTGCGGGAGTAAAGTCGATCACCGACTGGTATGCGCAAAAAGAACGCGGCACGGCGCTGGGGATTTTTAACTCATCTACCGTTATCGGTCAGGCTATCGCGCCTCCTGCTCTTGTATTGATGCAACTGGCATGGGGCTGGCGGACGATGTTTGTCATCATCGGCGTAGCAGGGATTCTGGTTGGGATCTGTTGGTACGCGTGGTATCGCAACCGGGCGCAGTTTGTCCTGACCGAGGAAGAACGGACATATCTCTCCGCGCCGGTTAAACCGCGTCCACAGTTACAATTTAGCGAGTGGCTGGCGCTGTTTAAGCATCGGACAACCTGGGGGATGATTTTAGGTTTCTCTGGCGTCAATTATACCGGTTGGCTCTACATCGCGTGGTTACCCGGTTATTTGCAGGCCGAACAAGGTTTCAGTCTGGCGAAAACCGGTTGGGTGGCGGCAATTCCTTTCCTCGCGGCGGCGGTCGGGATGTGGGTTAACGGTATTGTTGTCGATCGGCTGGCGAAAAAAGGCTATGACCTGGCGAAGACGCGTAAAACGGCGATTGTCTGCGGTTTGATGATGTCGGCATTAGGCACGTTGCTGGTCGTGCAATCTTCCTCGCCAGCCCAGGCGGTAGCGTTTATCTCAATGGCGCTGTTCTGCGTGCATTTCGCGGGAACATCTGCATGGGGGCTGGTGCAGGTGATGGTGTCAGAAACAAAAGTGGCTTCCATCGCCGGGATTCAAAACTTTGGCAGTTTTGTTTTTGCTTCCTTTGCTCCGATCGTAACCGGTTGGGTCGTGGATACCACACACTCGTTTAATCTGGCGCTGGTTATCGCGGCCTGTGTGACGTTCACCGGGGCGCTGTGTTACTTCTTTATTGTCAAAGATCGGATTGAGTAACCGTTACTATCAGGCTCTCTTGCTGTGGGCCTGTAGAATAAAAAAAAGCGGATCCTGGAGATCCGCAAAAGTTCACGTTGGCTTTAGTTATTCGAGTTGAGAAACTCTCGAAACGGGCAGTGACTTCAAGGGTTAAAAGAGGTGCCGCTCCGTTTCTGTGAGCAATTATCAGTCAGAATGCTTGATAGGGATAATCGTTCGTTGCTATGCTACCTATCGCCGCGAACTATCGTGGCAATGGAGGATGGATAATGAATATTCGTGATCTTGAGTACCTGGTGGCATTGGCCGAACACCGCCATTTTCGGCGTGCGGCAGATTCCTGCCACGTTAGCCAGCCGACGCTTAGCGGGCAAATTCGTAAGCTGGAAGATGAGTTGGGTGTGATGTTGCTGGAGCGGACCAGCCGTAAAGTGTTATTCACCCAGGCGGGAATGCTGCTGGTGGATCAGGCGCGTACCGTGCTGCGTGAGGTGAAAGTCCTTAAAGAGATGGCAAGCCAGCAGGGCGAGACGATGTCCGGACCGCTGCATATTGGTCTGATTCCCACGGTTGGACCGTACCTGCTACCGCATATTATCCCGATGCTGCACCAGACCTTTCCAAAGCTGGAAATGTATCTGCATGAAGCACAGACCCACCAGTTACTGGCGCAACTGGACAGCGGCAAACTCGATTGCGTGATCCTCGCGCTGGTGAAAGAGAGCGAAGCATTCATTGAAGTGCCGTTGTTTGATGAGCCAATGTTGCTGGCTATCTATGAAGACCATCCGTGGGCGAACCGCGAATGCGTACCGATGGCCGATCTGGCAGGGGAAAAACTGCTGATGCTGGAAGACGGTCACTGTTTGCGCGATCAGGCAATGGGTTTCTGTTTTGAAGCCGGGGCGGATGAAGATACACACTTCCGCGCGACCAGCCTGGAAACTCTGCGCAACATGGTGGCGGCAGGTAGCGGGATCACTTTACTGCCTGCGCTGGCTGTGCCGCCGGAGCGCAAACGCGATGGGGTTGTTTATTTGCCGTGTATTAAGCCGGAACCACGCCGTACCATTGGTCTGGTTTATCGTCCTGGCTCACCGCTGCGCAGCCGCTATGAGCAGCTGGCAGAGGCCATCCGCGCAAGAATGGATGGCCATTTCGATAAAGTGTTAAAACAGGCGGTTTAAGCCATTTAGCGCAGCTACCCGATAGGCTTCCGCCATCGTCGGGTAGTTAAAGGTGGTGTTGACGAAGTACTCAATAGTGTTGCCGCCACCTTTCTGTTCCATAATCGCCTGACCGATATGAATAATTTCGGCAGCGCGCTCGCCAAAGCAGTGAATACCCAGAATCTCTTTTGTTTCCCGATGGAACAAAATTTTCAGCGTGCCCACGTTCATGCCGACGATTTGTGCACGTGCCAGATGTTTAAACTGGGCGCGGCCCACTTCATATGGCACTTTCATCGCGGTCAGCTGCTGTTCGGTTTTGCCCACAGAGCTGATTTCCGGGATGGTGTAAATACCGGTAGGGATATCTTCAATCAGATGTGCGGTGGCTTCACCTTTCACCAGCGCCTGCGCGGCAATGCGCCCCTGGTCATAGGCCGCCGACGCCAGGCTCGGATAACCAATCACGTCGCCCACCGCGTAAACGTGCGGCTGTGCGGTCTGATACATGCTGTTGACCTTCAGCTGTCCGCGGCTGTCAGTTTCCAGCCCAATGTTCTGTAACGCCAGCGAATCGGTATTACCGGTGCGACCGTTGGCATAGAGCAGGCAGTCAGCTTTCAGTTTTTTACCCGACTTCAAATGCATGATCACACCGTCGTCACAGCCTTCGATCTTCTCGTACTCTTCGTTGTGACGAATCACTACGCCACTGTTCCAGAAGTGATAGGAGAGAGAATCTGACATCTCTTGATCGAGAAATGCCAGCAGGCGATCGCGGGTGTTGATCAGATCCACTTTTACATCCATACCGCGGAAGATCGACGCATATTCACAGCCGATCACTCCAGCACCATAGATAAGTACATGGCGCGGTTCGTGGTGCATGCTAAGAATTGAGTCGCTGTCGTAAATGCGTGGATGCGTGAAATCAACATCTGTTGGATGATATGGACGAGAGCCGCAAGCAATAACAAATTTTTCAGCGGTTAGTGTCTCGACGCTGCCGTCCGGGCAATCCAGCGCCAGCGTGTGCTCGTCAACAAAGCGAGCGTTCCCCTGCAATATTTCACAGTGATTACGTTCGTAAAATCCCTGACGCATGCGCGTTTGTTGATTAATCACGTTATCGGCATGGTTAAGGATATCGGCAAAAGAAGAGCGGAGCAGTCGCGAATGGTCGCTGTAAAGTGGGTTTTGATTAAATTCTATAATGCGGCTGACGGCGTGACGGAGAGCTTTCGACGGGATGGTGCCCCAGTGGGTGCAACCGCCGCCAACATTTTGATAACGCTCGATAACTGCGACGCGCGCACCTTGCTTAACCAGGCCCATTGCAGCGCCTTCGCCGCCGGGGCCGGAACCTATTACTATGGCATCGTAATCGTAGGAATGTGGCATGGTAGGGCTTACCTGTTCTTATACATAAAAGCAACAGAATGATAACATTTTATCGCGGGTAAGCCAATTGATCCCCGTCATTTATCTGGCTATATCGTGAGCGGCCTTTGCTTTGTCTGTTTCTTACTTTTGACCTGAACGTTTTATTGGATTTTTATCGACGATACTCTCCGTTTAAGCGGCAGGTTTCCGTTGTACGTAAAAGAACCGGCCAAAGAATTGCAGTAAATATGTTTTATTGCGTTACCGTTCATTCACAATACTGGAGCAATCCAGTATGTTCATTCTCTGGTATAGTGCCAGCAGTACTTTTGGCAAGGATTCAGACATCGTGATGGGCGTAAGAGCGCAACAAAAAGAAAAAACCCGCCGTTCGCTGGTGGAAGCCGCATTTAGCCAATTAAGTGCTGAACGCAGCTTCGCCAGCCTGAGTTTGCGTGAAGTGGCGCGTGAAGCGGGCATTGCTCCCACCTCTTTTTATCGGCATTTCCGCGACGTAGACGAACTGGGTCTGACCATGGTTGATGAGAGCGGTTTAATGCTACGCCAACTCATGCGTCAGGCGCGTCAGCGTATCGCCAAAGGCGGGAGTGTGATCCGCACCTCGGTCTCCACATTTATGGAGTTCATCGGTAATAATCCTAACGCCTTCCGGTTATTATTGCGGGAACGCTCCGGCACCTCCGCTGCGTTTCGTGCCGCCGTTGCGCGTGAAATTCAGCACTTCATTGCGGAACTTGCGGACTATCTGGAACTCGAAAACCATATGCCGCGTGCGTTTACTGAAGCGCAAGCCGAAGCAATGGTGACGATTGTCTTCAGTGCGGGGGCCGAGGCGTTGGATGTCGGCGTCGAACAACGTCGGCAATTAGAAGAGCGACTGGTACTGCAACTGCGAATGATTTCTAAAGGGGCTTATTACTGGTATCGCCGTGAACAAGAGAAAACCGCAATTATTCCGGGAAATGTGAAGGACGAGTAATGAAACAAGCAAATCAAGATAGAGGTACGCTGCTGCTGGCGTTGGTTGCTGGCTTATCGATTAATGGTACTTTCGCAGCGCTGTTTAGCTCCATTGTGCCATTTTCTGTATTCCCGATTATTTCCCTGTTGCTGACGGTTTACTGCCTGCATCAACGTTATCTTAATCGCACCATGCCGGTAGGCTTGCCGGGTCTGGCAGCTGCCTGTTTTATTCTCGGCGTACTGCTGTACAGCACGGTAGTTCGTGCGGAATATCCGGATATCGGCTCTAACTTCTTCCCGGCAGTACTCTCCGTCATTATGGTGTTCTGGATTGGCGCGAAGATGCGTAACCGTAAGCAGGAAGTTGCTGAGTAATCGGTATCATGCCGGATGCTGGTGCATCCGGCATGGGTTTTACTTCGCGGTCAGTAATACGCCGCACTCCATATGGTGCGTGTAGGGGAACTGATCAAACAGAGCCAGACGTTCGACCTTGTGCGTCTGGCTTAATGTTTCCAGATTCTTGCATAACGTTTCCGGATTGCAGGAGATATACAGAATACGTGGATACGCCTGCACCATTTTCTCGGTTTCACTGTCCAGACCGCTGCGCGGTGGGTCGACAAAAATGGTTTCGCACTGATAACTCTTTAAGTCGATTCCTTGCAGGCGGTTAAACTCGCGTACGCCATTCATCGCCTGAGTAAATTCTTCTGCCGCCATACGAATAATTTGTACGTTATCAATATGGTTAGCGGCAATGTTGTATTGCGCGGCAGCGACCGACGGCTTAGCGATTTCGGTGGCTAATACCCGATCAAAATTGCGCGCCAGTGCTAATGAAAAGTTACCGTTGCCGCAGTACAGCTCCAGCAAATCGCCTTTTGAGCCTTTGGTTACGTCCAGCGCCCATTCCAGCATCTGAATATTCATCGCCGCGTTCGGCTGGGTAAAGCTGTTTTCTACCTGACGGTAGATCATCTCTTTCCCTGCGACCGGCAGACGTTCATCGATGTAATCCTGGTCCAGCTCGATTTTGGTTTTCGTTGCCCGACCAATCAGATGCACATTCAGATTCTGCGCGCGCAGTGCATCGCGCAGGGCTTCCGCCTGCTGACGCCACTCATCATCCAGCTTTTTATGGTACAGCAAGGAAACAACCGCTTGATTGCTTAGCGTAGTGAGGTAATCAATCTGGAACAACTTGTGGCGCAGAATGGGATTATTACGCACACCCGCAATCATCGCCGTCATCAACTGGTTGATAAGTTCACTGGCGGCGGGGAAGCTATCCACACGGATACGACTTTTGGTTTGTTGATCGAAAATGATGTGGTACAGGTCATCGCCATCGTGCCAGATGCGGAACTCCGCACGCATCCGATAATGACTGACCGGCGAGCGAAACACTTCCGGAACCAGGTCAGAAAACGGTGCCATCATACTTTGCAAACGTACCACTTTTTCGGCTAACTGCGCTTCATACTGTTCTGTTGGAAGGTGTTCGGGGGTCATGATGTATCCTGAAAAATTAAAGTACGCGGCGATTGTAGGGATTGCTCATCAGATGTCCAGATCTTGATGAATTCCTATTTGTGAGCTACGTCTGGACAGTAACTTGTTACAACCTGTAGCATCCACTTGCCGGTCCTGTGAGTTAATAGGGAATCCAGTGCGAATCTGGAGCTGACGCGCAGCGGTAAGGAAAGGTGCGATGATTGCGTTATGCGGACACTGCCATCCGGTGGGAAGTCATCATCTCTTAGTATCTTAGATACCCCTCCAAGCCCGAAGACCTGCCGGCTAACGTCGCATCTGGTTCTCATCATCGCGTAATATTGATGAAACCTGCGGCATCCTTCTTCTATTGTGGATGCTTTACAATGATTAAAAAAGCTTCGCTGCTGACGGCGTGTTCTGTCACAGCCTTTTCTGCTTGGGCACAGGATACCAGCCCGGATACTCTCGTTGTTACTGCTAACCGTTTTCAGGAACCATTAAGTGCCGTGCTTGCTCCTGTCACTGTCGTGACACGTGAGGATATTGAACGATGGCAAGTTTCCTCTGTAAATGATGTTCTCCGCCGTTTGCCTGGTGTGGCAATTGCACAAAATGGAGGAGAAGGTCAGCTCTCAACTATTTTTATTCGAGGCACGAACTCTAACCATGCACTGGTTTTAATTGATGGTGTACGTCTGAATTTAGCAGGTGTTAGCGGATCGGCTGACCTGAGCCAGTTTCCGATCGCTTTGGTGCAGCGTATCGAATATATCCGTGGGCCACGTTCAGCGATTTATGGCTCAGATGCCATTGGCGGTGTGATAAATATTATTACCTCCCGTGAGAATACTGGCACTGAAATTTCAGCCGGATGGGGAAGTAATAGTTATCAAAATTACGATATTTCCACTCAGCAACAAATTGGTGAAAATACTCAAGTAACACTTCTTGGTGATTATGCCTATACCAGGGGATTTGATGTCGTTGCCTATGGCAACACTGGGATGCAGCCACAGTCAGACAGAGACGGTTTTTTAAGTAAAACACTCTACGGCAAACTTGAACATAACTTCTCTGATACGTGGAGCGGATTTGTTCGTGGCTACGGCTATGATAACCGAACTAAATATGACGCCTGGTACTCTCCTGGTTCTCCGCTGATTGATACACGAAAACTTTATAGTCAAAGCTGGGATGCGGGTCTTCGCTACGCTGGCGAAACACTGCAATCTCAACTTGTTTCCAGTTATAGCCATAGTAAAGATTACAACTACGATCCACATTATGGACGCTATGACGCATCAGCTAACCTGGATGAGATGAAACAATACAATCTCCAGTGGACAAATAGCGTCACAGTCGGTCACGGTGATGTTGGAGCTGGTATCGACTGGCAAAAACAATCCACTACTCCTGGAACTGGATATTTGCCAAAAGGTTACGATCAGCGTAACACGGGGATTTATCTGACTGGATTACAAAAAGTTGGCGATTTTACGTTAGAAGGCGCGGTGCGTAATGACGACAACTCGCAATTTGATCGCCACACAACATGGCAATCCAGTGTGGGATGGGAGTTTATTGAAGGCTATCGCTTTATCGCTTCCTATGGAACTGCATTTAAAGCGCCAAATCTCGGTCAGTTATATGGTTACAAAGGTAATCCGAATCTCGATCCAGAAAAAAGCAAACAGTGGGAAGGGGCGTTTGAAGGCTTAACAGCAGGAGTGAACTGGCGAATTTCAGGATACCGTAATGATATCAGTGATATGATTAATTGTACCCAAAACTGCGAAAGATATTATAACGACGCAAAGGTGCATATTAAGGGTATTGAATCTACAGCAAACTTCGAGACTGGACCGCTGGTGCATACCGTTAGCTACGATTATACGGATGCCAGAAATGCCTTAACTGACAAACCGTTAGAACGTCGTCCTAAACAGCAAGTAAAGTATCAGCTCGACTGGCAAGTGTTCGATTTTGACTGGGGTGTAACTTATCAATATCTGGGATCGCGATACGATTCGGATTACTCATCCTGGCCCTATAAGTCAGTCAAAATGGGCGGTGTGAGCTTGTGGGATCTTGCGGTTGCGTATCCGGTCACCTCTCATCTGACAGTTCGTGGTAAAATAGCCAACCTGTTCGACAAAGATTATGAGACAGTCTATGGCTACCAAACTGCAGGACGGGAATACACCTTGTCTGGCAGCTACACCTTCTGAACCACGTCCCACCGTGCTGGTGTTTGACTCCGGCGTCGGTGGGTTGTCGGTCTATGACGAGATCCGGCATCTCTTACCGGATCTCCATTACATTTATGCTTTCGATAACGTCGCTTTCCCGTATGGCGAAAAAAGCGAAGAGTTTATTGTTGAGCGAGTGGTGGCAATTGTCACCGCAGTGCAAGAACGTTATCCCCTTGCGCTGGCTGTGGTCGCTTGCAACACCGCCAGTACCGTTTCACTTCCTGCATTACGCGAAAAGTTCGACTTCCCGGTTGTTGGTGTCGTGCCGGCGATTAAACCTGCTGCACGTCTGACGGCAAATGGCATTGTCGGATTACTGGCAACCCGCGGAACTGTTAAACGTTCTTATACTCATGAGCTGATCGCGCGTTTCGCTAATGAATGCCAGATAGAAATGCTGGGCTCGGCAGAGATGGTCGAGTTGGCTGAAGCGAAGCTGCATGGCGAAGATGTTTCTCTGGATGCGCTAAAACGTATCTTGCGTCCGTGGTTAAGAATGAAAGAGCCGCCAGATACCGTTGTACTGGGGTGTACCCATTTCCCTCTACTACAAGAAGAACTGTTACAGGTGCTGCCAGAGGGAACCCGGCTGGTGGATTCTGGCGCAGCGATTGCTCGCCGAACGGCCTGGCTGTTAGAACATGAAGCCCCGGATGCAAAATCTGCCGATGCGAATATTGCCTTTTGTATGGCAATGACGCCAGAAGCTGAACAATTATTGCCCGTTTTACAGCGTTACGGCTTCGAAACGCTCGAAAAACTGGCAGTTTTAGACTGATTTGGTTGAATGTTGCGCGGTCAGAAAATTATTTTAAATTTCCTCTTGTCAGGCCGGAATAACTCCCTATAATGCGCCACCACTGACACGGAACAACGGCAAACACGCCGCCGGGTTAGCGGGG
>NZ_JBJQLL010000012.1:0-137984 GCF_046486405.1 Escherichia sp. WS338 | reverse complement strand
CGCACCACCCCGTCAGTAGCTGAACAGGAGGGACAGCTGATAGAAACAGAAGCCACTGGAGCACCTCAAAAACACCATCATACACTAAATCAGTAAGTTGGCAGCATCACCAACACTCTATTACTATTTTATCGGCTTCTTTGGGATACTTGCCGCGATAGCTATAACGCTTGTCTGGCAAAGGCATACGCGGTTTTTTCATTAGTCGTAAATGCACATACTAAAGAACTTAACCGAACTTCACATCGCCGCTTCATTTTTCGCTCGTAGCTTCTTCGCCTGGCTTTCCAGTAGCAGGTAACAGATCAGCGCCAGCAGCAGTGGGATAAAGTAATACAGCACACGGTAAGCGAGTAGGGCGGCGATAATGCTACCTTTGGAGGTATGCTCCCCAGCCAGTAGTGCGATAAACACCGCTTCCAGCACACCAATCCCCGCCGGAATATGCACAATCACCCCGGCAATACTACTAACCAGCAACACGCCCAGTACAAAGAAATAGTTCACGCTTTGACCAAGTAACAGCCAGATTATCGCTCCCATGACCATCCAGTTAACGCTGGAAATCAGCATCTGGGCGAGGGCGAATTTCCATGAAGGCAGCACCAGCTTTTGCCCTTTGATGGTCATATGGCGGTGCTTCGCGAAAGCGCAAAACCACAAATAAACCGCGATAATCATCAATAAGCCAATGCCGAGAATACGCAGCGTGGTTTGATCGACATACCAGTGATCCGGCAGCTCCACCACGCCTGCGGTAAAGATAATCCCGGCCAGCAAAATATAGCCCAGCCAGTTGGTGGTAATACTGAGCGAGAAAATCCGCGTAATAGTGCTGCCCGATAACCCTAGCCGCGAGTACAAACGATAGCGCATACCTATGCCGCCGACCCAGGTACTAAGCGTCAGGTTGAAGGCGTAGCAGATAAACGACACCAGCATCACCTGGCGCTTCGCCAGTTTGTGACCGCAGTAAAAGCGGGCGAGCAGATCATAGCAGCCGTAAATCAGATAACTGACGACCACCAGCCCGACCGCACTGAGCAACGCAACGCGATTGTAGTCGCGGATGACCTTCCAGACCTCTTCCCAGTCCACCTTTTTGGCGTAGACCACCAGCAACACAATCACCGCGATAAAAAACAGCCAGGTGAGGATCTTCTTTGCTAAGCGCCAGCGCGGGTGTGATTTACTCATCAGGGTTTTACCCCCGTGTTTTCAGTTTCTACCCGATCCTGCGTTTCCATTGTCGGCTGAGCGGGCGGGTCAACCTGCGCCAGACGTGGTGTGTGTGCCGGAAGCCAGCCGACCAGCGCCGGGAAGTGGCGTAAAAAGTGGAACGCCAGCACGCTTTTAGTCAGGTTCCACCAGGTGCGTCTCGGCAGCATGGTCTCATCGACCTGCTGACAATCTGCGGCAATAATGCCGTTCAGATTATCGCGCAGCGTCTGGTTAAAATTACGATCGTGGATGATGACATTTGCTTCGAGATTCAGTGACAAACTGAGCGGATCGAGATTACTGGACCCTACTGTCGCCCAGTGATCGTCCATCAATGCCACTTTGCCGTGGAGCGGGCGGCGGCGGTACTCAAATACCTGAACGCCGCCTTTAACCAGATAGTTATACAGCAAGCGCGCACCGACTCTGACAATCGGCATATCCGGTTCGCCCTGAATGATCAGTTTGATCCGCACCCCGCGCCGTGCCGCTTTACGCAAGGCGTGTAAAAATCGATAGCCGGGGAAGAAGTAGGCGTTGGCGATAATGACTTCTCGCCGCGCCTGAGTGAGCATTTTCAGATAGTGACGTTCAATATCATCGCGATGTTCTTCGTTATCGCGCCAGACCAGCAATACCTGCGCTTCTCCCGGCTGGCGGTTCTCTTCCGCTTTGTGATGACGTCGCCACCAGCGTCGTGCCGCGCTCTGTCCAGGCAGGTTTTCCAGCTCAAACTGGAGAATATCTTCGACAATCGGCCCTTCAAGGCGTACTGCGTAATCCTGTTTAGCCTCTGGACCGTAGCTGGACATATGCTCGGCGGAGTAGTTCAGCCCGCCAATAAAGGCAATACGCGCGTCGATCACCACAATTTTGCGATGCATCCGGCGAAACACATTGGTGCGCATACCAAAAAGGCGAGGGCGGGGATCGTAGTAGCGGAACACCACGCCAGCTGCCGTCAGTTCATTGACAAACTCATCGCTGAGATCCGGCGAACCGTAGCCATCCAGCAAGACTTCCGCTTTTACCCCGCGTTGCGCTGCTGCCAATAGCGCCGCATGCAGCTGTTTGCCGACGTCATCCTCAAACCAGATAAACGTTTCAAGAATGATGCGTTCTTGTGCCTCTCCAATCGCCTTAAACACCGCGGGATAATATTGCTCGCCGTTTTCCAGCAACTGGATCTTATTGCCTTCGCGCCAGCTACATTTCATAAATGAATCTCCGCACTTAAAGGGGCATGATCAGAAAGGTGTCGCCATGTCCGCAGCGGCAACGCGGTTGGCGCGCTGGCGCTGGCATTTTTGACGTAGATCCTGTCCAGTTGTAGTAGAGGAAATTGCACCGGAAACGTGCGCGCCGGGCGTCCGTGGGCGCGGGTAAAAATCTCATCCAGCCCGGCCTGCACTTTTAACGGATGATTAGCTTTTTGCCGCCAGTCGTTGAAATCACCCGCTACCAATACCGGTTCGCCGTCCGGTAGCTCATTCACCCATTCGGCGAGCATCGCAAGCTGCGCCTGACGGTGTGCCTCACGCAGGCCCAGATGTACGCACATCACATGAATCGCTTTCCCGGTCATCGGCGGCACAATGCGGCAGTAGAGCACGCCGCGCTTTTCCGCACCATCGACCGAAACATCACGATTCTCATAATGTTCAATGGGATAACGTGAAAGAACGGCGTTACCGTGATGTCCTTCCGGGTATACGGCATTGCGACCGTAGGCAAAATCGCTCCACATAGTGTCGGCGAGAAACTCGTAGTGCGAGGTATCGGGCCAGTTTTCCACATGCAGCGGATGAACTTCGTGCGCGCCCATCACTTCCTGCAGGCAAACAATATCGGCGCTGACGGTACGCACGGCGTCGCGAAGTTCCGGCAAAATGAAGCGTCGGTTAAACGCGGTAAAGCCTTTGTGAATATTGATGGTGAGCACCTTGAACGAAAATTGTTGTGTTTGATCGGGCATAATTTTCCTGTCTTTGCCTCTTATCTCATTGAAATAGTGTAGTCGGCGTCACAAAAAGGTGCGGTCTTACGGAATTTTCCGTAAAGTTCGGTACTCTGAATAAGTAGAGATAAATTCTTCAGGAGAGAAGCCATGAAGTGGCAACAACGTGTTCGTGTCGCAACTGGCCTAAGTTGCTGGCAGATTATGTTGCATTTACTGGTAGTGGCGCTGCTGGTGGTGGGCTGGATGAGTAAAACTCTGGTTCACGTCGGCGTAGGATTATGCGCACTGTATTGTGTCACGGTAGTGATGATGCTGGTGTTTCAGCGCCACCCCGAGCAACGCTGGCGTGAGGTGGCAGACGTGCTGGAAGAGCTGACTACGACCTGGTATTTTGGCGCAGCGCTGATTGTGCTGTGGCTGTTGTCCCGCGTTCTGGAAAACAACTTTTTGCTGGCAATTGCAGGGCTGGCAATCCTTGCCGGCCCGGCGGTAGTGTCTTTGCTGGCGAAAGATAAGAAGTTACATCACCTTACGTCTAAACATCGCGTACGCCGCTGACCCTGTCGTGGCCGTTATCACCAGTAGCGGCCACAAACTATTCCACACAATATCCAGACTCGCATCCTTCAAATAAATCTGCTTGGTAATGTCCGTAAAGTGGCGAATAGGGTTAATCCACGTCAGGTTTTGCAGCCATACTGGCATGTTTTCCACCGGAGAAACGTAACCGGAAAGAAGAATGGCGGGCATCATAAAGACAAACACGCCGATAAACGCCTGCTGTTGTGTTGAACAGAGTGATGAAATCAACAGACCGAATCCCACCAGCGATAAACCGTAAATCACCATCGTAAAGTAGAACAGCGCCAGCGATCCGGCGAAGGGGATTTGATACGCCCAGATACCAATCGCCAGCACAATGGTGGCCTGGAAGGTGGCGACAATTAATGCCGGTACGGCCTTGCCGATGAAGATCTGCCAGGTGGTGAGCGGCGAAACCAGTAACTGATCGAGCGTACCTTGTTCACGTTCGCGGGCAACAGAAAGTGAAGTGACGATCATCACGCCAATAGTGGTGATCATGGCGATCAGCGACGGCACCACAAACCATTTGTAGTCGAGATTCGGGTTATACCAGTTGCGTACCACCAGCTCGCTGTTGTTGGGTTTCGGTTTTCCTTCCAGCAGCTCCTGTTGATAATTTTTGACGATCTGTTGCAGGTAGTTGGCGGCGATTTGCGCACTGTTGGAGTTACGCCCGTCGAGGATCAACTGCAACGGCGCGGTCTGGAAGGTATCCAGTTTGCGCGAGAAGTCAGCCGGGAAACGCACCAGGAGTAACGCCTTTTGTGTGTCGATGGTTGGGCGGATCTCCTGCGGGCTTTTCAGCAGCAGCACATGGGTAAAGGCGCTGGCGCGGGCAAAACGTTGAGTAAGTTCTACCGAGTGTTCGCCGTTATCTTCATCGTAGATGGCGATGGTGGCGTTAGTCACTTCCAGCGTGGCGGCGAACGGGAACAGGATCACCTGAATCAGCACGGGCAAAATCAGAATCGCGCGGGTTTGCGGTTCGCGCAGCAGCGACTGCAACTCTTTGCGGATTAACGTCCATAAGCGATGAAACATGCTCTTCTCCCTAATCCAGCCGACGTTTGGTTTTCAGCCACGTCAGGCCGATAAACATCACCGCCGAAGCGATCAAAAACAGCACGTTTACCACCAGCACCACTGGAATATTCCCGGCGAGGAACAGGCTTTGCAGGGTGCTGACGAAATAACGAGCGGGAATAATGTACGTCACCGCGCGGATCACCGCGGGCATACTGTCTATCTGAAATATAAAGCCGGAAAGCATAATCGACGGCAGAAAAGCCGCGTTCAGGGCGACCTGAGCGGCATTGAACTGGTTGCGGGTAATCGTGGAAATCAACAGCCCCATTCCCAGGGTACTGAGTAAAAACAGGCTGGAGATAAAAAACAGAATCAGCAGCGACCCGCGGTACGGCACGCCGAGAATAAACACCGACACCAGCATACACAGCAACATCGCCAGCATCCCGAGAAAGTAATAAGGGATCAGCTTACACAGCAGCAGCTCCGTGCGGGTAATCTCCGTAGAGAGTAACGCCTCCATGGTGCCGCGTTCCCATTCTCGCGCCACCACCAGCGAGGTGAGAATCGCGCCGATGACCGTCATGATAATGGTCACCGCACCGGGGATAATAAAGTGCTGGCTAATCGCCGCCGGGTTAAACCAGTAGCGGGTTTGTACATCAATAAGCGGTTCAAAAGTCTGCCCGTTATCCTCCGCTCGCTGCATTTGCCAGATCTGCCAGATCCCTTCGACATACCCCTGCACAAAGTTAGCGGTATTCGGCTCACTGCCGTCGGTGATCACCTGAATCGGTGCGGTGGCGTTGGCGCGCTCCATCTGTTCGGCGAAATCCACGGGAATAACCACCAGACCGCGAATTTTCCCCGCCTGCATTTTGGCGATCAATTCCTGACGATTATCGCTGATGGTGGCGTCGATGTAGGGCGAACCGGTCATGGTGTGGGTGAAATCCAGCGCCGCTTCGCTACGCTGTTCCAGTAAAATCCCGACGCGCAGCTTGCTGGAGTCGAGGTTAATGCCGTAGCCAAAAATAAACAGCAGCAGCAGAGGGATCACCACCGCAATCAGCCAGCTACTCGGATCGCGAACGATCTGCCGCGTCTCTTTGACGCACAGTGCCCGCACGCGACGCCAGGACAGGATCGGATTACTCATTGCCATGCTCCTTATCCCAGTCGTGGATCAACTGAATAAAGGCTTGCTCCATGGTGGGATCGGGTTGCTCATCGTTAGCCGACTGCGCTTTCAAATCGTCCGGCGTGCCGCTGGCGATTAATTTCCCACGGTACACCAGGCCGATGCGGTCGCAATATTCCGCTTCATCCATAAAGTGGGTGGTGACCATCACCGTGACGCCTTTCTCTACCATGCTATTGATGTGCAGCCAGAATTCACGGCGGGTGAGGGGATCAACGCCGGAAGTCGGTTCGTCGAGAAACAGAATGTCCGGTTCATGCATCAGCGAACAGGCCAGCGCCAGCCGCTGTTTAAAACCTAATGGCAGTTCATCGGTGGCGTGGGAGGCGATACTTTTCAGGCCGAACGCCTCGCTCATACGGGAAATTTTTTCGTTCTGCGCCCGACCGCGTAAGCCATACACACCAGAGAAAAAGCGTAAATTCTGTTCGACCGTCAGGTTGCCATAGAGCGAAAATTTTTGCGCCATATAGCCGAGATGCTGGCGCGCTTTACCGGAACTCTCTTTCAGATCCATGCCCAGCACCAGCGCCTGACCAGAGGTCGGCACCAGTAAACCGCACATCATCTTAAAGGTGGTCGATTTACCCGCGCCGTTTGGCCCCAGCAAACCAAAAATCTCCCCGCGTTTAACGGCAAAGTTGACGTGATCGGTGGCGGCAAAATCACCAAATTTCTTGGTCAGTTCTTTCGCTTCGATCACCGTCTCGTCAGGCGTACCTTCCACCGTATGCAATATTGCGCCCAGCGGTGATTCTGAGGTTCCGGCACCGCCCAGCAAATCAATAAACGCATCTTCAAAACGCGGCGTAGTTTCGTTGATATTGATTTCCGGCATTCCGTCGGCATGGCGAATATCGTCTGGTGTGGCCTCTTTTTTGAGGATCAGACGTACCGATTTCCCCTGAATCATGCCGTCGCTCACCTGTGGCAGTTTCAAGGCGCGTTGCAACAATTTGCGGTTGCCCTCGTGCGGGCTGGTCATCAGAAAGCTACGTCCGGACATGGTTTGTGTCAGGGCCGTCGGTTCTCCCTGATACAGCAACTCGCCTTCGTTCATCAGCAACACGTCACGGCACTGTTCGGCTTCGTCGAGATACGAGGTGCTCCAGAGAATTAACATTCCTTCGCCTGCCAGCTCATGCACCATCTGCCACAGTTCGCGGCGTGAGATAGGGTCAACGCCGACGCCGGGTTCATCGAGCAGCAACACTTTCGGTTCGCCCACCAGGGTACAGGCCAGGCCAAGTTTTTGCTTCATTCCGCCGGAGAGCTTGCCCGCCAGGCGTCCGGTAAACGGGCCAAGAGATGTAAATTCCAGCAGGCGAGCAAAAGTCTGCTTCCGCGCTTCACCGGTGACGCTGCGCAAATCCGCGTACAGATTGAGGTTCTCCATCACCGTCAGATCTTCATACAGACCAAATTTCTGCGGCATATAGCCGAGCACAGCGTGCAGCGCAGCGTCATTTTTGATCGGATCAAAGCCAATCACCGTGGCACTGCCGCTGTCGGGTTTCAGTAATCCCGCCAGCATCCGCATCAGCGTGGTTTTGCCCGCACCGTCCGGCCCAACCAGCCCCGTCACATAACCGGCGTGAATGGTGCAGTCGAGCGGTGCGACGGCGGGCTTGTCCATGCCCGGAAAGCGTTTTTCCAGGCCGTTCAGCGTGATAACGGCATCATTCATGTCCTGCCTCGTCACCGAATTGCACCGTTACCGGCATTCCCTGGCGTAACGCATCATCGGCGTCGGTCACCACAATACGCAGGCGATAGACGAGGTCGGTACGCAGATCCGGTGTTTCGACGGTTTTCGGGGTAAATTCAGCAGTCGGCGAAACGAAACCAATCTGCCCGTGATACGGCTTGTCCGGGCGACCATCGGTATAAAGCAACACTTTGCGCCCCGGCTGGGCCTGGTCAAGATTACGTTCATCAACATAGGCGCGTACCCACACCGGACGCGTCAGCGAGACGGTAAATACCGTGCCACCTTCATTAAGCACCGTGCCGGGCTCTACCGCGCGCGTTAACAGCGTGCCATCAGACGGTGCTATCAACGTTGAGTCCTGCAAATTCAGCTCCGCCTGCGCCAGTTGCGCCTGCGCTTGTTCGAGGCTGGCTTTCGCCTGGGCGATGTCCTGTTCGCGGTTACCGGAACGGTACTGACGCAATTTATCCTGCGCTGATTTCAGCGTGGCCTGCGCCTGGTCGCGCGAGGAGCGGGCATTTTCCAGGTCATTTGCCGAAATGGTGCGGCTTTTCCACAGTCCTTGCTGGCGGTTATAGAAGTTCTGCGCATAGTCATAGGCAGCTTGCGCCTGTTTCACCGCTGCGGCGGCCTGAGCGATTTCTTCATCTCGATACCCGGCAAGCATCAGGTCATACTGCGCCTGAGCCACCGAAACGCCCGCTTTCGCCTGCATCAGGGCAATCTCATACGGCTTGTGATCCAGTTCGCCCAGCACCTGGCCCGCTTTGATCGCATCACCTTCGTCCACCGCCAGCGACTCAACGCGCCCCCCAACACGGAAACTAAGATTCACCGTACGAATATCCACGTTGCCATACAGCGTCAGGCCGTTATCCTGGCGGCTTTGATACCACCAGTAGCCTCCGGCAACCACGGCGGCAAGTACCACTACCGCCAGTCCGATCACGACAGGTTTTTTCATCACTACAAACTCCTTTGCGATAATCCTTGCAAAATCAGGTCAATATGACAGGTCACCGTCTGGTTGATCAGTTCGGTCTTTTCTTCATCGAACGCGGTCCAGCCGGTACGTAACAGAATAGTTTCTTTGCCAAGACGAAACGCCAGAATCTCACCAATCAACGCATGGGTATGAAGGATCATGCGGGTATCGCTAGCGTCGCAGCCGGTCCAGGCGGCAATCAGGCGTGTAAGGTGACTGTGTAGCGGACTAATCACCTGTTCGTGCACCAGGTGGTAGGCTGCCGTGGGAGAGAGCTGCTCACGGGAGATAAATTTGCTGAGGTTGACGGTGTCATCCTGGGTGAGCAGCTTAATCATGTTTCTGCAGGCGCGAAGGATCAGTTCACGGATGGCTGCCCGATCCGGCTGTGGTTGTGCGAACAAACGTTCGGCCTCTTCGGCGTGTGGACGGAACTGCTCGCCAATAAAATCAGCAATCCACTGGGCGCAGGCGAGGTACAAATCTTCTTTCGAACCGAAGTAGTAGGTGATGGCTGCGATATTCTGCCCGGCCTGGGCGGCTATCTCGCGGGTGGTGGCGTTCATTCCATATTCACCAAACTGTGCCAGTGCCGCAGCAATCAGCTGTTTTTTCGCCTGTTCACCCTTGATTGTCATGGCAGGATTATTCATCGCACAGTCCATTCTTAATCAAATGATTGATTAAGATTATGACTCCATAGGGGAGTTGTCCAGTATGACCAGGAATTTTAGCAACGCCAGTCACAGGGATAATTTATGCGCTGCGTCACAAAAACTGCTACACTCCGCTCCCTCATGACATTGTGGTTTTTGTCATTTTCCTTTTCAGTATCTCCCTGAAAACTACACCGGTAACGGTCGGGGCGGTTCGGAGTAGTTATGTCTTTCGATTCTTTGGGTTTAAGCCCTGATATCCTGCGCGCCGTTGCCGAGCAGGGTTACCGTGAACCCACCCCTATTCAGCAGCAGGCGATCCCTGCGGTGCTGGAAGGCCGCGACCTGATGGCCAGTGCCCAGACCGGTACCGGCAAAACAGCGGGCTTTACGCTGCCGCTGTTGCAACATCTGATCACTCGCCAGCCGCACGCCAAAGGGCGTCGTCCGGTACGTGCGCTCATTCTTACCCCGACCCGTGAACTGGCGGCGCAGATTGGCGAAAACGTCCGTGATTACAGCAAATATCTGAACATTCGTTCGCTGGTGGTGTTTGGCGGTGTCAGCATTAACCCACAAATGATGAAGTTGCGCGGCGGCGTTGATGTGCTGGTGGCAACGCCGGGACGTCTGCTGGACCTGGAACATCAAAATGCAGTGAAGCTGGATCAGGTTGAAATCCTCGTCCTTGATGAAGCTGACCGCATGCTCGACATGGGCTTTATCCACGATATCCGTCGCGTGTTAACAAAACTGCCAGCGAAGCGCCAGAACCTGTTGTTCTCCGCGACCTTCTCTGACGATATTAAAGCCCTGGCGGAAAAACTGTTGCACAACCCGCTGGAAATCGAAGTGGCACGCCGCAATACTGCGTCTGATCAGGTGACCCAGCACGTTCACTTTGTCGATAAGAAACGCAAACGCGAATTGCTGTCGCATATGATTGGGAAAGGGAACTGGCAGCAGGTGCTGGTGTTTACCCGTACCAAACATGGCGCTAACCATCTGGCTGAACAGCTTAATAAAGACGGCATCCGTAGTGCGGCGATCCACGGTAATAAATCGCAAGGTGCGCGTACTCGTGCGCTGGCCGATTTTAAATCGGGCGATATTCGTGTACTGGTGGCAACTGACATCGCTGCGCGCGGTCTGGATATCGAAGAGTTGCCGCACGTCGTCAACTATGAGTTACCAAACGTACCGGAAGATTATGTTCACCGTATCGGGCGTACTGGCCGTGCGGCGGCAACTGGCGAAGCATTGTCGCTGGTGTGTGTTGATGAACACAAACTGCTGCGTGATATCGAAAAACTGCTGAAAAAAGAGATCCCGCGCATTGCGATTCCGGGGTATGAGCCGGACCCGTCAATCAAAGCCGAACCGATCCAGAACGGTCGCCAGCAACGTGGCGGCGGTCGTGGACAGGGCGGTGGTCGCGGTCAACAGCAATCACGCCGTGCGGAAAGTGGTGCGAAGTCTGGTAACGCGAAGCCCGCAGAAAAACCGTCTCGTCGTCTCGGCGATGCCAAACCGGCAGGCGAACAACAACGTCGCCGCCGTCCGCGTAAACCTGCCGCTGCGCAGTAATCTTTTATGCCGGGCTATGCCCGGCATGAGACTGATGACAAACACAAAACTGCCTGATGCGCTACGCTTATCAGGCCTACGTGAACTCTGCAATATATTGAATGTGCATGTTTTTGTAGGCCGGATAAGGCGCTCGCGCCGCATCCGGCATTTCACAACAAGCACTTGTCAGCCATTTGCGAGCGCGGCAAAAAGATTTCTCTGTTTTAACGCCCACAAGCCACCCGATGCGTTACTTCTCCGCAGCCAATTGTCCGCGCAACGCCATTAAAAGGTACCCCAGGCGATTCTTGCCCTGACCATTACCGCTATCTCCCCAGTAAGCATCATTTTGCGTATGCTCAACCAGTTTTGCGGACGCGGTTGCCAGCAAGAGTGTACGCAGTTCTGCATGTTGTTCGAATTTAGCGCGAAGCGCTTTACGCATCATCCTGCTGGTTATTGCGAGCCGCTTTCCAGAAACAGAAAAACCATTACCCCTGAAAACCGAAAAATGCCACAATATTGGCTGTTTATACAGTATTTCAGGTTTTCTCATGGCATTAACCGCCGCGCTTAAAGCGCAAATTGCCGCCTGGTATAAGGCGCTTCAGGAACAGATCCCCGACTTTATTCCCCGTGCGCCGCAGCGGCAGATGATTGCGGACGTCGCCAAAACGCTGGCCGGAGAAGAAGGGCGGCATCTGGCGATTGAAGCACCCACCGGCGTTGGGAAAACGCTCTCCTATTTGATCCCCGGCATCGCCATTGCCCGCGAAGAGCAAAAAACGCTGGTGGTGAGTACCGCCAACGTGGCATTGCAGGATCAGATCTACAGTAAAGATTTGCCTCTGCTGAAAAAGATCATTCCCGATCTTAAATTCACTGCTGCTTTTGGGCGTGGGCGCTACGTTTGTCCGCGTAATCTGACAGCGCTTGCCAGTACTGAACCCACGCAACAGGATCTGCTGGCGTTTCTTGACGACGAGCTGACGCCGAACAATCAGGAAGAGCAAAAGCGTTGTGCAAAGTTGAAGGGCGATCTCGACACTTATAAATGGGATGGTCTGCGCGATCATACTGATATCGCTATAGATGACGATCTCTGGCGTCGTTTAAGTACCGACAAAGCCAGCTGCCTCAACCGCAACTGTTACTACTATCGTGAATGCCCGTTTTTTGTTGCTCGTCGGGAGATTCAGGAAGCGGAAGTGGTGGTGGCAAACCATGCGCTGGTGATGGCGGCGATGGAAAGCGAAGCCGTATTGCCTGACCCGAAAAATTTACTGCTGGTGCTGGACGAAGGCCATCACCTGCCAGATGTGGCGCGGGATGCGCTGGAGATGAGTGCCGAAATCACCGCGCCCTGGTATCGACTACAGCTGGACTTGTTCACGAAACTGGTCGCTACCTGCATGGAGCAGTTTCGCCCGAAGACCATCCCGCCGCTGGCGATCCCTGAACGTTTGAATGCGCATTGTGAAGAGTTGTATGAGCTTATCGCCTCGTTAAACAACATTCTCAATCTCTACATGCCTGCCGGGCAGGAGGCAGAGCACCGTTTTGCGATGGGCGAACTGCCAGATGAAGTGCTGGAGATCTGCCAGCGGCTGGCAAAACTCACCGAGATGCTGCGTGGTCTGGCGGAGTTATTTCTTAACGATTTAAGTGAGAAAACCGGCAGCCACGATATTGTGCGTCTGCATCGGTTTATTTTACAGATGAACCGCGCGCTGGGGATGTTCGAGGCGCAAAGCAAACTCTGGCGGCTGGCGTCTCTGGCGCAATCTTCCGGTGCGCCGGTGACCAAATGGGCGACGCGGGAAGAGCGCGAAGGGCAGCTGCATCTCTGGTTTCACTGCGTGGGAATACGTGTCAGCGATCAGCTGGAAAGGCTGCTGTGGCGCAGTATTCCGCACATTATTGTCACTTCCGCAACCTTGCGTTCGCTGAACAGTTTTTCGCGTTTGCAGGAGATGAGCGGGCTGAAAGAGAAAGCGGGCGACCGCTTTGTGGCGCTGGATTCGCCCTTTAACCACTGCGAACAGGGCAAAATTGTTATTCCCCGGATGCGCTTTGAGCCTTCCATCGACAACGAAGAGCAGCACATTGCTGAAATGGCAGCCTTTTTCCGTGAGCAGGTGGAGAGCAAAAAACATCTCGGTATGTTGGTACTGTTTGCCAGCGGACGGGCGATGCAGCGGTTTCTCGACTATGTGACGGATTTACGCCTGATGTTGCTGGTGCAGGGCGATCAGCCACGTTATCGCTTAGTTGAACTGCACCGCAAACGCGTTGCCAACGGTGAGCGTAGCGTGCTGGTGGGCTTACAGTCCTTTGCCGAAGGTCTTGATCTGAAAGGCGATCTGCTCAGTCAGGTGCATATCCACAAGATCGCTTTTCCACCCATCGACAGTCCGGTGGTGATCACCGAAGGGGAATGGCTGAAAAGCCTCAACCGCTATCCGTTTGAGGTGCAAAGCCTGCCGAGCGCTTCGTTTAACCTGATTCAGCAGGTTGGGCGACTGATTCGAAGCCACGGTTGCTGGGGGGAAGTGGTTATCTACGACAAACGCTTGCTGACCAAAAATTATGGCAAGCGACTACTGGATGCATTACCGGTATTTCCGATAGAGCAACCGGAAGTCCCTGAAGGTATAGTTAAAAAGAAAGAAAAAACGAAATCCCCACGCCGTCGGCGGCGTTAATGATGTGAGTCAGGTAAGGAGTCGTAAATGGACTATCGCAAAATCATTAAAGAGATCGGGCGCGGGAAAAACCACGCGCGCGATTTAGACCGGGATACTGCGCGCGGTCTGTATGCCCATATGCTCAATGGTGAAGTCCCTGACCTTGAGTTGGGCGGCGTATTGATTGCGCTACGTATCAAAGGGGAAGGGGAAGCAGAGATGCTCGGCTTTTACGAAGCCATGCAAAATCACACCATCAAGCTGACGCCGCCTGCAGGCAAGCCGATGCCGATTGTCATCCCCAGTTACAACGGCGCGCGTAAACAGGCCAACCTGACGCCGTTGTTGGCGATTCTCCTGCACAAACTCGGTTTTCCCGTGGTGGTTCACGGGGTTAGCGAAGATCCAACCCGCGTGCTGACAGAAACCATTTTCGAACTGATGGGTATTACGCCAACGTTGCACGGCGGGCAGGCGCAGGCGAAGCTCGACGAACATCAACCGGTGTTTATGCCTGTCGGCGCGTTTTGCCCGCCGCTGGAAAAACAACTGGCGATGCGCTGGCGGATGGGCGTGCGTAACAGTGCACATACCCTGGCGAAACTGGCGACGCCATTTGCCGAAGGTGAGGCACTGCGTCTTTCCAGCGTTTCGCATCCGGAATACATTGGACGCGTCGCGAAGTTCTTTAGTGATATCGGCGGGCGGGCGCTACTAATGCATGGTACTGAAGGTGAAGTGTATGCTAATCCGCAGCGCTGCCCGCAGATCAATCTCATTGACCGTGAAGGGATGCGGGTACTGTATGAAAAACAGGACACTGCTGGTAGCGAGTTACTGCCACAAGCAAAAGATCCGGAAACCACGGCGCAGTGGATTGAGCGTTGCCTTGCTGGCAGCGAACCGATTCCCGAATCGCTGAAAATCCAGATGGCTTGCTGCCTGATGGCTACGGGTGAAGCGGCAACTATCAGCGACGGCCTGGCGCGCGTTAATCAGGCATTTTAATTTTTATCTCAGCCGGATGAGCCATGTCATCCGGCTTTTACCCCACCGCAATATGAAATTCCTGCATCTTTATTGACCTTCCCGCGCCCGGCGTGCAGCATAAAAAAACAACAAACACATAACATAAACAGGAGTTAACCATGGTAAGTGGTCATCGCTTTGATGCTCAGAGGCTGCACAGTTTTATTCAGGCTGTATTTCGTCAGATGGGTAGTGAGGAACAAGAAGCGAAATTAGTCGCCGATCATTTAATCGCGGCAAACCTGGCAGGGCATGATTCACATGGTATTGGCATGATCCCAAGCTATGTGCGCTCCTGGAGTCAGGGGCATCTGCAAATTAACCATCATGCCAAAGTCGTTAAAGAAGCGGGGGCGGCGGTCACGCTCGATGGCGATCGCGCATTTGGTCAGGTCGCGGCACACGAAGCGATGGCGCTGGGGATTGAGAAAGCGCGTCAGCACGGCATTGCCGCCGTGGCGCTACATAACTCGCATCATATCGGCCGTATCGGTTACTGGGCAGAACAGTGCGCGGCGGCGGGGTTTGTCTCTATCCACTTTGTTAGCGTGGTCGGTATTCCAATGGTCGCGCCGTTCCACGGTCGCGACAGCCGCTTTGGCACCAATCCGTTCTGTGTGGTTTTCCCTCGTAAAGATAATTTCCCGCTGTTGCTCGATTACGCCACCAGCGCCATTGCATTTGGCAAAACCCGCGTCGCCTGGCATAAAGGCGTCCCCGTGCCGCCAGGTTGCCTGATTGACGTTAACGGCGTGCCGACGACAAATCCGGCGGTAATGCAGGAGTCGCCGTTGGGTTCGCTGTTGACCTTTGCCGAACATAAAGGCTACGCCCTTGCAGCGATGTGTGAAATTCTTGGCGGGGCGCTTTCTGGCGGTAAAACGACGCATCAGGAAACGTTACAAACCAGTCCCGATGCCATTCTTAACTGCATGACCACTATCATTATCAACCCGGAACTGTTCGGCGCGCCGGATTGTAGTGCACAGACCGAAGCCTTTGCCGAGTGGGTGAAAGCCTCGCCGCATGATGAAGATAAACCGATTTTGCTACCGGGCGAGTGGGAAGTGAACACGCGTCGCGAACGGCAGGAGCAGGGGATTCCACTGGATGCGGGAAGCTGGCAGGCCATTTGTGATGCGGCGCGGCAGATTGGTATGCCGGAAGAGACGTTGCAGGCTTTCTGTCAGCAGTTAGCCAGCTAAAAAAAAGCCCGTCCAGTGGCGGACGGGCAAACAAGGGTAACATAGGATCAATGAGGGTTAGAGCATATGCGTCTGTCGGCAAACAGACAGGGAAATACTTGTGCTGAACGTAGCGTAAACGCCTGATCCAGCCAACGGTTCGGATTTTGTAGGTCTGATAAGACGCGGTAGCGTCGCATCAGGCATCTGTTGCCGGATGCGGCGTAAACGCCTTATCCGTCCTACGAATTACTTATAAATTACCGCAGTACCGCTTAATTTATTGTTGTTGGTGGCGGAAGTAATGCTGTATCCACTGGCACCGGCCGCCGCGGCTTTCTCAGCCAGTTTCGCTTCCAGGGCATCGAGGGTGGATGCGCCATCGGCAGAAACCACGCCGATTTTATTCATGTTCTGTGCCTGGGATGCCGTTACCGGTTCCGCCGCGAACACGCCAAATGACAGAGTTGAAAGAGCCATAGCAGCAACAACAGTATTGATAGTTTTCATAATTAATCTCTCGCAGGTGATTTTTGTATAAGTGACGTTGTTTCGTCGATGTGATGAGTATCACGTTTTTTTACGAGAGATAAAATCGAAGAGAATTGACCACCTTGTTCAAATAAATTGATTGATATCTAACATAATGATAATTCATTTATTTGTTGAACTTATGGACTTGTTTTATGCAGCGTGGCAGTCACGACAGCGTTAAAGGCACGGAATGCCACGCAAAATACAAATTATACTCGCTATACATCCCGCTAGTTGTAGTTAACGTAACTGGCTGTCTTTCGAACCTCTGCGATTATATCCTGTATAAGCTGGTTTTTGTAAATCTTTCTCCTGCTGACAATGAATGCATAAGCGCACGCCAGGAATGGCTTCCCGACGGGCCTGCGGGATAGGGGCACCGCACTCTTCACATTCATACAGGCTTTCGCCACGCGGAATTTCACCCCGAGCGCGGGCAATCGCATCTTCAATTGTACTGTTGATCTGTTCGTTGACGGCGTCATCATTAGCCCAACCGGATGCCATATCGTCCTCCCCATATCAATGCTTGTACAGTTAAGTGTAGCTAATATAGGGACGAACTCGGGCAGTTCAAGCGTCAGATCTCCGACCATTCCCGCAGCAGATTATGATAAAGATTGAGCAGCGACAGGATCTCTTCACTTTCGCCGTAGTGGCTTTTCAGCGACTGAATATTGTTGTCCAGTTCAAACAGCATGGCGCGCTTTTTATCATCGCGGATCATCGACTGGATCCACATAAATGATGCCACTCGCACGCCGCGGGTTACGGGTGTCACGCAATGCAGGCTGCTGGAGGGATACAACACCAGATCGCCTGCCGGGAGTTTTACCCGATGTTGCCCGAAGGTGTCATTAACGACCAGTTCGCCGCCGTCGTAGCTTTCTGGATCGCTTAAAAACAGCGTGGCAGAAAGGTCAGTGCGCATCCAGCCGTTTTGTGGATGGCTGCGTACTGCGCCATCCACATGAAAACCATAGGTTTCATTGTTCTGATAGCGATTAAACAGCGGCGTGGAAAGGGTACGCGGCAAGGCCGCGGCAAAGAACAAAGCATGTTGGTTAACCGCGTTCAGCATCTCATTTTGCAGGGCGGCGTACAGGGCGCTGCGGGTGTCTACTTGTTGATTGTTCTTAACTTGCGCACCTTGTGCGCCGGTGGTGACGCGCCCATCCACCCATTCGGCTTGTTCCAGTTGTTCGCGAAAACGGGCGACGTCCTGTGGCGATAACACGCCGGGAATGTGGTACATCATACAAGTTCTCCAAAAAGAGGGGCTTTTACCCTACACCGATTTTTAACAGCAGGTGCTTTGTTCATGCTGGATGCGGCGTGAACGCCTTATCCGGCCTACCAAATGATGTGAATTCAATGCATTGCACAACCTTGTAGGCCTGATAAGCGCAGCGCATCAGGCAGTCCTGTTCTCGCCATCAACATAAGTGAGCCCTGCGCCCCACATCTGAATCAGAAATGCATATTGGCCGTGAGCAGGAAGGTTCTTGGCTCGCCCGGGTGATAACGGTAGCCGCTCTTGTTGATTGAGGCGACGTAATCGGTATCAAACAGGTTGTAGACGTTTAGCTGGAAGTCGAGATTGCGATTAACCCGATACCCCAGTTTAGCGTCGGCGACCCAATAACCTTCGGTAAACGCTGGCGTTCCCACCGCGCCGTCAGAACCTTTATGCATACTGCCGATATAGCGTGCGCCCGCACCAACGGAAATATCATCGGTTGCCTGATACTGGCTCCATAAGGTAAAGGCGTGCTCCGGGGTATACGGCAGCGATGAGGAACCATCCTGGGCAACATCTTTGCCGTTTTTGATGGTTGCTTTTTGCTGGGTATAGCCGCCAATCACCTGCCACGCGGGAGTGATATTCCCGGCCACGGATATCTCATAGCCTTCGACGCGTTTCTTACCGTATTGCGAGTAAGTTCCGTCATCATTTTGCTCAACTTCATTTTCGATATCAGTACGGAACAGCGCGGCGGTGAGCAACAGGCGTTTATCCAGAACCTGCCATTTGGTGCCAATCTCGCTGGTGTTGGCTTTTTGCGGTTTAAAATCGGTGCGGTTGGCACTGTTACCGCTGCCAGACTGCGCAAGGGCGAAGTTGTTGCCGCCCGGAGGCTGCTGGGAAACGGCATAGTTAATATAGACATTGCCGTTTTCCGTCAGGTGATACAGCGCCCCGGCTTTCCAGTTCACCAGATTGCCCGACTTGGCGGTATCGACGGTGGTGACCGGAGAACCTTTTGCCACGCCAGCAGGGCAGGTGATGGCACCGCGTCCGCTGCCGCCGCAGGCGGTGGCACTGTCATATTCAGTATGATAATTATCCAGACGGATCCCGCCGTTCAGCTCAAAATCACGGGTGATTTGCAGCGTATCGAAGGCGTAAATTGCGAAGGTATCCGTCTGACCATTGGCGTTTGCGCCGTTGCGCGTCAGGCCGCCGGGATGAATGCTGCTGTCAGGATGATAAATATTTACCGCAGGTAACGTCACCGGATTAACGCCGTAGTTAGTCTGCGTTTCACGGGTAAATTCCACGCCGGTACTGACATCATGACCGATAGCGCCGGTATAGAACGTCGAGGTCAGGTTGGTCTGGTTGGTGAGAATTTTATTACTCACATCTTTAGTATTCGCCGTGCGTGACCAGGTCCAGCTATTCACATCGCTGGTGGGCTGGGTAATATTCGACGCCCCGCCCATAATCGCCGTCATCAGGTAATCCTGCTTCACGCGCGACCAACGGGTAGTATTGCGAATGGTGGTGTTATCGTTGATGTCGTGCTCAAAACGCATGGTAGCGGTGTCGGTGGTCGAATCGTCGTAATCGGAATCCGTGCCGTAAAAGTTATGAGTATCAACTTTTCCGGAATGATTCAGAGCCGCTGTTCCCGCAGATGGGGCAGAATAACCCGGTAAACCGATAGTCGGAATGCCGCCGTCTGGCGTGTTGTGCTGGGTGACATGCAGATAATTAAGATACAAACGATTCGCTGTACCAAGGCCAAAAGCGACAGAAGGGGCGACGCCGTAACGCTCATTTTTGACTTTGTCGCGTCCGGCATCGTGCGTTTTTTCGCCCATTACATTCAGGCGCACCGCAGTGGTATCACCAATGACCTGATTGACGTCCAGCGTGCCGCGGCGGAACTAGGCGCTGCCAATACTGGCGGAGGCGTCAATGCCGGAATCATTGCGCGGCTGTTTGCTGATCATATTGATCGAGCCTGTCGGCGCGCTGCGCCCGTAGTCGGTGCCGGACGGCCCTTTAATTACTTCGACCTGCTCGGTATTGAAGGTGTCGCGCGAGACGCTGCCGATATCGCGAATGCCATCGATATAAATACTGTTAGAGGTATCGGCACCGCGCATATAAATGGCGTCGCCAGTGGTGGAGTTACCGTTCTCACCCGCAAAAAACGCACCCACGCCGGGGACGTTTTTGAGCGCGTCGGTAAGGTTGGTTGCACCCTGATCTTTAATCACTTGTTCAGAAATCACCGTCATCGTGCGGGTAGTATCCGCTACCGGACGCGAGAATTTCGGATCGGCAGATTGTTGTGGCGCATAAAGCGAAGGCGTTGATGCTTCGACAACCAGCGTGTCATCCGCGTTAGCTTGCCCTTCGGCAGCGAGTGCCTGCGCCACAGGCGTAATACCAATACAAAGACCGGCAAAGAACGTGAGCGAATGAAATTGTCTGGCAGGGAAATTGCGATTGTTTTCCATTTTGCAGGTGACTTTTTCTTATATGGTGAAATTTTCACTGTCACGAGAAAGCATCTCTGCGGATGCGATGCCACTGTTAATCCCGTGATAGCGTCCGTGCAAGTGATAATAATTTTGATAAGCATTATCACTTGGCGCGATTTTCTATCACCCATTGCGCGAAAAAGAAATACATTTATTTACATTGCGTTCATATTTGATGTTTTTTGCTTACAAATTGGACGAAAACTGCATCCAGAGGCGAATGCAGTTACGTTGGTGGGGTTATTTGTAGATGATTGCAGTACCGAACATCTGGTCATTTCCGCCTGCGGAATTAATGACATAACCTTTCGCGCCTTGTTCGCGCGCTTTTTCTGCCAGTTTATCCTCCAGATCGCTTAGGTTTGATGCGCCAGTTGCCGAAACGGTACCGGCGGGCCGTAGTTGACCACTGTCCAGGTTACTCATCGGTTGCGCGGCATAAGCCGTGAGAGAGATTCCGCTCAGGACGGTGGCAATCAGTAGTGTGAGGCACTTTTTCATAATGACATCCTCATAAATACAACGGGTAGTGCCAGATAAGTGTAGGTCGCCTGCGCGATGAAAATGACGCAAAAAATTGACAGAGATGCGCTTATTTTTTGAACAATATATTTTTACAAAATAAGATAAATCAATGACATGCATGATGATGATTTTTATGGTGAATTACCATAAACCATAGCCATGTGAAGGTTTTTAGAAATGATAAACGCAGCCAGATATTTACCCTGTCGCGTTATGCGGGTATCTTACGCCGCTGCTTAAAGGAGAATGCTATGTCCGCCCAGAAACCGGGGTTGCATCCGCGCAACCGTCATCACAGCCGCTACGATCTCGCCACGCTTTGTCAGGTCAATCCTGAACTCAGGCAATTCCTCACGCTTACACCCGCCGGGGAGCAAAGCGTAGACTTTGCCAATCCGCTGGCGGTGAAGGCGCTCAATAAGGCGTTGCTGGCCCATTTTTACGCCGTAGCGAACTGGGATATCCCGGACGGTTTTCTCTGCCCGCCAGTACCGGGCCGGGCGGATTATATTCATCACCTTGCCGATTTACTGGCTGAAGCAAGCGGAACAATTCCAGCTAATGCCAGCATTCTGGATATCGGTGTTGGTGCGAACTGTATTTATCCGCTGATTGGCGTACATGAATATGGCTGGCGTTTTACCGGTAGTGAAACCAGCAGCCAGGCGTTAAGCAGTGCGCAGGCGATCATCAGTGCTAATCCGGGGCTTAACCGCGCCATTCGTCTGCGTCGGCAAAAAGAGAGTGGGGCGATTTTTAACGGCATCATCCATAAAAACGAGCAATACGATGCGACCTTGTGTAACCCGCCATTCCACGATTCCGCCGCTGCGGCACGGGCAGGTAGTGAACGTAAACGCCGTAACCTGGGGCTGAACAAAGACGATGCACTGAACTTTGGTGGTCAGCAACAGGAGTTGTGGTGTGAAGGCGGTGAAGTCGCTTTTATCAAAAAGATGATTGAAGAGAGCAAAGGCTTCGCGAAGCAGGTGATGTGGTTTACCTCGCTGGTATCTCGTGGTGAAAACTTACCGCCGTTGTATCGTGCTTTGACGGACGTAGGTGCGGTGAAGGTGGTAAAAAAAGAGATGGCCCAGGGGCAAAAGCAGAGCCGCTTTATAGCCTGGACCTTTATGAACGACGAGCAGCGCCGCCGTTTTGTCAATCGCCAGCGTTAAAGCGTTGGCTCCCCCGGCGGCAACGGTTCAGCCGGGGCCGCGCCCGGAGCTGGCAGCACCTGATAAGTCTGCACCGGCGCGCGAACACCCGCCAGGTCGAAATGTTTTTTCACCTGGCTGTCGAGGGCAAAGCGGACCGTCCACTGTTTGAGTGGCAGCGTGGTGAACGAAACACGCAGTGTAAACGCGGTATTGCTTAAGCCGACAATCCCGGCAAAGTTCGGTTCACCAATAACCAGCCCGCGAATTTCTTCGTTTTCCATCAATTCTGCTACCGCATCTTTCAGTGCCTGATTGGCTTTATCAGCATCTTCATGGCGATCAACATCGTAGTTTGCCACTACCGAACCAATACCGCGGACGAAGTTAGCAAAGGTGGTTATCGAAGACCACGGAATGATGTGATACGCCCCGGTATCCTGGCGCACGCCCACGGAGCGAATCGACATCCGTTCCACAGTGCCGGTCAACGGCCCGATAGTCACCAAATCTCCAGTGTTCATGCCGTTTTCAAACTGAATAAATACCCCGGTGATAATATCTTTCACCAGCGTTTGCGAACCAAAAGAGATAGCCAGACCTAATGCCCCGGCACCTGCCAGCAACGGCGCGATATTAACGCCGATTTCCGACAACACAATCATGATGGTGATGGTACTGATAATCACCGCCAGCGCGTTACGGAACAGCGTCAGCAGGGTACGCGTACGGGCGCTGGGTAGTGGGCGGCCATGAATATCCGAAGCCAGCCGGTTTTCGATCAAACTGGCGAGCACCGTCCAGCCAACCGCCGAGAAGAAAAGAATGAGTGCGATACGGATCAGGATATCTACGGTTTTCTGCCCCGCACCGTTTTGCAGCCAGTTCCAGAAATCGAATAATCCCCATGCGCTCAACAGCAGCATTACCGCCACGCAGACTGTCAGAATACGCGCCGTTTTCAGCGCCGCCGAAAGCCAGCCATTCAGCCGTTTTTGCAGCTCCGGATAATTTCGCTGAGTATGTGGCGAGAGGGTGATGGTTTTCGCCAGCCAGCGGGAAAACATACCGGAAACAAATGCTGCGATACCAATAATCGCCAGGCTGCGCACCGTTGCACCCATCATAAATTTCAGGCTGTTGCCCGGATCGAACAACGAAAAGAAAAACAGCACGATAAAATAGGCGCTTGCCAGCCAGTGCCACACCAGCGCAAAGGCGCGGATAAACAAGCTGAAAAAGGCCAGCGAATGCTCCGCAAAGTTGAGCAAATGTTGGGTAATCTCTTTTTTATTACGAAAGATCAGGTACAACGCCCAGATGGTCATGCACAGCATAATGATGACGTTCGCCAGCGCGCCAATTTGTACATTCACCTGATTAGAGATAATCGGCACGGCCACAATCAGGCCATAACCTATCAAACTGCTTAACCAGCTCAGGCGACGGCTCCAGTAACGGGCGGTCTCGTCATGAATCGTGAACGGGCGCAGCTCCGCCACATTTGGGCAAAAAATCAGGCGTAGTACAGCTTTGAAAAATTCAATCAGGGCAAAGGCGTTGAGAAACAAACTTTGTTGGAAAGCGATGGTGCGACTGCCCGCATTCAGGTTGTCGCTTAAAACCTGACCGACAAATAATGTCAGTGCCAGTAACAGCAGGTCGATAATAAACGCCCCGATAATCATCGCCGGAAGCTGCAACCAGTTACTGCGCTCACGATTTTTTTGCCGCGCCCACTGGCCCATTTTGCGATACAGCGGAAGTGCGCACAGGCGAATCAGCCAGTAAAAACCAAACACTAATACCGCTAACATTGAAAAATGGGTCAACGCATTGCTGAAGGTTTGTGGATTAAACGGCTTATGCGGGGAGCCGGTGATATTGCGATAAAGTTGTCCGAAGCGGGCGGAAAGGGCTTCACCATAATGGCGGCTGACTTCGGTGACTTTTTGCAGCACGGTTTGCTCTTCAACCAGCGTCGGCGGCACGATCTTCGGTACGGGTTCCGCAGGAGGCGTAGCGGCGACGGTGCGCAACTGGTCGATCAACTCTTTACGTGAGGTGTCATTATCCAGCACATCCGCCAGTGCACCATAGGCCGCTTTTTTTTGTTCGATATCCGGTTCCGGGGCCGGTTCAGTCGTTGAGTCCGTTGTCGTTGTGGTTGTAACGCCGGGTATGGATACCGCGTGGGCAGGTGCGCCCAGCAGGCAGAAGAGGATGAACAGGATCCACCGCATGACTCCTCCAGTGAGAAAACAGAGCAAAAAGATAAGTATAGATGCTGGAGGAGGGGCGATTTTAAATGAGAGGAATCTGGTGTGCCTCCCTTTCGGAGGAAAGGGAGGCTGAGAAGTTAAGAGACGTGCTGCAAAAATTCCTGCAAGCGCTGGCTCGGTGGGTTCTTGATCAACACCTGCGGATCGCCATCTTCCGCAATCCGGCCTTTGTCGATAAAGATCAGGCGCGAAGCTACTTTCTCGGCAAAACCGATTTCGTGGGTCACGATTACCATCGTCATCCCTTCTTCAGCCAGATCCTGCATAACCTTCAGCACTTCATGGCGCAGTTCCGGGTCAAGAGCGGAAGTCGGTTCATCAAACAGCATCATTTTCGGCTTCACCGCCAGCGCGCGGGCAATCGCCACACGCTGCTGTTGACCACCAGAAAGTTCGGAAGGGTAGTGATGTGCACGCTCTGCCAGACCGACTTTCGCCAGCAGCTCACGCGCCAGTTTTTCCGCCTCTTCTTTATTCGCGCCACGCACGCGTAGCGGGCCAAACATGACGTTTTCCAGCGCCGTCAGATGCGGGAAGAGGTAAAACTGCTGGAACACCATACCCGCTTCCTGGCGAATCAGGCGCTCATCAACTTTCGGATCGTTAACCTTCAGGCCATCGACAATCAGATCGCCGGAGGTGATTTCTTCCAGTTTGTTGATGCAGCGCAGCAGGGTCGATTTACCGGAACCGGACGGCCCGATAATCACCACGACTTCGCCCTGAGCAATGTTCAAATCGATATTGTGCAGCACCTGGGTTGGACCAAAATGCTTGGAGACGTTTTTAAATTCAATCACAGGATTTTCATCCTTCTTTCCAGACGACGCAGAATAAAGCTCAGCACCAGGGTAATAATCAGATAGAACACCGCCACGGCGCTCCAGATCTCAAGGGCGCGGAAGTTACCGGCAATAATTTCTTGCCCCTGACGGGTCAGTTCCGCCACGCCGATAACAATAAACAGCGAGGTGTCTTTAATGCTGATGATCCACTGGTTACCCAGCGGCGGCAGCATACGACGCAGTGCCAGCGGTAAAATGACGTAGCGAATGGTTTCCCAACGTGAAAGACCGAGCGCCAGTCCTGCTTCACGAAAACCTTTGTGAATAGACAGCACCGCACCACGCGTGATTTCCGCAATGTACGCGCCGGAGTTGATCATGATGGTGACCACCGCCGCAGTAAACGGGTCGATGCGTAAGTCGTTAAACGCCATCGGCAGGGCGAAATAGATAAACATCACCTGGACGACGATAGGTGTGCCGCGGATCACTTCAATAAAGACCAGCGCGACGTGGTTGGCTATCCAACCACCGAAGGTGCGTGCAAAACCTGCCAGCAATCCGATCACCAGGCCGCCAGCCAGACCGAGGACCGAGATCCACAGGGTCATTTTGGCACCTTCAATCAGAAGCGGAATGGCAGGCCAGATGGCACTCCAGTCAAACTGCATATGTTGTTCCTGTTACCGTGGTGTAAATAATCAAATTCAGGGTAATTAATGGCCCCGGAGCGGGTTTGCGCCCCTCACCCTAATCCTCTCCCCAGAGGGGAGAGGGAACTGCCAGTGCGCCTTACAGGCGTAGCGTTATTATTTCGGTTCAGTACCGAACCATTTTTTGTAGATTTCGTTGTAAGTTCCGTTCTCGCGCAGGGTTTTCAACGCGCCGTTGACTTTGTCACGCAGCTCGTCGCTACCTTTCGGGAACGCAATACCGTATTGCTGTGCTTCCAGAGAGTCACCTACCGCTTTGAACTGACCGTTACCGGCGGTTTTGATGAAGTACAGAATGTTTGGCGTATCGTGCAGAACGGCGTCTGCGCGGTTGGTGCCCAGTTCCATATAGGCGTTATCGATGTTCGGGAACTGACGCAGATCTTTAGTTTTGATGTTTGCTTTCGCGTAATCAACGGAGCCAGTGCCGCTCTTCACAGCAACCACTTTCCCGTCGAGATCTTTCACGCTTTTCACATCGTTATTGTTGGCTTTCACCATCACTAACAGGCCGCTTTTGTAGTAGCCGTCAGAGAAATCGATCGCTTTTTTACGCTCGTCGGTAATGGTGATGCCCGCCAGCGCCAGATCGACGTTTTTGGTTTGCAGTGCCGGAATGATCCCACTGAAATCCATCGGCTTCAGTTCGTAATCCAGCTTCAGTTCTTTAGCGATGGCAGCCCACAGATCAACGTCAAAGCCTACATATTTATCACCCTGTTTAAATTCAAACGGAACGAAGGCGGTATCCGTCGCGACAACTAATTTTTTATCCGCGGCATGAGAAGAAACCGCAAAAGCCAGGGTCAGTGCAGCCAGTGAAACTTTTAATACAGACTTCATAGCATTTCCTTTTTTCTATCCACGGGACGATCCCCTGCGTGACATTCACATATATGAAAAAATCGTGCCAATTTTGCAACTCATTGATTTATCGAGATGCGGTAAAAACGTGATGCACGATTTATAGGGCAATACCCTGAAGATGCACCATTCTGGGGCACCAAACTGGTGCGCTAAAATTGTGCACTCAACACAGTGATTATTTAGCGTAAAACCTGATGAAAAAACAATCTTTATGTAACGATTGTGTGATGATGTGGATACAAAAAATTTACTTAATCAGCTGGGGATAGCAGAAGGATGCACTAAATAAGTGCGTTGAGGCAGGCTGCAAAACAAAACGGCCTCCTGTCAGGAAGCCGCTTTAATCGGGTACTAAAGTTCTGCACCATCAGCGATGGATTTATTCGATGTTAGACTCGATAAACCACAGGAATTTATCCAGGTCGCGAGATGCGGCGGTCAGGATATCTGCGGTGTCGTCATCTTTCGCTTCGCCAATCGCTTTGCGTACGTCATTAGCGACGATTGCGTAACGGTCAGCCAGTTCTTTCAGGTGATCCTGAACGTTGTGGATGTCCAGCGGGTAACTTTTCAGCGGGGTTTTGCTGTTGATAACTTGAGTGGTCCCCAGAGCTACACCGCCCAGCTGCACTGCACGTTCTGCCATGGTATCCAGATGATCGATCAGTGCGGTGCGGAAGCCATCCAGCATTTCATGTACGGCAATGAAGTTAGCGCCGCGCATGTTCCAGTGCGCTTGTTTGGTAATCAAAGAAAGATCAATAAACTGGATAACCTGGCGATTCAGCAACTCTACTGTTGCTTTTTTCTCGCTGTCAGAGACATCGTTGCGGGTATAAAGCAGATTGGTCGCTTTTGATTTAACTAATTTAGCGGTACTCATAATTTCATATCCTCTTGATGTTATGTCCCAGTAATTAACGAGACTAAGTATAGCACCAGCTATGTGTTCCGCTATTCTGGCTGTTCCTATCACACTAATAGTGGTAACAAGCGTGAAAAAACAAAACCAATAAAGATTCAATGAGTTAGATATATTGATAAGAACAATTCTTATTTATTTGCTCGACAGGAATTTTCGGAATAAATATGCTTTTGCATAATTCGATATATAAAGACGGTGTAGAGGAAAAGTAGCGATAAATTCTGCATGGTTATGCATAACCATGCAGAAATGTAAATTTAATTAATGTCTAATTCTTTTATTTTGCTCTCTTTGCGTACTGTCAGCGTAGAACCCATTGAAGCGGCGATGATAGCGCCGAGCGCCAGCAGCTGTATGGGTGTCAGTGTTTCTCCGAGGAAAATCATCCCGGAAACGGCAGCCAGCGCCGGTTCCATGCTCATCAGCGTACCAAATGTGCGCGTTGGCAAACGGGTGAGGGCAATCATTTCCAGCGAATAAGGCAGAGCGGTCGAGAGAATAGCGACCGCCAGACCCAATGGAATAACCGACCAGTGCCAGAGTGCTTCACCAGCCTGAAGCGCTCCAATTGGCACGAAAATTAACGCTGCAATCAACGAACCAATTGCCACCGTCGCAGGGCCATGTTCCGCTCCTGCGCGTTGCCCACTTAAAATGTAAATAGCCCAACAAGCCCCGGCCCCCAGAGCCAGCGCACAGCCGGTTAAATCGACATGGGAAACGTCTTGCCCCAGCGGTAGCAGGAACCACAGACCAAGAACCGCCAGCACAACCCAGACGAAATCTACCGGGCGACGAGAAGAGAACAGCGCCACCGCCAGTGGTCCGGTGAACTCCAGCGCCACCGCAATACCCAGCGGTACCGTCTGAATAGAAAGATAAAAAAGATAATTCATCCCACCCAGCGAAACGCCGTAAAACAACAGCGGTAACCGCTGCTCTTTGGCAAAGCGCAGTCGCCATGGCTTAAAGAACGCGATGAGGATCAGCGTTCCTAATGCCAGACGCAGCGCAGTGACACCCGGTGCGCCCACCAGAGGAAAAAGTGACTTAGCTAACGAGGCTCCACCCTGAATAGACGCCATGGCAACGAGCAATATGACTATTGGTAACCAGACCGGCATTTTACGTAATGAACCAGGCATCCTTTCTCCCACAAATATCTAAACCTAAGTAAAGCGTGGAGTGTACTGGATATACCCAATGCTGGTTGAGCATTTGTTGAAAAAATTTTCCCCCGTTTTGACTAAAATGCGCCAGGATTGATGGAATCATTAGTCTGGTGATTAGGAATAATCTGGATGAATGACAGGGAAAACATGCGTAATACTTATGCAGTTCTCTGAAAAAGTGATTTAAATTTAGATGGATAGCGGTGTATGGAAACGTTCTGTTACATGAAATGGCCCGTTAGACATCACAAATCGCGAAGAGTTTCCCATTAATTTTTGATATATTTAAAACTTAGGACTTATTTGAATCACATTTGAGGTGGTTATGAAAAAAATTGCATGTCTTTCAGCACTGGCCGCAGTTCTGGCTTTCACCGCAGGTACTTCCGTAGCTGCGACTTCTACTGTAACTGGCGGTTACGCACAGAGCGACGCTCAGGGCCAAATGAACAAAATGGGCGGTTTCAACCTGAAATACCGCTATGAAGAAGACAACAGCCCGCTGGGTGTGATCGGTTCTTTCACTTACACCGAGAAAAGCCGTACTGCAAGCTCTGGTGACTACAACAAAAACCAGTACTACGGCATCACTGCTGGTCCGGCTTACCGCATTAACGACTGGGCAAGCATCTACGGTGTAGTGGGTGTGGGTTATGGTAAATTCCAGACCACTGAATACCCGACCTACAAACACGACACCAGCGACTACGGTTTCTCCTACGGTGCTGGTCTGCAGTTCAACCCGATGGAAAACGTTGCTCTGGACTTCTCTTACGAGCAGAGCCGTATTCGTAGCGTTGACGTAGGCACCTGGATTGCCGGTGTTGGTTACCGCTTCTAATCACTTCGGTGATATAAAAAATCCGCCTCTCGGGGCGGATTTTTGTTTTTAAGGTTTCGGGTCGAAAATATCGGTTCCGAGATGGTTGTAATCCACCTTCTGTAACTGGAAGTTGGTGATGTATATCGGCCCGGCTTTCTTCTCAGATATAAACGGGTATTTGATATTTATTTCCTTCGCTTTAATTCCCGTCCACTGGGAGAAAAAGCCTAAGAAGTCATTGGCCGAGCGGCGGGCTTTAATCACCCGATGCGCTTTATCGTCGCTGGAAATGACCATAAAAGGCACCTGGAAATTTTGCTGATACTTATCATCATGGGCAAGGTATTGCACGTCTTTGCCGCGCTCTTTAAAGGCCAGACCGTGGTCGGAAAAGTAAACCAGCGAGAAGCTACTGCCGCTGTTGCGTAACTGATCGTACAGCTTACGCAGTAAATTGTCTGTTTGCGTCATGGTATAGAGATAGCACGACGTTTCTTTTGATTGCACAAAGGTTTCGTATTTGCCTTGTGTCCGGTCGCAGGCCTGCGGATGCGAGCCCATCAGATGTAGAACAATCAGCTGCGGTTGCGAGTGCTCTTGCGCCAGCACTTGAGCGGTCATATCCAGTAACGCTTCGTCTTTCGTGTTTTTATCTGCTTCAAAATTACCTTCTTTCAGGAAGTACACTTCATCTGCTCGTTTGGCGATGCTGGCGATGGCGGTATCGTATTCGCCGATTTGACCCTGGTTGGAAAACCACCAGGTCTGGAAGCCCGCGCGATTTGCCAGGGTGACAAAGTTATCCTGAAACTGTGGTTTGCCATCGACTACGCGATTGAGCGTTAAGCCAAGCGATTTCTGCGTGGAGCCACTGGCGGCAATGTAGTCAGCAAATATCAAACCGTTAACGCTGCTGGCAAACGGGGTATTGTCCCAGTGACCGCCAAAGGCACCGAGGGCATCGCGACGCGCGCTTTCACCGATCACCACCACATAGGTCTGATACTTCGGCTTAACGGCAGTGACCGTCCAGGTATCTTTCATTCCGGACAGTTTTGCCATCCGTTCTTGCTCTTCAATCACCTCGTTATTATTGACGATGACATCCTTAGCAAAACGAAATACCGGATAGCCAGTATCTTTCAGTTTAAATACGCCGCCCCAGGCCAGGTTTTGCACGGGAGCAACAAAAAATGTCGCCACACTGAATACCAGACACAGGCTGTCGAAGGTATTCCAGTGCGCTTTTTCATTCTCTTTTTTTCGCCTGATTGCTATTACGCCGAGCGCAAAAATAAATAAGCCGACCAGGTAGCTGTACCACGGAAAAATCGTCAGGATTTCGGTCGACTCTTCCATATTGGTGGAGTGCAATGCCAGCAATGTATTGAAATTAGGTGCGCCGTAGGCCTGAGCAAAAGGGAAATAACAAGCCGCCACCAGCGAACTGACACCGACCAGAACTTTTTGTACGTGAGGCAATGTTCGCCATAGCAAAAGCAAAATAGCCGTAAACGCAGCGGTGTAGAGCAAACTGAAGGGGTAACCTAAGCCGAGGTTAATTAATAGCGACTGTAAAAAGTAGAACGCAGTCCACGGGCTAAATACCCGGCTACGGGTAACAAGCGATTCTTTGAGGGTTAAATTCATATGCCACTATCGTAACAAACGCCATGTGCTTACCCTGGCGTCAAGGGTCAATACCTGCAAGAGTGCGTGAAGAGGGGAAAGGGGGCCGCATCCGCGAGCCGCAATATACGCAGGGCTGCAAGAAGATAGAGCGAGCCGCCGTTCAGGTCAACTACTGACGAACAAATCTTTTGCGAAGGGGATTGCAAATCCGACAAAAAGTGGGGTTTTTCAGACCAAAACGCGTTATGCCTGCATAAAAGCAGGAGTGAAGCGGCGTACCGCGACGCCGCTATTTATCTGAAGGTTTATCTTGCTGCGGTTTGTTGTTGACCATATCGCACAACATAGAGAGCAGCATTAACCGTACTTTAAAGGGAGAATGACTAAACACGCGCATACACCTCTTGAACTCATTCATAAGACCTCCTGACTTGCTAATCCCGTCGATCCTTGAGGGATGATTGCATTACATACAGATATAGCACAGGCTATATTATATAGCTATTGCTAAAACGTTAATTTTTTGTACCTTCGCAACTCTGGTTTACAATGTGCGCACGAAATGAGAACGCTATGTATGCGTCACCATAATGAGGAAGCACAATGAGTCGTCGCGCAGGTACGCCAACAGCAAAAAAAGTGACGCAGTTAGTGAACGTGGAAGAGCACGTTGAAGGGTTCCGCCAGGTCAGAGAGGCGCATCGGCGCGAGCTTATTGATGATTACGTTGAGCTGATTTCTGACTTGATCAGGGAAGTGGGGGAAGCTCGTCAGGTGGACATGGCTGCTCGTCTGGGAGTTTCGCAACCGACGGTGGCTAAAATGCTTAAGCGGCTGGCAACCATGGGGCTGATTGAAATGATCCCCTGGCGAGGCGTGTTTTTAACGGCAGAAGGAGAGAAGCTGGCGCAGGAAAGCCGCGAGCGACATCAGATAGTCGAAAATTTCTTGTTGGTGTTGGGCGTCAGTCCGGAAATCGCCCGTCGCGACGCGGAAGGCATGGAGCACCATGTTAGTGAAGAGACGCTGGATGCCTTTCGTTTGTTTACCCAGAAACACGGTGCCAAATGAGCCTGCCTTTTTTACGCACGCTGCAAGGCGATCGTTTTTTTCAGTTATTAATTCTTGTTGGTATCGGATTAAGCTTTTTCGTGCCCTTTGCACCGAAATCCTGGCCTGCTGCTATCGACTGGCACACCATCATCACCTTAAGCGGCCTGATGCTGCTGACCAAAGGTGTGGAGTTAAGCGGTTATTTTGATGTGCTGGGGCGCAAAATGGTGCGCCGCTTTGCTACGGAGCGTCGGCTGGCGATGTTTATGGTGCTGGCGGCGGCGCTGCTTTCTACCTTTCTGACCAACGATGTCGCGCTGTTTATTGTTGTTCCGCTGACTATCACGCTAAAAAGACTGTGTGAGATCCCGGTTAATCGGCTGATTATTTTTGAGGCGCTGGCAGTCAACGCTGGTTCGCTACTGACGCCAATTGGCAACCCGCAAAATATTCTTATCTGGGGACGTTCTGGTCTTTCGTTTGCCGGATTTATTGCCCAAATGGCACCGCTGGCTGGCGCAATGATGCTGACACTCCTGCTGTTGTGCTGGTGTTGTTTCCCTGGAAAGGCGCTGCAATACCATACGGGGGCGCAAACGCCGGAGTGGAAACCGCGGCTGGTGTGGAGTTGTCTGGGGCTGTATATCGTCTTTCTGATGGCGCTGGAGTTAAAACAAGAGCTGTGGGGACTGGTGATTGTGGCGGTGGGCTTTACGCTGCTGGCACGTCGCGTGGTGCTCAGTGTGGACTGGACGCTGCTGCTAGTGTTTATGGCGATGTTTATCGACGTCCATTTACTAACCCAACTGCCAGCTTTGCAGGGGGTGTTAAGTAACGTGAGTCATTTATCCGAACCCGGATTATGGTTAACGGCAATCGGTTTATCGCAGGTGATCAGTAACGTGCCGAGTACCATATTGTTGCTGAACTATGTGCCGCCGTCGTTGCTGCTGGCATGGGCGGTAAACGTAGGGGGCTTTGGTTTATTACCCGGATCGCTGGCAAATTTGATTGCGTTACGGATGGCGAACGATCGCCGTATCTGGTGGCGTTTCCATCTCTATTCAATACCGATGCTGTTGTGGGCGGCGCTGGTGGGATATGTTTTGTTGGTTATACTCCCAGCCAACTAGGGTCTGGCCAAATAAAAAAGGCGGATTATGAATCCGCCTCTGTTTTACGTTTTGACGATTAATTCAGACGAACCGGCATCCCGGAACGATTTTTGATCGCTTCATCAAGAACAACCTGGTCAACATCTGGCTGACCGGTCACTGTCTGCACGCTCTTCGTCAGGGTAATTGGCACAATTTCCTGACCTTCAAACTGGGCTTCGGTGGTAGACAGCGGGTTATGGACTTCAATGTAACGGCTGCCGTCTGGTTCGGTAGTCGCTTTCACCGGCTCATCAATAAACTGCACGCGAGTACCGACAGGCACTTTCTCGAACAGGAATTTAATGTCTTCGTTACGCAGACGCACACAGCCATGACTTACACGCAGGCCGATACCGAAGTTGGCGTTGGTGCCATGGATAGCGTACAGGCGACCGATGTAGAGTGCATACAGACCCATCGGGTTATCCGGACCTGCCGGAACGACAGCCGGAAGCGGTTCGCCCGCAGCGCGGTACTCTGCGTGCATTTTGGCGGTCGGCGTCCAGGTCGGGCCTGCTTTTTTACGCTCAACTTTGGTGGTCCAGTTGATAGGCGTGTCTTTGCCTAACTGACCAATGCCGATCGGCAGCACGATAACGGTGTTGGTTCCTTTCGGATAGTAATACAGACGCATCTCTGCACTGTTAATGACGATGCCTTCATGAACGGTATCCGGCAGGATCAGCTGCTGCGGAATGTTCAGTACAGTACCGCCTTTCGGCAGGAAGGTATCCACACCCGGGTTCGCTTCCATCATATTGGAAAGTCCCATCTGGTACTCGGCGGCAAAATACTCCAGCGGCTGAGTGTTACCTTCAGGAATGGTGATCACCTGATTCTGACCAACCAGGCGACTCCCGTCGGTTGGCAGAGGATAAGTTACCGCAGAGGCGGTACTGCAAAAGCCGACAACAGCGAAGGCCGCTGCGAATAATGTTTTCAATTTCATATTCATGTTAAGCGAGATTTTGTGCCTGGCAGGCCATTGGGTTGAGAATATTAGAGTATTGGAAGCGCATTATAAGTTCATTCCAGCTCACAGTGAAATCAGATGTGTACGAAATCACATTTTTTGCCTTTGGCTTGAGTGTAGACCTTAAGCGAGGAGCAGGATCTTCTTTCAGATTTATGGCATAATGCGCGGTTTGTCATATCTCTTTTCAGGATACGCCTGTGTTAGTTTCCAGTAACGTCACCATGCAGTTCGGCAGTAAGCCGTTGTTTGAAAACATTTCCGTCAAATTTGGCGGCGGCAACCGTTACGGCCTGATTGGCGCGAACGGTAGTGGTAAATCCACCTTTATGAAGATCCTCGGCGGCGACTTAGAGCCGACGTTGGGTAACGTTTCCCTCGATCCCAACGAGCGCATTGGTAAGCTGCGTCAGGATCAGTTTGCCTTTGAAGAGTTCACTGTGCTGGATACGGTGATCATGGGGCATAAAGAGTTGTGGGAAGTGAAGCAGGAGCGTGACCGCATCTATGCTTTGCCGGAAATGAGTGAAGAAGACGGCTATAAAGTGGCCGATCTGGAAGTGAAATACGGCGAACTGGACGGTTACTCTGCGGAAGCTCGCGCTGGTGAACTGTTGCTTGGCGTGGGAATTCCAGTGGAACAGCACTACGGCCCGATGAGTGAAGTTGCTCCTGGCTGGAAGCTGCGTGTGCTGCTGGCGCAGGCGCTGTTTGCTGATCCGGACATTCTCCTGCTCGACGAACCGACCAACAACCTCGACATCGACACCATTCGCTGGCTGGAACAGGTGCTGAACGAGCGTGACAGCACCATGATCATCATCTCGCACGACCGTCACTTCCTTAACATGGTTTGTACCCACATGGCGGATCTGGATTACGGCGAGCTGCGCGTTTATCCGGGCAACTACGATGAGTACATGACGGCGGCGACTCAGGCGCGTGAACGTCTGCTGGCTGATAACGCCAAGAAGAAAGCGCAGATTGCTGAGTTGCAATCTTTCGTTAGCCGCTTTAGCGCCAACGCCTCGAAATCTCGCCAGGCAACTTCGCGCGCGCGCCAGATTGATAAAATCAAACTGGAAGAGGTGAAAGCCTCCAGCCGTCAGAACCCGTTCATCCGTTTTGAACAGGATAAGAAACTGTTCCGTAACGCGCTGGAAGTGGAAGGTCTGACTAAAGGGTTTGATAACGGTCCACTGTTTAAAAATCTCAACCTGCTGCTGGAAGTGGGTGAAAAACTGGCTGTACTGGGTACCAACGGCGTCGGTAAATCAACGCTGCTGAAAACGCTGGTGGGCGATCTGCAACCGGACAGCGGCACCGTAAAATGGTCTGAGAACGCGCGCATTGGTTACTACGCCCAGGACCATGAATATGAGTTCGAAAATGATCTGACCGTGTTCGAATGGATGAGCCAGTGGAAGCAGGAAGGCGATGACGAGCAGGCGGTACGCAGCATTCTCGGTCGTTTACTGTTCAGCCAGGACGACATCAAAAAGCCAGCGAAAGTGCTTTCCGGTGGGGAGAAAGGGCGGATGCTGTTTGGTAAGTTAATGATGCAGAAGCCGAACATTCTGATCATGGACGAACCGACCAACCACCTGGATATGGAATCCATTGAGTCGCTGAACATGGCGCTGGAACTGTATCAGGGCACGCTGATCTTTGTGTCTCACGACCGTGAGTTTGTAAGCTCCCTGGCGACCCGAATTCTGGAAATCACCCCGGAACGCGTGATCGACTTTAGCGGTAATTACGAAGATTATCTGCGTAGTAAAGGGATCGAGTAAGTTATTATCCGTCAGCCCGATACTGTCGGGGTGACGGCGGCTGATGACAAACGCAAGATTGCCTGATGCGCTATGCTTATCAGGCCTACGCAGTACCTGCAATATATTGAATCTGCAGGACTTTGTAGGCCGGATAAGGCGTTAACGCCGCATCAGGCATTAACAAAGCGCATTTGTCAGCAATCTGAGTAACGTTGAATCGATTTTCTTAATCCCACATCAATTCACTTCCATTAACTCTCAAACATCCATGCCCAGTGCGCGCTTACCGTGAATGTTCAGATCCTCCAGCGTAAAGCGGCCTTCCCAGTTTGCTTCATAATCTTCCCGCGGGAAGTCGCCAGGTGATGCGCCTTTTTCCAGCGCCATTTTGACTTTGTGTGCATAAGCCCGATTTTTCTCGCACATCGGTGCCGCAGGAATGTACATCACGTTGCCCCAACCCTGTTGATTGTCTACTGGCGCGACGGAGTGAATCACATCGCAGTGCCACCAGACGGAATCCCCTGCTGTTATCGCGGGAATGGAAGTCAGCGCTTTAAGCAGTAGTGGATGCCATTTCTCTGAAATGGGCAGAACTTTGCCAGGTGCAACCCCGCACAGTTCATCGTCCGGTACGTCATCCAGCAGCGGGCGCAATAAAACATACGCCATCGCTTCCGGGATAGGCACCACATGTAACAATCCCTGACCCGATAACATATCAGAGAGCGCCGTCCAGCCCTGAAACGTGCGGAACACCGAACATTTTGTAGTGTTATCTACCGTGTACTCTTCGACATCGGTCCGGTGTGCAGCATCCCAGGGATCGTAATCATCGAAATTACCATTAAACACATTGGCAAAAACGCGCTGATAAGCGGGTAATAACCACCGTTCCAGCGCACCAGAATCGGTATGCGCGCCCAGGCCTTTAGATGTAGTACCTGGAGGGCGGCGGCGGATCCTGTCTGGATAAATCACACTGATATCAGGATTAAACCACTGTTTGCCGTTGCTTTCAGACTTCCACAGTCGGTTTAGAAAAGATTGCACAGCAGCCATGTTTTCGCTCTGCCGCGCCTGCATCTGTGCTTGCGACCAGTAAATGGGATAGATTTCGGGACGAGAAGCCTCCAGCGAGCCGAAAAAACTGTCGCCAGGGCCTTTATAAACATCATCAAAATGATTGATATCAAGATAATCGAGCATGGCACGATCCCACGCCATCGCCTGCTCGCGAGGGAAATGGCCTTTTATGACTGCACAACCGCGACGTTTAATTTCATTGCGAGTGGCATCGCTTACTGTACCTGCGGCAATATCACTATAAGAAACTTCCGGCCAAACCGGCAGCCCTTGCGCTTTTAGGGCATCGATTTCAGCAACACGCGTTTCGATTTTTGCAGAGAGTGTATCGAAAACCTGTTGCACATCACTGAGCTGTTCCCGCAGCGCAGCTTTCATCTCTCGGATAGCTGCTTTCGCATCTGTGGGCAGCATCTCACAGGAAAAAGTCATATCAACCTCGCTTCTTTCATTCGAAAGTAAAATGATTGCGATTGATACATTAAGTTAAAAATAAGTTAACGCAAGATAAAAATCTTGAGTCAGTGCACAAAGCGAGCAAAAAGGAGAGAGGCCGAAGTGGTCACTTCGGCCAGGGGGAAGATCAACAATTGAAAGGAGCGATATTATCCAGCACCGCCTGAATCACATTCAGCGCGCCTTCATGATTATTATCATCGGTAGCGTAACGGGCGATTTGTTTAATGTTTTCCGCAGCATTGCCCATCGCAAAGGAATAACGCGCCATTTTCAGCATCTCCGCATCGTTACCGCTGTCGCCAATCGCTACCACATTTTGCGGCGACAGATCCCAGCGTTTCAGTAACCGCGAAATACCGTTTGCTTTATGTAGACCGGGAATAATCAGGTCGATAAAGCCAAAACCACTGGTAACGGGTTTCATAATGCCATCCAGCGCTATGTGTAGTTTGTCGATCACTAACGGGATTTGTTCATCCGGCAGGTTGAGCGAAAACTTGAACAGTACGTCGTCAATCTCCTGATAATCTTTTACAGGTTTCAGGCGATGGTAGTGTTTTGCCATCAGTGCGACGAATGCTTCGGGGGCGTTTTCGCTGACATATGCACTTTGCTGACCGCAGGCGACAAAATTGAGTTGCTTATCTTTTAGCAACTCGCCAATAACAATCCGCGATTCATGTCGGGTCAGTTCGCCGTGGAACAGTTGCTTGCCATGTTCGTAAACCAGTGCGCCGTTTTCCGCGACAAAAGAGATCTCATCCTTTAGCTCAGGAAAAAACGAAATAAGCTGGTAATACTGATTACCGCTGGCGACAACGAACTCAATGCCGCGCTTTTTCAGTTCCTGATATTGCGCCATAAAACGTGGTTGGTTGTACGTTTTGGCGTCGTTAAGAAAAGTACCGTCCATGTCTGTGACGATAACTTTTACGCTCATAGGTGTGCTCCTGGCTCGAAAATGAAACCGTAACAGTGTAATAACAATGTGACGCAGAGCACAAATTATATTTCGAATGAAAGCGAGGCTGAAATTGATGATGTGAATGATTTAGCCCGGCGACGACGCCGCCGGGCTGAGGAGATTACAGCATATGTTCAGTACGGGCGATGATATCGTCCTGAGCGTCTGGAGAGAGCGCGGTGAAGAAGGCGGAATAGCCTGCGACACGCACTACCAGATCGCGGTACTGATCCGGATGTTTTTTCGCTTCCAGCAGCGTTTCGCGGGAAACGATGTTGTACTGAATATGCCAGCCTTTATGCACTTCAAAGAAGGTGCGTAGCAGTATCATCAGTTTCTGCTTGTCAGATTCGTTCTCCAGCGTTGCTGGATTCAGTTTCTGGTTGAGCAGCACGCCGCCGAGAATCGCTGCCGTAGGCAGTTTACCCACCGAGCCAATGACCGCAGTAGGTCCAAGATGATCAGTACCGGAGGCCGGACTAGCGCCTTCTGCCAGCGGGGTATGCGCTTTACGTCCGTCCGGCGTTGCCATCGTCTGCGCGCCAAAGGGTACGTTAGCGGAGATAGACGACGTACCCGCGTAATAATTGCCGCCAACCGGACCACGACCATAGCGCGGGTTATGGTACTGTTTTAGTTCGTCGATATAGGTCTGATAAGCGCGAGCCAGCAGCGTATCGACAGTATCATCGTCGTTGCCGTACTTAGGCGCACCGTTAATCAGCCGCTGACGCAGCTGCTCGTGAGTCAGGCCGTCGAAGTCATCCGCCAGTGCGGCAGCCAGCTGTTGCTGACCAATCGCGCCCTGTTCAAATACCAGTTTCTTCACTGCCGCCAGGCTGTTGCCGAGGTTAGCAATGCCGACCTGCAGGCCAGAAACCCAGTCATATTTCGCGCCGCCTTGCTTGATACTTTTCGCTCGCTCAATACAGTCATCCACCAGCGCCGAGCAGAGAATATCGTGTACGTTCTCTTCCAGCATGGTGTCGACGACATATTCGATTTCGATTGATTTACGCGTGTAGTAACGGATTTGCGTATCCCATGCGTCCATTACTTCATCGAAGTTGTTGAAGTTACCCGCTGACAACGCTTTTTCTTGTGGCAGGAACACTTTACCGCTGGTGGCATCACGACCGCCTTCCAGCGCCGCCAGCATCACGCGGGCGAAGTTGATAAAGCTCATGCCGGTACAGCGATAGCCCCATTTGCCACCGACGGCGGTTTCGATACAACCAATCGCTGCGTAGTCGTAAGCGTCCTGCGGTTCAATACCGAGTTTAATAAATTCCGGGATGACGATTTCGTCGTTGTTGAACGCCGGCATCCCGAAGCCGCAGCGGATCACCTGAACACAGGCGTCGAGGAAATCGTTACTCATACCCGCATGGTAACGCACGCTGAGGTTAGGCTGAGTCGAACGCAGGCGACCGCAAGATTCGAGGATCGCATAAGAGAGTGGATTTACCGCGTCCATCGGTTGACCATCAACCAGATTTTGCCCGCCAATGGTGACGTTCTGATACAGCGGACTTCCCGCAGAGGCTTTTGAGTGTGAGCCGGAGCGGATTTTGTTCACTTCCAGCAATTTCAACCAGCAGCTATGCAGCATCTCGATGGCGTGTTCGCGATCCAGTGTCTGGTTCAGTTCAACGTCACGGCGATAGTACGGGTAGAGATACTGGTCCATACGACCAAACGATACCGAGTGACCGTTAGATTCGATCTGCAAAATCAACTGGATGAAGTAACACAGTTGCAGCGCCTGCCAGAAAGTCTGCGGCGGTTGGTGGGCGATAAGATCGCAGTTTTCTGCCATCGCCAGCAGTTCATCGCGACGGCTTTCGCGGGTTTCGGTCGCGGCCATTTCACGCGCCAGGGCAGCGAAACGTTCAATGTGTTCACTGACTGCCACCAGCACGATATCAATCGCTTTCAGGAATTGCTCACCGTGTAAATCTTCCAGCACCGTCAGGTTGATGCGCGAGCGACGTTCCGCTACTTTCTCGCGCAGACCATCAAGCCCTTTTTCCAGCAGCAGCGGGAAATTGACCGCCAGGTGCGCATCGCCGGAGGTCATATTGCCTTCCGCTTTAATGATGCCGGTCGCCAGCAGACCTTTTTGCTCATCGGTAAACATGCCGTAGCAGCGATCCTGTACGGTCTGACCGCGCCACCACGGGCACACTTCATGCAGAACGCGTTTGTTCTCTTCGCTCACCGCAAAGCCAGCACCGGGACGATCTGCCAGATCATCAATCTCTTTTTCGATCCACGAGACAGTATATTCCGGGAAGATCGGCGCGGCGCGAACTTCGCTTGCCTGGTTGCCGATGATCAACTCATCGTGCTTGATCCAGATAGTGCGATTCGCCAGGTGATGTGCCAGCGCCAGCGCGCGACGTACAGGGATCGGCTTATCGAGATGTTGTTGATACATCTCGGTATAGTGCTGCGCGCGCTCGGTACAAACCGGCGGTTTCACAATATGCACCAGCGCATTTTTGTGCGCTTTAATGCGGTCGCTGAGCGTGTCCAGTTTCAGTGTGGTCATGGTTGTTATCCTCGTAAGGTCGCGGTTAACCCTTTCTGGCAGGCATACTGCTGGGCAAAGTCGAGCAGTTCTGGCGCATCAAGCGGTTTTTCCGGGGCGTCATAGGGCAGATTAAGTAAGTGATATTTGTTGATGCCCAGCGTGTGGTAGGGCAGGAAATGAATTTCACCAACGTGCAGCTCGTCGGCGGCAAAATCGGTAATGGCTTTCACAGAGGTTTCGTCGGCATTAAAGCCCTGAATCAGCGGCACGCGGATAATGATTTTTTTGCCCGCTGCGGCGAGTTTTTTCAGGTTATCCAGCACTCTGGCGGCGTTACCGTCGGTCCACTGTTTAAACGGCGCGTCGGCAACGTGTTTTAAATCGGCAAGAAACAGATCGATATAGGGCAGAGAAGGGGCGATATATTTCCACGGCACATGCAGACAGGTTTCTACCGCAGTATGAATGCCGGCCTCGTGGCTGGCTTGCAGTAGCGCTGTCGCCATTTCCGGCTGCATGAATGGTTCACCGCCAGAAAGTGTTAAGCCGCCGCCGCTGCGATCGTAAAACGGTTTATCGCGCAGAACGGTCGCCATGATCTCCTCAACGCTTTTCACTTCACCACACACGGTTAACGCCTGTGTCGGGCAGCAGTCGGTTAGCGCCGTAAAATGCTCCGGGGTTAACTTTTCCCGATGAATCAGCAAGCCATTCAGCGCGCGCTCAATCACTTCCGGCGCGGCCTTAGCGCACAGCTCGCAGCCTTCCAGACACAGTCGTGTGTCATACAGCAGATCCTGCGTGCGGGCGCGGCTTTCCGGGTTCTGACACCAGCGGCAGCCCAGCGAACAGCCTTTAAGAAATACGACCGTGCGGATACCGGGGCCATCATGGGTCGAGTAGCGCTGAATATTGAAAATCATAGTTGCCTCTCTGTTTCGTTCAAACATTAAAATACTTTCGAATGAAAGTTAGATTGATGTGCGTCAACTGTTCAGAGAGTTTTCCCGTGATAGTCTACATTCAGACAAAAAGTACATTTTGAGGATGGTTATGGAACTGTATCTGGATACTTCAGACGTTGTTGCGGTGAAGGCGCTGTCACGTATTTTTCCGCTGGCGGGTGTAACCACTAACCCAAGCATTATCGCCGCGGGTAAAAAACCGCTGGAGGTTGTGCTTCCGCAACTTCACGAGGCGATGGGCGGTCAGGGGCGTCTGTTTGCCCAGGTAATGGCTACCACTGCTGAAGGGATGGTGAATGACGCACGTAAATTGCGTTCTATTATTGCGGATATCGTGGTGAAAGTTCCGGTGACCGCTGAGGGGCTGGCAGCAATTAAGATGTTAAAAGCGGAAGGGATTCCGACGCTGGGAACCGCGGTATATGGCGCAGCACAAGGGCTACTGTCGGCGCTGGCAGGTGCGGAATATGTTGCGCCTTACGTTAATCGTATTGATGCTCAGGGCGGTAGCGGCATTCAGACTGTGACCGACTTACACCAGTTATTGAAAATGCATGCGCCGCAGGCAAAAGTGTTAGCCGCAAGTTTCAAAACCCCGCGTCAGGCGCTGGACTGCTTACTGGCAGGATGTGAATCAATTACTCTGCCACTGGATGTGGCACAACAGATGATTAGCTATCCGGCGGTTGATGCCGCTGTGGCGAAGTTTGAGCAGGACTGGCAGGGAGCGTTTGGCAGAACGTCGATTTAACCGGACGTTCTGCATCCTCATAAATTGCTGATGACGTGGCGGAGTGCACCGATGCCTGCCACGTCTTATCAGGCCTGGAGGTGGCAATTACTGCCCGCACACCTCACACCCCGGATTGCGCATCAGTTTCATTTCGCGAAACTGACAGGTCATCGCATCGTACATCACGATTTTCCCGCTGGCTGGTTTGCCATAACCTGCCAGCAGTTTGATCGCTTCCATTGCCTGCAACGAACCAATTACGCCGATCAACGGTGCCATCACGCCTGCTTCTACGCAGGTTAACGCGTTCTCGCCAAACAAACGGCTAAGGCAGCGATAGCACGGTTCGCCGTCCTGATAAGTGAAGACGGTGATTTGCCCTTCCATACGAATTGCCGCGCCGGAAACCAGCGGCACCTTCGCGGCAAAACAGCCTGCGTTCAGTTGATTACGTACTGCAACGTTATCCGTACAGTCGAGCACCAGATCGTGTTTTGCAATCATCGCAGCAAGTTCAGCGTCATCAAGCAGCGCATTGACTGGCGTAATCGCGATATGTGGGTTGATCCGCGTCAGGGCGTCACGGGCGGATTCCACCTTTGGTTGCCCGACCGTGGCATCACTGTGCAGCGTCTGGCGTTGCAGATTGGAGAGCGAAACCGTGTCGAAGTCGAGCAGCGTCAGGTTGCCGACACCGGCGCTTGCCAGATACTGCGAAGCTGCGCAGCCGAGTCCACCAAGGCCGACGATCAGCACACGAGAATCTTTTAGCGCCTCCTGACCGTCAAAATCAAAACCGCGCAGAATGATTTGCCGGTTGTAGCGCAGCATCTCCTGATCGCTGAGTTCCGCCATTACAGGCCTCCGAACAACGCGTTAAACGGTTCTACTTCCACCCATTCGCCCGCTTCAACATTGCCGCGATCGCGCTCCAGCACGATAAAGCAGTTACCGAGGCTAAAGGAGCTAAATATATGTGAACCCTGATGTCCGGTGGTCGTCACTTCCAGTTCGCCATCGGCGTTGCGTTGCAGCACGCCGCGCTGGAAATCAAGGCGTCCTGGCGATTTCTTCAGAGGCGATGCCGTGCGCACACGCTGGCGCGCGGGCAGGCCGCTGGCGGTATTGCCGCTTAGTTTTGCCAGCAAAGGCTGTACCAGTTGATAGAAGGTCAGCGTCGCTGAAACCGGGTTGCCCGGCAGGCCGCAGAACCAGCTATTAGAAAGTTTTCCGAACGCGAACGGTTTACCTGGTTTAATCGCCAGCTTCCAGAAGGCGATCTCCCCCAGCTCTTCAAGAATGGTTTTGGTGTAATCCGCTTCACCCACTGAAACACCGCCGGAACTGATCACCACATCCGCCTGGCTGTCGGCTTCAATAAAAGCGGCGCGCAGGGCATGGGGATCGTCGCGGATAATCCCTAAGTTGATTACCTCGCATCCCAGCTGTTCTAACATCAGGTGTACGGCGAGACGGTTGGTATCGTAGATTTGGCCGTCGCCCAGCGGCTGGCCTGGCAACTGGAGTTCATCACCGGTAGAAAAAAGCGCTACACGCACTTTACGAATCACCGGAACTTCGGCAATCCCTAGCGAAGCAATCACTGGCAGTTCAGCGGTAGTCAGGCGAGTCCCCGCCGGGAAAACAACCGCACCTGCAGATATATCTTCACCGCGACGGCGAATATTTTGCCCGCTACGCACTTCAGCAGTAAAACGCACGCCATTGTCCGTTTGTTCAGTCTGCTCCTGCATCACCACCGCTTCGCAGCCTTCTGGCACCGGCGCACCGGTCATAATACGAATGCAGGTACCCGCAGGCCATTCACCATGGTACGGCTGACCGGCAAAGGATTTACCGGCAACGGGCAGCGGTTGCCCGGAGGCAATATCGGCTAAACGCACCGCGTAGCCGTCCATAGCGGAGTTATCAAACCCCGGGACATCCAGTGGCGAAACGACATCGCTCGCCAGAATACGACCAAAACACTGTACCAGTGGCAGCGTTTCCTGGGCGGTCAGTGGGGTAACGCGAGAAAGCATCTCATTAAGCGCGGTGTCGAGCGACATCAATCCGGTGGTAAATTCCATGAAAACACTCCTGCGGAGGCAAAATCGAATTTGCCTATTATGTCAGAAAAACGCCACAGACTGTATGCCACCTCGGGCGTAGCGCTGGCTCCTGCCTTTACATGCCATATCCATCTTTCTATATTCAAAAATTGAATGAGTAATTCATAAAAATTCTGATATTTATAGCAAAAGTGGCGAGCCACCCTTAATGGACGAATACTATGGGCAAAGCAGTCATTGCAATTCATGGTGGCGCAGGTGCAATTAGCCGCGCGCAGATGAGTCTGCAACAGGAATTACGCTACATCGAGGCGTTGTCTGCCATTGTTGAAACCGGGCAGAAAATGCTGGAAGCGGGCGAAAGTGCGCTGGATGTGGTGACGGAAGCGGTGCGTCTGCTGGAAGAGTGTCCACTGTTTAACGCCGGAATTGGCGCTGTCTTTACGCGTGATGAAACCCATGAACTGGACGCCTGTGTGATGGATGGTAACACCCTGAAAGCCGGTGCGGTGGCGGGCGTTAGTCATCTGCGTAATCCGGTTCTTGCCGCCCGGCTGGTGATGGAGCAAAGCCCGCATGTGATGATGATTGGCGAAGGGGCAGAAAATTTTGCGTTTGCTCATGGCATGGAGCGCGTCTCGCCGGAGATTTTCTCCACGCCTTTGCGTTATGAACAACTACTGGCAGCGCGCGAGGAAGGGGCAATGGTTCTCGACCATAGCGGTGCGCCACTGGATGAAAAACAGAAAATGGGCACCGTGGGGGCCGTGGCGTTGGATTTAGACGGCAATCTGGCGGCAGCCACGTCCACGGGCGGAATGACCAATAAATTACCCGGACGAGTTGGCGATAGTCCCTTAGTGGGGGCCGGATGCTATGCCAATAACGCCAGTGTGGCGGTTTCCTGTACCGGTACGGGCGAAGTCTTCATCCGCGCGCTGGCGGCATATGATATCGCCGCGTTAATGGATTACGGCGGATTAAGTCTCGCGGAAGCCTGCGAGCGGGTAGTAATGGAAAAACTCCCTGCGCTTGGCGGTAGCGGTGGCTTAATCGCTATCGACCATGAAGGGAATGTCGCGCTACCGTTTAACACCGAAGGAATGTATCGCGCCTGGGGCTACGCAGGCGATACGCCAACCACCGGTATCTACCGTGAAAAAGGGGACACCGTTGCCACACAGTGATGAACTTGATGCCGGTGATGTGCTGGCGGTTGAAAATCTGAATATTGCCTTTATGCAGGAGCAGCACAAAATAGCTGCGGTCCGCAATCTCTCTTTTAGCCTGCAACGTGGTGAGACGCTGGCAATTGTTGGCGAATCCGGCTCCGGTAAGTCAGTGACTGCGCTGGCATTGATGCGCCTGTTGGAACAGGCGGGCGGTTTAGTGCAGTGCGATCAAATGCTGTTGCGGCGGCGCAGTCGTGAAGTGATTGAACTTAGCGAGCAGAGCGCTGCACAAATGCGCCATGTGCGCGGTGCGGATATGGCGATGATATTTCAGGAACCGATGACATCGCTGAACCCGGTATTTACTGTGGGTGAACAGATTGCCGAATCAATTCGTCTGCATCAGAACGCCAGTCGTGAAGAAGCGATGATCGAGGCGAAGCGGATGCTGGATCAGGTACGCATTCCGGAGGCACAAACCATCCTTTCACGTTATCCGCATCAACTCTCTGGCGGGATGCGCCAGCGAGTGATGATTGCGATGGCGCTGTCATGCCGCCCGGCGGTGCTGATTGCCGATGAGCCAACCACCGCGTTGGATGTCACTATTCAGGCGCAGATCCTGCAATTAATCAAAGTATTGCAAAAAGAGATGTCGATGGGCGTTATCTTTATCACTCACGATATGGGCGTGGTGGCAGAGATTGCCGATCGGGTACTGGTGATGTATCAGGGCGAGGCGGTGGAAACGGGTAGCGTCGAACAGATTTTTCATGCACCGCAACATCCTTATACCCGTGCGCTGTTAGCTGCTGTTCCGCAACTTGGTGCGATGAAAGGGTTAGATTATCCCCGACGTTTCCCATTGATATCGCTTGAACATCCAGCAAAACAGGAACCACCCATCGAGCAGAAAACGGTGGTGGATGGCGAACCTGTTTTACGGGTGCGTAATCTGGTCACCCGTTTCCCTTTGCGCAGCGGTTTGTTGAATCGCGTAACGCGGGAAGTGCATGCCGTTGAGAAAGTCAGTTTTGATCTCTGGCCTGGCGAAACGCTATCGCTGGTGGGCGAGTCTGGCAGCGGTAAATCCACTACCGGGCGGGCGTTGCTGCGCCTGGTCGAATCGCAGGGCGGCGAAATTATCTTTAACGGTCAGCGAATCGATACCTTGTCATCCGGTAAACTTCAGGCTTTGCGCCGGGATATTCAGTTTATTTTTCAGGACCCTTACGCTTCGCTGGACCCACGTCAGACCATCGGTGATTCGATTATCGAACCGCTGCGCGTACACGGTTTATTGCCAGGTAAAGAAGCGGCTGCACGCGTTGCGTGGTTGCTGGAGCGCGTGGGCCTGTTACCGGAACATGCCTGGCGTTACCCGCATGAGTTTTCCGGCGGTCAGCGCCAGCGCATCTGCATTGCTCGCGCGTTGGCATTGAATCCAAAAGTGATCATTGCCGACGAAGCCGTCTCGGCGCTGGATGTTTCTATTCGCGGGCAGATTATCAACTTGTTGCTCGATCTCCAGCGTGATTTCGGCATTGCGTATCTGTTTATCTCCCACGATATGGCCGTGGTAGAGCGGATTAGTCATCGTGTGGCGGTGATGTATCTCGGACAAATTGTTGAAATTGGTCCACGGCGCGCGGTCTTCGAAAACCCGAAGCATCCTTATACGCGTAAATTACTGGCGGCAGTTCCGGTCGCTGAACCGTCCCGACAACGACCGCAGCGTGTACTGCTGTCGGACGATCTTCCCAGCAATATTCATCTGCGTGGCGAAGAGGTTGCAGCCGTCTCGTTGCAATGCGTCGGGCCGGGGCATTACGTCGCACAACCACAATCAGAATACGCATTCATGCGTAGATAACATTCAGGCGGAGAATAAAATGGCAAGAGCTGTACACCGTAGTGGGTTAGTGGCGCTGGGCATTGCGACAGCGTTGATGGCATCTTGTGCATTCGCTGCCAAAGATGTGGTGGTGGCGGTAGGATCGAACTTCACCACGCTCGATCCATATGACGCGAATGACACGTTATCTCAGGCCGTAGCGAAATCGTTTTACCAGGGGCTGTTCGGTCTCGATAAAGAGATGAAACTGAAAAACGTGCTGGCGGAGAGTTATACCGTTTCCGATGACGGCCTTACTTACACCGTGAAACTGCGGGAAGGAATTAAATTCCAGGATGGCACCGATTTCAACGCAGCGGCGGTAAAAGCGAATCTGGACCGGGCCAGCGATCCGGCGAATCATCTTAAACGCTACAACCTGTATAAGAATATTGCCAAAACGGAGGCGATCGATCCGACAACGGTAAAGATTACTCTCAAACAGCCGTTCTCAGCGTTTATTAATATTCTTGCCCATCCGGCGACCGCGATGATTTCACCGGCAGCGCTGGAAAAATATGGCAAGGAGATTGGTTTTCATCCGGTGGGAACCGGGCCGTATGAACTGGATACCTGGAATCAGACCGATTTTGTGAAGGTGAAAAAATTCGCGGGTTACTGGCAGCCAGGATTGCCCAAACTGGACAGCATAACCTGGCGTCCGGTGGCGGATAACAACACCCGCGCGGCAATGTTGCAAACCGGTGAAGCGCAGTTTGCTTTCCCCATTCCCTACGAGCAGGCCACACTGCTGGAGAAAAACAAAAATATCGAGTTGATGGCCAGTCCGTCAATTATGCAGCGTTATATCAGTATGAACGTGACGCAAAAGCCATTCGATAACCCGAAGGTCCGTGAGGCGCTGAATTACGCCATTAACCGCCCGGCGCTGGTGAAAGTGGCCTTCGCGGGCTATGCAACGCCAGCTACTGGTGTGGTACCGCCGAGTATCGCCTACGCGCAAAGTTATAAACCGTGGCCTTACGATCCAGTGAAAGCGCGCGAATTACTGAAAGAGGCGGGATATCCCAACGGTTTCAGTACCACGCTGTGGTCGTCACATAACCACAGCACCGCGCAGAAAGTGCTGCAATTTACCCAGCAGCAGTTAGCGCAGGTCGGGATTAAAGCCCAGGTGACTGCGATGGATGCCGGACAGCGGGCGGCAGAAGTTGAAGGTAAAGGGCAAAAAGAGAGCGGCGTGCGGATGTTCTACACTGGCTGGTCGGCTTCAACCGGCGAAGCTGACTGGGCTCTATCGCCGCTGTTTGCCTCGCAGAACTGGCCACCGACGCTGTTTAATACCGCGTTTTACAGCAATAAACAGGTGGATGACTTCCTGGCTCAGGCACTGAAAACTAATGATCCGGCGGAAAAGACCCGCTTGTATAAGGCGGCGCAGGATATCATCTGGCAAGAGTCGCCGTGGATCCCGCTGGTGGTAGAAAAACTGGTGTCGGCACACAGTAAAAACCTGACCGGTTTTTGGATCATGCCAGACACCGGCTTCAGCTTTGAAGACGCGGATTTGCAATAAGCAACGCAGGGAGTGGAATGCTTAATTACGTTATCAAACGCTTACTGGGGTTGATTCCGACGCTGTTTATCGTCTCGGTGCTGGTGTTTTTATTTGTCCATATGCTGCCCGGCGATCCGGCGCGATTGATTGCCGGGCCTGAAGCTGATGCGCAGGTTATAGAACTGGTGCGTCAGCAGCTGGGGTTGGATCAGCCCCTGTATCACCAGTTCTGGCACTATATCAGCAATGCTGTGCAGGGGGATTTTGGCCTGTCGATGGTGTCGCGTCGTCCGGTTGCCGATGAGATTGCCAGCCGCTTTATGCCAACGCTGTGGCTGACCATAACCAGTATGGTCTGGGCGGTGATATTTGGTATGGCGGCGGGAATTATCGCCGCCGTCTGGCGTAATCGTTGGCCGGATCGATTGAGTATGACCATTGCGGTGTCGGGGATCTCGTTTCCGGCATTTGCTCTGGGGATGCTTTTAATTCAGGTATTCTCCGTTGAACTGGGCTGGCTGCCTACCGTGGGAGCAGACAGTTGGCAGCACTACATTTTACCCTCCCTGACGCTCGGCGCGGCAGTGGCAGCCGTGATGGCGCGCTTTACCCGCGCGTCGTTTGTCGATGTTTTAAGCGAAGATTATATGCGTACCGCGAGGGCGAAAGGGGTGAGCGAAACCTGGGTTGTCCTCAAACACGGGCTACGCAACGCGATGATCCCGGTAGTGACCATGATGGGCTTACAGTTTGGCTTCTTGCTCGGTGGTTCCATCGTGGTGGAGAAAGTTTTCAACTGGCCCGGACTTGGACGCTTACTCGTTGACTCCGTAGAAATGCGCGATTACCCGGTGATTCAGGCGGAAATTCTGCTTTTCTCGCTGGAATTTATTCTTATCAACTTAGTGGTGGATGTGCTTTACGCCGCCATTAACCCGGCTATCAGGTACAAGTAAGGATGCGACTATTTAACTGGCGACGTCAGGCGGTGTTAAACGCCATGCCACTGGTCAAACCTGACCAGGTACGTACACCGTGGCATGAATTCTGGCGACGATTTCGCCGTCAGCATATGGCGATGACCGCCGCATTGTTCGTTATTTTATTGATTGTGGTGGCTATTTTTGCACGCTGGATCGCTCCCTATGACGCCGAAAATTATTTTGATTATGACAATCTGAATAACGGACCTTCTTTGCAGCACTGGTTTGGCGTCGATTCACTGGGGCGTGACATTTTCAGCCGTGTCCTGGTTGGTGCGCAAATCTCGCTGGCGGCGGGCGTGTTTGCCGTGTTTATCGGTGCGGCGATCGGGACGTTGCTGGGCTTGTTGGCTGGATATTATGAAGGCTGGTGGGATCGGCTGATCATGCGCATTTGCGATGTGCTGTTTGCCTTTCCGGGTATTTTACTGGCGATCGCTGTTGTTGCGGTGTTGGGAAGCGGCATTGCTAACGTGATTATCGCAGTCGCCATTTTTTCCATCCCCGCCTTTGCCCGCCTGGTGCGCGGCAACACGCTGGTGTTGAAACAGCAAACCTTTATTGAGTCAGCACGCAGTATTGGTGCCAGCGATATGACCATTTTATTGCGTCATATCTTGCCTGGGACCGTCTCGTCTATCGTGGTGTTTTTCACCATGCGCATTGGCACCTCGATTATCTCTGCCGCCAGCCTGTCATTTCTCGGCCTCGGTGCGCAGCCGCCGACACCAGAGTGGGGAGCAATGCTCAATGAGGCACGAGCGGATATGGTTATCGCGCCGCATGTCGCTGTTTTTCCGGCCCTGGCTATTTTTCTGACCGTACTGGCGTTCAATTTGTTGGGCGATGGTTTACGCGATGCGCTGGATCCGAAAATTAAAGGATAGTTACGTTTGAATATTGCTTGAAAGGGTAATCACCTCACAGGAAATTATTGCCCTAAGCAAGTGTTGTAACTTTCTGCTGATTTTGTAGAATCGGGTAATTTGGTTAAAAAGCCGCAGCAAGGGACTGTTTTTGCAGTGGCACAGCGTTCAGACAGTTATTTTGTTAAATGTATTAACATGCTGAGTTTATACGAAAAGATAAAGATAAGGCTGATAATTTTATTTTTATTGGCAGCACTGTCATTTATTGGCCTTTTTTTCATCATTAACTATCAACTGGTATCGGAACGCGCGGTAAAACGTGCCGATAGCCGCTTTGAACTTATTCAGAAAAACGTTGGCTATTTCTTTAAAGATATTGAACGCTCGGCCCTGACATTAAAGGACTCACTGTATTTATTAAAAAATACAGAGGAGATTCAACGCGCTGTGATCCTGAAAATGGAAATGATGCCATTTTTAGACTCGGTGGGACTGGTACTTGATGATAATAAATATTATCTCTTTTCGCGGAGGGCGAATGATAAAATCGTTGTTTATCATCAGGAAGAAGTAAATGGACCGCTTGTCGACGAGTCAGGGCGGGTTATTTTTGCCGATTTTAATCCATCGAAACGACCATGGTCGGTGGCTTCAGATGACTCTAACAACAGCTGGAATCCGGCATACAATTGCTTTGATCGTCCGGGTAAAAAATGTATCTCTTTTACGCTACGCATCAACGGCAAAGATCATGATTTGTTAGCAGTAGATAAAATTCATGTCGATTTAAACTGGCGATATCTGAACGAGTATCTTGATCAAATCAGCGCTAATGATGAAGTTCTATTTTTGAAACAAGGCCATGAGATCATTGCCAAGAATCAACTCGCGCGTGAAAAACTGATTATTTATAATAGCGAAGGTAATTATAATATTATTGATTCTGTCGATACTGAATATATCGAAAAAACATCAGTAGTGCCAAACAACGCATTATTCGAAATATAGTTTTATTATCCTGGCGGTAATTTATTGAACGCATCAGATAAACTTTTTTATCTGCCGTTTGCGTTCATTATTATCGTATTGTTGGTGGTTTATTTAATGACCACTCGTGTGTTCCGTCGGCAATTTTCTGAAATGACCGAGCTGGTTAATACGCTGGCGTTTTTGCCCGACTCAACGGATCAGATCGAGGCTCTGAAAATTCGCGAAGGCGATGCGAAAGAGATTATCAGCATCAAAAATTCGATCGCGGAAATGAAAGATGCCGAAATTGAACGGTCAAATAAATTGCTCTCACTGATCTCTTACGATCAGGAAAGCGGTTTTATTAAAAATATGGCGATTATTGAGTCCAACAATACTCAGTATCTGGCTGTGGGGATCATCAAACTGTGTGGTCTGGAAGCTGTGGAAGCGGTGTTTGGTGTTGATGAACGCAATAAAATCGTCAGGAAATTGTGTCAGCGAATTGCCGAGAAATATGCGCAATGCTGCGATATCGTGACATTTAATGCCGATCTCTATTTACTCCTGTGCCGGGAAAATGTACAGACGTTTACCCGTAAGATAGCGACGGTAAACGATTTTGACAGCAGTTTTGGCTACCGCAATCTGCGCATCCATAAGTCTGCTATTTGTGAACCTTTGCAGGGGGAAAACGCCTGGAGTTACGCAGAAAAGCTGAAACTGGCGATTTCCAGTATCCGCAACCATATGTTCTCAGAGTTTATTTTCTGTGATGATGCGAAACTCAACGAAATAGAAGAGAATATCTGGATTGCGCGTAATATTCGCCATGCAATGGAAATTGGCGAACTATTCCTCGTCTATCAACCGATCGTTGATATTAACACCCGCGCCATTCTGGGCGCGGAGGCGTTGTGCCGTTGGGTGTCTGCGGAGCGGGGGATCATTTCACCGCTGAAGTTCATTACCATTGCTGAAGATATCGGGTTTATCAATGAGCTGGGTTATCAGATTATTAAAACGGCAATGGGTGAATTCAGACATTTTAGTCAGCGTGCATCGCTGAAGGATGATTTCTTACTGCATATTAATGTTTCGCCCTGGCAGTTAAACGAACCACACTTTCATGAGCGTTTTACCACCATCATGGAAGAAAATGGCCTGAAGGCGAACAGCCTCTGTGTTGAGATCACTGAAACCGTGATCGAGCGAATTAATGAACATTTTTATCTCAATATTGAACAACTGCGTAAACAAGGGGTACGGATATCGATTGATGACTTTGGCACCGGTTTGTCAAACCTGAAACGTTTTTATGAAATTAATCCAGATAGCATAAAAGTGGACTCACAATTTACCGGCGATATTTTCGGTACTGCGGGAAAAATTGTGCGCATTATTTTCGATCTGGCACGCTATAACCGGATCCCGGTGATTGCGGAAGGCGTAGAGAGCGAAGACGTTGCGCGCGAATTAATCAAATTAGGATGTGTTCAGGCTCAGGGGTATCTGTACCAGAAACCCATGCCATTCTCCGCCTGGGATAAAAGTGGAAAATTAGTAAAAGAGTAGTTTACGTATGTCCAGAATCAATAAGTTCGTACTTACAGTCAGTCTGCTGATTTTTATCATGATTTCAGCAGTTGCCTGCGGGATCTACACTCAAATGGTAAAGGAACGGGTGTATAGCCTGAAACAGTCCGTTATTGATACTGCTTTTGCGGTGGCAAATATTGCTGAATATCGGCGTAGCGTGGCAATTGATCTTATCAACACGCTAAATCCCACGGAGGAACAGCTGTTGGTTGGCTTACGCACAGCTTACGCCGACTCGGTTTCACCCTCTTATTTGTACGATGTCGGTCCTTATCTGATTTCCAGTGACGAATGTATTCAGGTAAAGGAGTTCGAGAAAAATTATTGTGCAGATATTATGCAGGTTGTGAAGTATCGACATGTCAAAAATACAGGGTTTATCTCTTTTGATGGTAAAACCTTCGTCTATTACCTCTATCCGGTAACTCACAATCGTAGTCTGATATTTTTGCTTGGTCTGGAACGTTTTTCTTTACTGTCAAAATCGCTGGCGATGGATAGCGAGAACCTGATGTTCTCCCTGTTCAAGAACGGTAAATCGGTGACCGGTGATGAATATAACGCTAAAAACGCCATCTTCACTGTTTCGGAAGCGATGGAGCACTTCGCCTATTTGCCGACCGGGTTGTACGTATTTGCTTATAAAAAAGACGTTTATTTTCAGGTATGTACATTGATTATTTTCTTTGCCGCATTGGTGGCAGTGATATCGGGTGCCAGTTGCCTCTATCTGGTACGCAGAGTGATTAATCGTGGTATTGTGGAGAAAGAAGCCATTATTAATAACCATTTTGAACGCGTACTGGATGGCGGGCTTTTCTTTTCGGCTGCCGATGTCAAAAAACTCTACAGTATGTATAACTCGGCATTCCTGGACGATCTGACCAAAGCGATGGGCAGAAAATCCTTTGACGAAGATTTAAAAGCGCTGCCGGAAAAAGGCGGTTATTTGTGCCTGTTTGACGTCGATAAATTCAAAAACATTAACGACACCTTCGGTCATTTGCTGGGCGATGAAGTGTTGATGAAAGTGGTGAAAATCCTTAAATCACAGATCCCGGTAGATAAAGGTAAAGTCTACCGCTTCGGCGGTGACGAATTTGCGGTGATTTATACGGGGGGAACGCTGGAAGAGTTGCTATCGATTCTAAAAGAAATTGTTCATTTCCAGGTGGGAAGCATTAATTTAAGCACCAGTATCGGTGTAGCGCATTCAAATGAATGTACTACCGTCGAACGCTTGAAAATGCTGGCGGATGAGCGGCTGTATAAGAGTAAGAAAAACGGCAGGGCACAGATTAGCTGGCAGTAGAATTAGAATAGTGTTAGTACCCCTTAATCAAGGGGTACTAATGAATGTGGTAAATCATTTGCAAACATTTTACTTTGCAAAAACTTCCGGCCCTTTTATTGCCAATGTATTCAAAATACGTAATGCCGGGCCGCTCGGTTTTATTTCATTACGTTCCCATTTCGAGACACTTTCTTTTGACATTCCCATTGTATGTGCCAGCACGGATTGTGACATGCCGTATCGGGTGCGGATGGCTTTGATCTCTTCACCCGTCATTGATTTGACTTTGGCTATACGGGCGCTGACTTCACGAGCTTTGACCATGACGGCAATGGCATCAACTTCACTATCAGACATCAGGCCCAGTGCATTCAGTTCCTTTGCATCTTCCAGCATCATTTGTAATTTATCGCTCATTTTTCACCTCAATCAAAAAGCCAGTTTCGATCAAATCCTCTATTTGCTTATTGCTAAAGGCCAGAAATGCATTTGCCATTTTTTTGTAGGCCGCCAGTTCATCATCTTCGATTTCTTTGGTTCCTTTACTGCTTAGACCACTCTTGGACCAACCATCATAAAAAAACACATGATTTGCTGATTTAAAAAAGATAATTGTTCTGGCTCCACCACTCTTTCCTTGTTGGAGGGGTAAACGTTTTTTGATGACACCGCTACCTAAATCAGCCTCCCATATGCCCTGCATCACTTCTTCAGCGGCAGCCATGAGAACTTTATCGTGAATACCAAGTTTTTTCGTGCTTTGGCTGAATCGTCTTGCCTTATACACACCCATACATCCATCCTTGTGGTAATGTTTACTATAGTAACCATTACGCTTATTTCAAGTAATTGCGATCAAAACTTTAATTTGGTGTGAAAAAGTGAGAGTTGCCTCGAGTACGATTCATTTTTCTCGATTTATGCGTCAGGGGATTTTGTGCGTAAGGGTAGGACATCGGGAAGGGTAGCAGAGGCAGATCGAAGAACAATATCCTTGTTAGATCTGCCTTAAGATTAATTAAACCCGGCTACCCCACAAATCGTACTCATCGGCGTGCTCGACTTTCACACGCAGGATATCACCCGGCTTAACGTTGGTTTCACCATTGAGATAAACCGCGCCGTCGATTTCCGGTGCATCTGCCATGCTGCGACCAATCGCGCCTTCTTCGTCCACTTCGTCGATAATCACCAGAATTTCACGGCCCACTTTCTCTTGCAGGCGCTCGGCGGAAATTTGCTGCTGCAACTGCATGAAACGGTTCCAGCGTTCTTCTTTCACTTCTTCCGGAACCTGGTCAGGCAGGGCATTGGCGTCTGCACCTTCAACCGGGCTGTATTTAAAGCAGCCAACGCGATCCAGACGTGCTTCTTTCAGGAAGTCGAGTAGCATCTGGAAATCTTCTTCCGTCTCGCCAGGGAAGCCAACAATAAAGGTTGAGCGTAGGGTCAGTTCCGGGCAGATTTTGCGCCACTGTTTGATGCGCGCCAGTTGGCGATCTACAGAACCCGGACGTTTCATCAGTTTGAGAATGCGCGGGCTGGCGTGCTGCAACGGAATGTCCAGATACGGCAGGATTTTGCCCTCTGCCATCAGTGGGATGACGTCGTCCACATGCGGATAAGGGTAAACGTAGTGCAGACGTGTCCAGATCCCCAGTTTCGATAACTGTTCGCACAGGCTGACCATGCTGGTTTTTACCGGCTCGCCGTTGTGGAAGCCAGTACGATGTTTAACATCGACGCCATAGGCGGAAGTATCCTGCGAGATCACCAGAATCTCTTTAACGCCCGCATCAACCAGACGTTTCGCTTCACTTAACACTTCGCCAATCGGACGGCTCACCAGGTCGCCGCGCATAGACGGAATAATGCAGAAGGTGCAGCGGTGATTACAGCCTTCAGAAATTTTCAGATAGGCATAATGACGCGGCGTCAGTTTCACGCCTTGTTCTGGCACCAGGCTCAGGAATGGGTTGTGTTTCGGTTTTGGCACGTAGTGATGAACGTGCTCCAGAACCTGCTCATAGCTATGAGGCCCGGTGATTTCCAGCACTTTCGGGTGGACTTCGCGGATCTGATCTTCTTTTGCCCCCAGACAACCGGTCACAATTACCTTGCCGTTTTCATTCAACGCTTCACCAATGGCTTCCAGTGATTCTTGTACCGCGCTGTCAATAAAGCCGCAGGTGTTGACGATCACCATGTCCGCATCGTCATAGCTCGGTACCACGTCATAACCTTCAGTGCGTAGTTCGGTGAGAATACGCTCTGAATCGACAAGGTTTTTCGGACAGCCAAGGGAAACAAAGCCGATTTTCGGCTGGGGAGTTACTTTGCTCATAGCTTAAAAAATATTCAGTTACAGGAAAGGTCAGGGCAGGGATTCTACAGAGTTCTGGATAAAATTTGTATCGCAATCTCATTCGCTGGCGGAGGCGAAGGAAATGTAAATTTTGTTAATTCGGCGTGAAGAATTGATCCTGGACAGCATTTTGCTCAAAAAATAGCCATACTATTTAATTGCAATAAGGCTGGAAAGAGGAGGATCGAAGTATGTTCGTTGACAGACAGCGAATCGATCTGCTGAACCGGTTGATCGACGCACGCGTTGACCTCGCCGCATACGTGCAACTGAGGAAGGCAAAAGGATACATGTCCGTCAGCGAAAGCAATCATCTACGAGATAACTTTTTTAAACTGAATCGCGAACTGCACGATAAATCGCTGCGGTTGAATCTTCATCTGGATCAGGAAGAGTGGAGTGCTCTTCATCATGCTGAAGAAGCATTAGCGACAGCCGCAGTATGTTTGATGAGTGGGCACCATGATTGCCCGACTGTTATTACCGTCAACGCCGATAAGCTTGAAAATTGTCTGATGAGCTTAACGCTGAGTATCCAGAGCCTGCAGAAGCACGCCATGCTTGAGAAGGCCTGAAAACTAAGGGGGAGAAAGCGTCTCCCCCTTCATGTTTAAGTTTTTGTAAAAATAAATTTGTTATCTCCTCCACTGACTACGCTTTAAGCCAGAGTCAATCCGGAGGCGTTATGCATCGACAATCCTTTTTCCTTGTGCCCCTTATTTGTCTTTCTTCCGCTCTCTGGGCGGCTCCTGCAACGGTAAATGTCGAAGTACTGCAGGACAAACTCGACCATCCCTGGGCGCTGGCCTTTTTACCCGACAATCACGGTATGTTAATCACTCTGCGCGGCGGCGAGTTGCGTCACTGGCAAGCAGGAAAAGGATTATCTGCGCCGCTTTCCGGAGTGCCGGACGTTTGGGCGCACGGGCAGGGCGGCCTGCTGGACGTGGTTTTAGCGCCCGATTTTGCTCAGTCGCGCCGCATCTGGTTAAGTTATTCCGAAGTTGGCGATGATGGCAAAGCCGGAACTGCTGTGGGTTATGGCCGCTTAAGTGATGATCTCTCAAAAGTGACCGACTTCCGCACCGTCTTTCGTCAGATGCCAAAACTGTCTACCGGCAACCATTTTGGCGGGCGGATGGTATTTGACGGTAAAGGTTATCTTTTTATTGCTCTGGGCGAAAACAATCAGCGCCCGACGGCGCAGGATCTGGATAAATTACAGGGCAAACTGGTGCGACTGACCGACCTGGGAGAAATCCCGGATGATAATCCTTTTATAAAGGAATCTGGTGTGCGCGCCGAGATCTGGTCTTATGGCATTCGTAATCCGCAAGGAATGGCGATGAATCCGTGGAGTAATGCACTATGGCTGAATGAACATGGCCCGCGCGGTGGCGATGAAATTAATATCCCGCAAAAAGGCAAAAACTACGGCTGGCCGCTGGCAACCTGGGGAATCAACTATTCAGGCTTTAAGATACCGGAGGCGAAAGGGGAGATCGTCGCCGGGACCGAGCAACCTGTTTTTTACTGGAAAGATTCGCCCGCCGTGAGCGGCATGGCCTTCTATAACAGCGACAAATTCCCCCAGTGGCAGCAAAAATTATTTATTGGCGCGCTGAAAGATAAAGATGTCATTGTGATGAGCGTCAACGGCGACAAAGTGACAGAAGATGGCCGTATTTTAACGGACAGAGGGCAGCGAATTCGTGATGTTCGCACTGGACCCGACGGTTATTTATACGTTCTCACCGACGAGTCCAGTGGGGAATTACTTAAAGTTAGCCCACGCAATTAGCTAACGGGAATCATCACCACTTTGCGCACTGCGGGGCGTTCAGTGAGTTGCTGATACCAGCGTTGCAGATTTGGACGCGGTGTCCAGGTCAGGCCAACGTTAAACAAATTGTAGATGAACGGTGCGATAGCGATATCGCCCACACCAAACTCGTCGCCTGAGAACCATTTTACTTTTGCCAGTTCCGCATCGAGCAGGGCAAACAGGGCGTCGCACTCTTTGCAACTGGCATCAATGGCGGCCTGATCGCGCTCTTCCGGTGGTGTTCTGACTAATCCCATCAGGATCCCGCGATGAGCATTACTGAGCGTCTGGTTTGCCCAGTCCATCCATTTTTCGGCTTCCGCACGACGTGCCGGTGAGTCGATCCACAGGCGTTTTTGCCCGTACTGTGCCGCCAGATAGCGGACAATGGCGTTTGATTCCCAAAGAATGAGATCACTTTCGTCGTCACGCAACAACGGCACCAGCCCGTTAGGGTTCATCGCCAGAAAATCAGCATCGTGATTTATCCCAAACTCACGGCCCGCGAGAATTTGCTCATAAGGTAGTTCCAGTTCTTCGAGCGTCAGCAATACTTTTTTTACGTTGGTTGAATTATTCCGACCCCACAGCGTAATCATACTCACCCCTTTTCCGACAGGCAGCCACGGCTGAACAGGACTCCGATGGTGAAGTAAAGTTAACTTTTAAGCAACAGCTGGCAAAAAAATGACACCAGAAGCAGCGAAGCGGCAGGATATTGCATAAACTTTAAAAACTTTACCAACTTACGGTTTCTTTAAGTTTGTGTGTGCGTTATTAATCACCGAACTTATCATACGGCGATATAACGTATTTTTTTTGAATGGATACTCGGGTGGCATTTATGACGCAATACTCCTCTCTCCTTCGTGGTCTTGCAGCGTGTTCTGCATTTTTATTCCTTTTTGCCCCAACGGCATTCGCGGCGGAACAAACCGTTGAAGCGCCGAGCGTGGATGCGCGTGCATGGATTTTAATGGATTACGCCAGCGGTAAAGTGCTGGCAGAAGGCAATGCGGATGAAAAACTGGACCCCGCGAGCCTGACTAAAATCATGACCAGCTATGTGGTTGGGCAGGCGCTTAAGGCCGATAAGATTAAACTCACCGATATGGTGACGGTCGGTAAAGATGCCTGGGCGACGGGAAATCCGGCACTGCGTGGTTCATCGGTAATGTTCCTCAAACCGGGCGATCAGGTTTCGGTGGCAGACTTGAACAAAGGTGTGATTATCCAGTCCGGTAATGACGCCTGTATTGCGCTGGCTGATTACGTTGCCGGGAGCCAGGAGTCATTTATTGGTCTGATGAATGGTTATGCCAAAAAACTGGGTCTGACCAACACTACCTTCCAGACGGTGCACGGTCTGGATGCGCCGGGGCAGTTCAGTACCGCGCGCGATATGGCATTGCTGGGTAAAGCATTGATCCACGATGTGCCGGAAGAGTATGCCATTCATAAAGAGAAAGAGTTCACCTTCAACAAAATTCGACAGCCTAACCGTAACCGTCTGCTGTGGAGCAGCAATCTGAATGTTGATGGCATGAAGACAGGAACCACGGCAGGCGCGGGATATAATCTGGTTGCTTCGGCTACCCAGGGCGATATGCGTTTGATCTCCGTAGTACTGGGTGCGAAAACTGACCGTATCCGTTTTAATGAGTCTGAGAAATTATTGACCTGGGGTTTCCGCTTCTTTGAAACCGTGACGCCAATTAAACCTGATGCCACCTTTGTGACTCAGCGCGTCTGGTTTGGTGATAAGAGCGAAGTGAATCTCGGGGCAGGCGAAGCGGGCTCAGTGACCATACCGCGTGGGCAGCTGAAAAACCTGAAAGCGAGCTACACGTTAACGGAACCGCAGCTTACCGCACCGCTGAAAAAAGGTCAGGTTGTCGGGACCATTGATTTCCAGCTTAACGGTCAATCCATTGAGCAGCGTCCGCTGATCGTGATGGAAAATGTGGAAGAGGGCGGATTCTTTGGTCGGATGTGGGATTTCGTTATGATGAAATTCCATCAGTGGTTCGGCAGCTGGTTCTCTTAATCTTCTGATAACCGGATGGCGCGAAACGTCATCCGGTTATACGTCATTAATACATCAACTTAATACGCTGCGTCTGAGCGTACTTCACATACTCATCTTCCGGGCAACAATCGCTCACCACAATATCAAAGCGTTTCAGGTCACCCATGCGCGCCGGACGCACCTTACCAAATTTACTGTGGTCGACAACCAGCACATGCTTTTGCGCCATCGACATGGCCCAGTGTTTTACCGGCAACTCTTCAAGATTAAAGCAGGTAGCGCCTTTACTGACATGCACGCCCGCAGCGGAATAAAAAGCGATATCCGGGCAAAAATTATTCAGCGTTTGCTGAAAATCGATGGGTTTGAAAATGGCGTTGCTGGCGTGAAATTCACCACCGCAAAGAAACGCGCGGCAATGGGGTTTCTCTTTCAGCGCCAGAAAAGTATTTAGCGAATAACAAACGGCGGTAAAAGGGATTTCATTATCAATTGCTTCAATAATCCACGGCGTGGTGGTGCCACAGTCAAAAAAGAGGGTCTGATCGGGTTCTATCAGCGTCGCAGCCAGTTTTGCCGCCCGGCGTTTTTCTTCCACCAGGCGGGATTTTTGATCGCTTAACAGGTAATGGCTGGCGCTGCGTGGTTCCAGAACAATATAGCCGCCGAGCAAAACGACGGGCGCACTGTGGTTGTTCAGATCGCGACGAATCGTCATCTCCGAAACCCCAAGCAGGGCGGCGGCGTCTTTAAGATGTAACTTATCACTGCGTTTTAATTCTTGCAGCAGCTGCCCGATACGCTCTTCGCGACGTGTTTCCATAATCCCTCTGAATAGTTATTGAAGCGAGCCGCTCAATACTACACTTTTTAGCAGAGATCAGTCACGCACCCAGCCTTTGCGGATCGGTAATGCAAAACAGAAGCGATACCACGATTGCAGACGTTGATAGAGTTTATGCCCCATCGCTTGCCAGATAATCTGGGCGCTAAGGCAGCCAATCATACCTGCCAGCAATCCACCGAGCATATCCAGCGGCCAGTGGACGCCAAGATAAACGCGCGACCAGGCAATGACGACGGCCAGCACCATTAAAAGTGAGCCGGACCACAGGCGATGCCAGCATAAAAATGCCAGTGCAAAGGTGAAAATCACCGTACCGTGATCGCTCGGGAATGAGTCATCCGCCGCATGATGCAGGAAGTTATAGCCGATATTTTCGACAAAGGGTCGGTCGTGCGGAAAAAGATGTCCCATCGTCCAGGACACAAACAGGCTGACCGCCAGCGCGATAGCGATTTTTATCACCAGTTGCCGTTGTGCTGTAAGCCCCCACAACCAAAGTACTGCGGCCAGCAACGGCACCACGGTAATCAAATCTTTAGCAATAAAAATCGCCAACGAGATCATCCACGGCGCAGAGTCTGGCGTTGCGTTAATAAGAGAGAATAGAGAGAGATTCAAATTTTCCAGCATAACTTCCCGACGCAAAGTGATTAAAAGGGAGCCAATACAGGCAAGTCGTTGAGAATAAAGTGCAGGTTAAACTGGGTAAAGCGGCATCGTCTTATTTCCCTCAAGCGGCCTGTTTACGGTAGGTGATTGTAACGGGCAAAGGTTAAATAAAACTTAAAGAAAGCGTAGCTATACTCGCAATAATGTAAGAATGTGCTTAACCGTGGTTTCAGCTACAAAATTCGCTTTCTCGTTAGCTGCGCTTTTATTAAACTTTGCGCGATTATTATTGGCGAAGAAATTGCATGCAAAATAAATTAGCTTCCGGTGTCAGGCTTGGACGTCAGGCGTTACTTTTCCCTCTCTGTCTGGTGCTTTACGAATTTTCAACCTATATCGGCAACGATATGATTCAACCCGGTATGTTGGCCGTGGTGGAACAATATCAGGCGGGCATTGATTGGGTTCCTACTTCGATGACTGCGTATCTGGCGGGCGGGATGTTTTTACAATGGCTCCTGGGGCCGTTGTCGGATCGTATTGGCCGCCGTCCGGTGATGCTGGCGGGAGTGGTGTGGTTTATCGTCACCTGTCTGGCAATATTACTGGCACAAAACATTGAACAATTCACCCTGTTGCGCTTCTTGCAGGGCATAAGCCTCTGTTTCATTGGCGCTGTGGGATACGCCGCAATTCAGGAATCCTTCGAAGAGGCGGTTTGTATCAAGATCACCGCGCTAATGGCGAACGTGGCGCTGATTGCTCCACTACTTGGTCCGCTGGTGGGCGCGGCGTGGATCCATGTGCTGCCCTGGGAAGGGATGTTTGTCTTGTTTGCCGCATTGGCAGCGATCTCCTTTTTCGGTCTGCAACGAGCTATGCCTGAAACCGCCACGCGTATAGGCGAGAAACTGTCGCTGAAAGAACTCGGTCGTGACTATAAGCTGGTGCTGAAGAACGGCCGCTTTGTGGCGGGGGCGCTGGCGCTGGGATTCGTTAGCCTGCCGTTGTTGGCGTGGATCGCCCAGTCGCCGATTATCATTATTACCGGTGAGCAGTTGAGCAGCTATGAATATGGCTTGCTGCAAGTGCCTATTTTCGGGGCGTTAATTGCGGGTAACTTGCTGCTAGCGCGTCTGACCTCGCGCCGCACCGTACGTTCGCTGATTATTATGGGCGGATGGCCGATTATGATTGGTCTGTTGGTCGCTGCTGCGGCAACGGTTATCTCATCGCACGCGTATTTATGGATGACCGCCGGGTTAAGTCTTTATGCTTTCGGCATTGGTCTGGCGAATGCGGGACTGGTGCGATTAACCCTGTTTGCCAGCGATATGAGTAAAGGTACGGTTTCTGCGGCGATGGGAATGCTGCAAATGCTGATCTTTACCGTCGGTATTGAAATCAGCAAACATGCCTGGCTGAACGGGGGCAACGGACTGTTTAATCTCTTCAACCTTGTCAACGGAATTTTGTGGCTGTCGCTGATGGTTATCTTTTTAAAAGATAAACAGATGGGAAATTCTCACGAAGGGTAAAAAAAAGCCTGATTGCTTTGTGCGATCAGGCATTCTCGAATTAATGGTGATGGTCGTCAATCTGGTGTTCGATAACCATCCCTTCACCTACGCTGGCAAGATGGCGAACATAAGGATGCGGGCGGTAAGCCGGAGCAGGAGCCGTATAGACGGTTTGCGGCACAGTCGCGACGCTGACCGCTTGTGGAACGCTGACTGAATCAGGAACCACAACCACTTTGTATCCACTCGGCACATCGACGGTGACATTTTGCGCCATCGCCACACCAGTAAAGCCCATTAAAAGCGCGCCCAACAGTAGACAATTTTTCATAATCATTTCGCCTGAAATAATGCAGCGGGTTAATTTCCGCGAATTATGCAGCCTTCATTCAGGCATTGTGTTGCCGGGCGTGCTGCCGTTTTTATTGGTTAAATGGCGCTTCGTGTTTAAGCACTTTATCGATCACATCCAGTACGCCTTCACGGTTATTGGAGCCTGCCCGGTATTTTGCCGCTGCGACGACCGCGCTGCCGGCATTTTCCATTGCAAAACTAAAGCCTGCCTGACGCAGCATCTCAATATCGTTACCGCCATCGCCAAAGACCACCACTTCGCTGTCGTCTATTCCCCATAATTTCTGCAGTTGGCGAAGGCCATTGGCTTTATGTACGCCGGGGATAATCAGATCGATGCTGCCGTTGCCGGTGTGGACCGGCACCATAATATCGCCGATGGCCTCATGTAATGCTTTTTGTACTTGTGGAATCAGTTCATCGGAAAGATTCAGACCAAACTTAAAGAAGATATCATCTAAGTTGTCAAAGTTATCGACGTATTCCAGACGGTGATAATACATTTCCGCCACCGTTTTCGTGGCATCGTCATATTTTTTGAGGGTATAGGCGCTATTTTTTCCGCAGGCAATAATTTCCACTTCCGGGCGCGTCAACAAATGTTCCACGACAGTAGCAAACGCATCCTTCGACAGCTCGCCATTAAAAACATCTTTGCCTTCGCTCACTACCCAGCCGCCGTTTTCAGCCACAAAGGCTATTTCATTAGCAATTTCCGGAAAGAAAGAGATCAACTGATAATATTGATTCCCGCTGGCGACCACAAAGCGAATGCCTTGTGCTTTCATTTGCTGATACTGAGCCATAAACCGCTCACGGTTATAGGTTTTTTGATCGCTTAAGAAAGTACCATCCATGTCTACCGCAATTAATTTAATGCTCATCAACTATTCTCCATCGCCGTCTGCGTTTTGGTATCGGGTTTGGCGACGGCTTTCGCGACAATAGCCGCGAGAATAACCAGCGCCAGTACAACCAGCATTGCACTACGTAATCCATAATGTTCGCCGAGATAGCCCAGCAGTGGCGGCCCGACGAGGAAAGCCAGATAACCGGTCGTAGCTACCACGCTGACGCGGGTTGGTGCATCGGGGCCGGTATCGCTGGCGGCAGAAATGGTCAGCGGGAAGCCCAACGAGGCACCCAGTCCCCAAAGTACAACAGACACCCCAGCAACCCAGGCGCTATCGACAAAAATAATCAGCCCAATACCCAACGCCCCCATTAGTGCACTGGCCCGAACCACGGCAACGCGACTGTAACGGTCAATGAACCAACCGCCGGTAAAGCGTCCAACGGTCATCCCCAGGGTAAAACCGGCATAAATCAGCGAGCCGGAAGTAGGGCTAAAACCGTGACCGTCAACCATTAATAAGGGTAACCAGTCGTTGGCAGAACCTTCGGCAAAGGCCATCGCCAGCACTACAACACCAATCAGCAGCAACTGGATATCGCGATAAAAAGGTACGCCTTTTTCACCATGCTGGGTGCCATCGGCAGCATTTTTGCCCGTACCATCAGGGATTGCCTGAATGGCGATATAAATAGGCGCGATGCCTACCAGCGCCGCCAATAAAATGTGCACCGTTGCCGGAACGCCAAAGGCCGTTAGTGCCATCCCGACACCAGCGCCTGCCAGCGTGCCCAGGCTATAAAAACCGTGCATCATCGGCAAAACCGTCTTATTCATTTCTCGCTCAACGGCAGCACCTTCAACGTTTATCGCCACTTCCGCAGAACCAAAACTTGCCCCAAAGACGCCGAGACCAACCGCGAAGAGCAGGGGCGATGTCAGCCAGAGTGCCAGACTTAGTATCATCATCCCGATCAATGCGCAGGACATCGTGACCAGGATGACATTACGCGTCCCAAAGCGTTTCACTAACCACGCCGAGCAGAGAATACCGCTCATTGAACCGATCGACAGACCAAAGAGGACTCCGCCCATTTCAGCGATCGAAACAGAAAGAATATCGCGGATAGCAGGCGTACGGGTTGCCCAGGACGCCATTAACAGGCCTGGCAAAAAGAAGAACATAAACAGCGCCCAGGTTCGGCGTTTCAATGCATTACGTGAAGAATTTACGGTCATAGATCACGTCAAAATAAGAAGAGGGAAGACAACATTAGCAAGGTTGTGTACATTTGTACACAATTGCAGAGAGAGGAAATGACATGCGTCGCGCTAACGATCCGCAACGGCGAGAAAAAATTATCCAGGCCACGCTGGAGGCGGTGAAACTTTATGGAATACATGCTGTTACGCACCGCAAAATTGCTACCCTTGCCGGGGTACCGTTGGGGTCGATGACCTACTATTTTTCAGGAATTGATGAGTTGTTGCTGGAGGCGTTCAGCAGTTTTACTGAGATCATGTCCCGGCAATATCAGGCATTTTTTAGCGATGTTAGTGATGCTCCGGGCGCATGCCAGGCGATCACCGATATGATTTACAGCTCACAGGTTGCAACGCCGGATAACATGGAGCTGATGTACCAGCTCTACGCGCTGGCTAGCCGAAAACCGCTATTAAAAACGGTAATGCAAAACTGGATGCAGCGCAGTCAGCAAACGCTCGAACAATGGTTTGAACCCGGAACCGCCCGCGCGCTTGATGCGTTTATTGAGGGGATGACGCTGCATTTTGTCACCGACCGTAAGCCGCTATCGCGCGAGGAGATTTTGAGGATGGTTGAGAGGGTTGCAGGGTAGTAGATAAATTTTAGGCAACAAAAAACCCACCAACCTTGAACCGAAATGGCGGGGTTGATGGGCTCCACAAAATGGGGACATCAAAGAAAAGCAGTGGCACTAATTAAGACTGATGCCCTGCGGAAAAGTTCTGCGGTTGTGCAAAAAAATTTCATTTTCAGGGCAACTTCAGTTTTATCCTAATCCTGGCCATACCATGACGATGATTGTCCCTGCCAGCGTCAGCAGGACGTTGGCGATTGCGTAAGTGCCCGCATAGCCCAGTGCCGGGATATTACTGCGAGCTGTATCACTGATGATCTCCATTGCCGGCGCGCAGGTGCGTGCGCCCATCATTGCGCCGAACAACAGTGCGCGGTTCATTCGCAATACATAAGCACCGAACAAGAAGCAGATAACCACTGGCACCAGACTGACAATCAATCCGGCAATCAACATCTGACCGCCAATCGCGCCCAGGCCGTTATTAATACCGCTACCAGCGCTCAGACCAACGCCTGCCATAAACACCATCAAGCCGAACTCCTTCACCATGCTTAATGCACCCTGCGGAATGTAACCGAAGGTCGGGTGGTTAGCACGCATAAAGCCCAGCATAATTCCGGCGAATAACAACCCGGCAGCGTTCCCCATACCGAAACTGAATGTGCTGAACTGGAAGGTGATCATCCCGATCATCAGCCCAATAACAAAGAAGGCGCAGAATGCCAGCAAGTCAGTGACCTGGCTGTGAATCGAGATAAAGCCGATGCGATCGGCGATGGTTTTTACCCGGCGGGCATCGCCGCTGACTTGTAAAACGTCACCTTTGTTAAGCACGACGTTGTCATCAATCGGCATCTCAATCTGGCTACGTATGACGCGGTTAAGGAAGCAACCGTGATCGGTCAACTTCAGTTGTGCCAGGCGTTTGCCAACAGCGTTATGGTTTTTAACGACCACTTCTTCAGTGACGATACGCATGTCGAGAAGGTCACGATCGAAAACTTCTTTGCCATTACGGAAACTGGGATCGAGTCGGGCGTGGGCGTCAGGATAGCCTACCAACGCTATTTCATCGCCCATTTGTAGTACGGCATCACCGTCTGGATTTGCCAGAATCCCGTTACGCCGAATACGTTCAATGTAACAGCCAGTTTGTCGATAAATACCCAGTTCACGCAGATTTTTGCCGTCGGTCCAGGCTACCAGCTCCGGGCCGACGCGGTAGGCGCGGATCACCGGCAAATAAACCTTACGGTTGGCATCTGTGTCCAGGCCACGTTCGCGGGCGATTTGCTGGGCGCTGGTCTGTAAGTCCTGATGCTGCAATTTCGGCAAGTAACGCGCACCAACAATCAAACTCACCAGGCCGATTAAATAGGTTAAGGCATACCCGAGGCTCAGATTATCCAGTGCCAATGAGAGCTGCTTGCTTTCCATGCCGGAATGACGCAGTGTATCGCCAGCACCGACCAGAACCGGTGTTGACGTCATAGAGCCTGCTAACATACCGGCCGTCAGGCCAATATCCCAGCCAAACAGCTTACCTAACCCTAAGGCGATGACCAGCGCACTGCCAACCATCACCAGTGCTAACATTAGGTAATTTTTCCCATCGCGAAAAAAAATGGAAAAAAAGTTCGGTCCGGCTTCGACCCCGACGCAGAAAATAAACAGCATAAAGCCAAGATTAAGCGCGTCGGTGTTAATGCTGAAATGTTGTTGGCCTAATAACAGCGATACGACTAAAACGCCAATGGAATTACCCAGTTGGATCGAACCAAGTCGTAATTTCCCGAGACATAGCCCAAGCGCGAGGACCACAAATAATAACAGAATGTAATTCCCATTTAACAATTCGGCGACGTTTATATTCACGGAGGCTAACTTCTTGTTTACTAGTAAGCTGTTGAAAGAAATGGTAATTTACGATAATGTTTTTTACCAGAATTCAGGGCGCAGATTCATTCAGCGCACCTAAACGATAGTAAAGTAACAATATATTTTACTAGTGTAATCACATTAGGTATCAACGGCTATATGAATTGCGTTGGCCTATATTAGCATGGAATGCGAAGCGGCTTTATCTTACTGAACGCCACACTGGCGAAAAATGTGTTCGATAGACGCAGTGTCAGGAGGAACGAGTGAAACATAAACAACGTTGGGCGGGGGCAATCTGCTGTTTTGTCCTCTTCATTGTGGTGTGTCTTTTTCTGGCGACGCACATGAAAGGCGCTTTTCGGGCTGCCGGGCATCCTGAAATCGGTTTGCTATTTTTCATTCTTCCTGGTGCAGTTGCCAGCTTCTTTTCACATCGTAGAGAAGTCCTGAAACCTCTGTTTGGTGCAATGCTGGCGGCACCCTGTTCGATGCTCATTATGCGGCTGTTTTTTTCACCGACGCGCTCATTCTGGCAAGAGCTGGCATGGTTATTAAGTGCGGTGTTCTGGTGTGCGCTGGGGGCATTGTGTTTCTTATTTATCAGTAGTTTGTTTAAACCACAGCACAGAAAAAATCAATAAAGCCCTCAACGCGAGGGCTTGTCAGACGATCAGGCGTCCAGATTCTCTTTCACCCATGCAGCAAAATCGGTATAGCCGCCGATATGTTGCTGATCGACAAAAATCTGCGGCACGGTTTCTACGGGTTTTCCTGCCTTTTGTTGTAGATCTTCTTTAGTGATCCCTTCCGCACGAATATCTACATACTGATACTGGAAATCATCGCGTTCATTGCTCAATTTCTCAGCCAGATCTTTTGCACGCACACAGTAAGGGCAACCCGGACGACCAAAAATAACGGTTTGCATTATTTCTCTCCTCATAGATTTATACCTGTAATGATCACGCTAAAATGTATTCGCTGAAAGTAGGTTTAACCTGTTGCATTAATTGCTAAAAGCTATAACTGTTAAACACAATACAGTGAAAAGTTTTAGACTGAAGGCTCACTTTGCAGAGGGAAGCGTATGCGCGCGATCGGTAAATTGCCTAAAAGTGTGTTGATACTGGAATTTATCGGAATGATGTTGCTGGCGGTGGCGCTGCTGTCGGTAAGCGACTCCCTGTCGCTACCTGAGCCATTTTCTCGACCAGAAGTGCAGATTCTGATGGTTTTTCTCGGTGTTTTGCTCATGCTTCCCGCTGCGGTGGTGGTGATTCTTCAGGTGGCAAAACGTCTTGCCCCACAGCTGATGAACCATCCACCGCAATATTCACGTTCAGAAAGAGAAAAAGATAATGACGCCAACCATTGAACTTATTTGTGGCCATCGCTCCATTCGCCATTTCACTGATGAACCCATTTCCGAAGCGCAGCGTGAGGCGATTATTAACAGCGCCCGTGCGACGTCCAGTTCCAGTTTTTTGCAGTGCAGTAGCATTATTCGCATTACCGACAAAGCGTTACGTGAAGAACTGGTGACGCTGACCGGCGGGCAAAAACACGTAGCGCAAGCGGCGGAGTTTTGGGTGTTCTGTGCCGACTTTAACCGTCATTTACAGATCTGTCCGGATGCTCAGCTCGGCCTGGCGGAACAACTGTTGCTCGGTGTCGTTGATACGGCAATGATGGCGCAGAATGCATTAACCGCAGCGGAATCGCTGGGATTGGGCGGGGTATATATCGGCGGCCTGCGCAATAATATTGAAGCGGTGACGGAACTGCTGAAATTACCGCAGCATGTTCTGCCGCTGTTTGGGCTGTGCCTTGGCTGGCCTGCGGATAATCCGGATCTTAAGCCGCGTTTACCGGCCTCCATTTTGGTGCATGAAAACAGCTATCAACCGCTGGATAAAGACGCACTGGCGCAGTATGACGAGCAACTGGCGCAATATTACCTCACTCGTGGCAGCAATAATCGCCGGGATACCTGGAGCGATCATATCCGCCGAACAATCATTAAAGAAAGCCGCCCATTTATTCTGGATTATTTGCACAAACAGGGTTGGGCGACGCGCTAAAACTGCCACGTCGATGTATGATACGCGGGCTTTTGACCAGGTCTGACAGAGAGGTGCAGGGTGAAAATTGCCATATTGTCCCGGGATGGAACGCTCTATTCGTGTAAGCGGCTGCGTGAAGCCGCTATACAGCGCGGTCACCTGGTTGAAATTCTTGATCCGCTTTCTTGCTACATGAACATAAATCCTGCGGCGTCTTCTATTCACTACAAAGGCCGCAAGTTACCCCATTTTGACGCAGTGATCCCGCGTATTGGCACCGCCATTACCTTTTATGGGACGGCGGCACTGCGCCAGTTCGAGATGCTGGGGAGCTATCCGCTCAATGAGTCGGTCGCCATTGCCCGGGCGCGTGACAAATTGCGTTCCATGCAACTGCTGGCGCGTCAGGGCATCGACCTGCCTGTCACGGGCATTGCGCATTCGCCGGATGATACCAGCGATTTAATCGACATGGTCGGTGGTGCGCCGCTGGTGGTCAAGCTGGTTGAAGGCACGCAGGGAATTGGTGTCGTGCTGGCGGAGACGCGTCAGGCGGCGGAAAGCGTGATTGACGCTTTCCGCGGTCTGAACGCGCATATTCTGGTGCAGGAATATATCAAAGAGGCGCAAGGGTGCGATATCCGCTGTCTGGTTGTTGGCGATGAAGTAGTCGCTGCGATTGAACGGCGAGCGAAAGAGGGCGATTTTCGTTCCAATTTGCATCGTGGCGGCGCGGCAAGCGTCGCCAGTATCACACCACAGGAGCGTGAAATCGCGATAAAAGCCGCGCGAACGATGGCGCTGGACGTTGCTGGTGTGGATATTCTGCGTGCTAATCGCGGGCCGTTGGTGATGGAAGTGAATGCGTCGCCAGGGCTGGAAGGAATAGAAAAAACCACCGGTATCGACATCGCGGGTAAAATGATCCGCTGGATCGAACGCCACGCTACGACAGAATATTGCCTGAAAACGGGTGGTTAGTCGCAATCACATTACTGATCATGGTTTTGCCTGCGCTTTTTGCGTAAGCTGTGCCGGTCTTTTTATCGGAAGAGGTTGTACAAAATTATGACATCGCTGGTCGTTCCTGGTCTGGATACGTTGCGTCAATGGCTCGATGACCTGGGGATGAGTTTTTTTGAATGTGATAACTGTCAGGCTCTGCATCTGCCCCATATGCAGAATTTCGACGGTGTCTTTGATGCTAAAATCGATCTGATCGATAACACGATCCTGTTTTCTGCCATGGCGGAAGTCCGACCTTCAGCCGTATTGCCGCTGGCGGCGGATTTATCAGCCATCAATGCCAGTTCGCTGACCGTGAAAGCATTTCTTGATATGCAGGATGATAATCTGCCAAAGCTGGTGGTTTGCCAGTCTTTATCCGTTATGCAGGGCATAACCTATGAGCAGTTTGCATGGTTCGTGCGTCAGAGCGAAGAGCAGATTTCGATGGTCATTCTTGAAGCTAATGCCCATCAACTGCTGTTACCGACTGACGATGAAGGGCAAAATAACGTTACCGAAAACTATTTCCTCCACTGATAACTCCTTTCGAGCACGCAGTCGCTGCCGCAGTGACTGCGTGCCGCAAAATTATCCGCTGTTTTAACCTTTTATTAAAGATTAATTCACTTCTCTTGTGCCGATTTGGCTTTATCACATAGAGCAAATACGCATAAAAATTTGTTAAATACCGTTTTTTAATCCGAGCTATAGTCTCAAACCCTGGCTAAAGTTATTCTTGCGATGCTTTTATATAGCGAGCAGTGCTGGCCGGGAGAGAGTTCTCTTTTCTTACACCGCGCCGATAAAAAATATGCACGTTTATTGCATATCTTTCAGTGTGACAACTTTTGTTCGTTTGTTAACGAACTTTCAGAAGGAAAGAGATATGACCGCCTTAAATAAAAAATGGCTATCGGGTCTGGTTACGGGTGCTCTGATGGCCGTCTCTGTCGGCACGCTCGCGGCTGAACAAAAAACACTTCACATTTATAACTGGTCTGATTATATCGCCCCGGACACGGTGGCCAATTTTGAAAAAGAAACCGGTATTAAAGTCGTCTACGATGTTTTCGACTCTAACGAAGTACTGGAAGGCAAATTAATGGCGGGTAGCACCGGCTTTGACCTGGTGGTGCCGTCAGCAAGCTTTCTTGAACGCCAGTTGACTGCGGGAGTTTTCCAGCCGCTGGATAAAAGCAAATTGCCGGAGTGGAAGAATCTCGATCCGGAGCTGCTGAAGTTGGTCGCCAAACACGATCCCGACAATAAATTTGCTATGCCCTATATGTGGGCGACGACCGGGATTGGCTATAACGTCGATAAAGTTAAAGCGGTGCTGGGCGAAAACGCGCCCGTCGATAGCTGGGACTTGATCCTCAAACCTGAAAATCTGGAAAAACTGAAAAGCTGCGGTGTCTCTTTCCTCGATGCGCCAGAAGAAGTGTTTGCTACCGTGCTGAATTATCTCGGCAAAGATCCTAACAGCACTAAAGCGGATGATTACACCGGACCGGCTACCGATCTGCTGTTAAAGCTGCGCCCGAACATTCGTTATTTCCATTCATCCCAATACATCAATGATCTGGCGAATGGTGACATCTGTGTCGCTATTGGCTGGGCGGGCGATGTCTGGCAGGCGTCAAACCGCGCGAAGGAAGCGAAGAATGGCGTGAATGTCTCGTTCTCGATTCCAAAAGAAGGGGCGATGGCGTTCTTTGATGTCTTCGCCATGCCTGCGGATGCCAAAAACAAAGACGAAGCCTATCAGTTCCTGAATTACCTGCTGCGTCCTGATGTGGTGGCACATATCTCTGACCATGTGTTCTATGCTAACGCCAATAAAGCAGCCACGCCGCTGGTGAGTGCGGAAGTCCGTGATAACCCGGGTATTTATCCGCCTGCGGATGTTCGTGCGAAGCTGTTCACTCTGAAAGTGCAGGACCCGAAAATCGACCGTGTGCGCACCCGCGCGTGGACCAAAGTGAAGAGCGGAAAATAATCCGCAGCCGTAGATGCCGGACGGGCGCACCACACCCGCCGGCAATTCGCACCATCATGGTGCGCTTGCACACATTCAATGCCGGAGAGCAGCCGTGAATGACGCTATCCCTCGCCCGCAGGCGAAAACCCGTAAGGCGCTGACGCCGCTATTAGAAATCCGTAACCTGACCAAATCCTACGATGGTCAACATGCGGTGGATGATGTCAGCCTGACCATCTACAAAGGTGAAATCTTCGCGCTGCTGGGCGCATCCGGCTGTGGCAAGTCCACGCTGCTGCGTATGCTGGCAGGTTTTGAACAACCTTCTGCCGGGCAGATTATGCTCGATGGCGTCGATTTGTCACAGGTGCCGCCTTACCTGCGCCCCATCAATATGATGTTTCAGTCTTACGCGCTGTTTCCGCATATGACCGTGGAACAGAACATCGCTTTTGGCCTGAAACAGGACAAACTACCGAAAGCGGAAATTGCCAGCCGGGTCAATGAGATGCTTGGGCTGGTGCATATGCAGGAGTTCGCCAAACGCAAACCGCATCAGCTTTCCGGTGGTCAGCGTCAGCGTGTGGCCCTGGCCAGAAGCCTTGCCAAGCGCCCGAAACTATTACTGCTCGATGAGCCGATGGGCGCGCTGGATAAAAAGCTGCGTGACCGGATGCAGCTTGAAGTGGTGGATATTCTGGAGCGTGTCGGTGTGACTTGTGTGATGGTCACCCACGATCAGGAAGAGGCGATGACCATGGCGGGGCGTATCGCCATTATGAATCGTGGGAAATTTGTCCAGATTGGCGAACCGGAAGAGATCTACGAGCATCCGACCACCCGCTATAGCGCTGAATTTATCGGTTCGGTTAATGTCTTTGAAGGTGTACTCAAAGAGCGTCAGGAAGATGGTCTGGTGCTTTATTCGCCGGGACTGGTGCACCCACTGAAAGTCGATGCAGATGCTTCAGTGGTTGATAACGTGCCGGTACACGTAGCGCTGCGTCCGGAAAAAATCATGCTTTGCGAAGAGCCGCCCGCCAATGGTTGTAACTTCGCGGTGGGGGAGGTGATACACATTGCCTATCTCGGCGATCTTTCGGTGTATCACGTTCGTCTGAAAAGTGGGCAGATGATCAGCGCCCAGCTACAAAACGCCCATCGTCATCGTAAAGGGTTACCGACCTGGGGCGACGAAGTACGTTTGTGCTGGGAAGTGGACAGCTGTGTGGTGCTGACGGTTTAAGGAGCAAAGATGAGTACACTTGAACCTGCTGCCCAGTCGAAACCGCCGGGCGGATTTAAGCTGTGGTTGTCGCAGCTGCAAATGAAGCATGGGCGCAAACTGGTCATTGCGTTGCCATATATCTGGTTGATCTTGCTGTTTCTGCTGCCATTTCTGATCGTCTTTAAAATAAGCCTGGCGGAGATGGCGCGCGCTATTCCACCTTATACCGAATTGATGGAGTGGGCTGACGGGCAACTTTCTATCACTCTTAATCTCGGTAATTTTCTGCAACTGACCGACGATCCGCTCTATTTTGATGCTTATCTCCAGTCGTTACAGGTGGCGGCGATTTCGACTATTTGCTGTTTACTGATCGGCTATCCGCTGGCGTGGGCGGTGGCGCACAGTAAGCCTTCGACCCGTAATATCTTATTACTACTGGTGATCCTGCCGTCGTGGACCTCGTTTCTGATTCGTGTCTACGCCTGGATGGGAATATTAAAAAACAACGGTGTGCTGAATAATTTTCTGCTGTGGCTGGGGGTTATCGATCAACCGCTGACCATTCTGCATACCAACTTTGCGGTTTATATTGGCATTGTTTACGCCTACGTGCCGTTTATGGTGCTGCCGATTTACACCGCGTTGATTCGTATTGATTATTCGCTGGTAGAAGCGGCACTGGATCTCGGTGCACGACCGCTGAAAACGTTCTTTACCGTGATCATGCCACTCACCAAAGGGGGGATTATTGCCGGATCGATGCTGGTGTTTATCCCTGCTGTGGGCGAGTTTGTGATCCCGGAACTGCTCGGTGGCCCGGACAGCATCATGATCGGGCGCGTGCTGTGGCAGGAGTTCTTTAACAACCGCGACTGGCCGGTAGCCTCGGCGGTAGCGATCATCATGTTGCTGCTGCTAATTGTGCCGATAATGTGGTTTCACAAACACCAGCAAAAAAGCGTGGGAGAACACGGATGAATAATTTACCGGTTGTTCGTTCGCCCTGGCGGATTGTGATTTTGCTGCTGGGCTTCACCTTTCTCTACGCGCCAATGCTGATGCTGGTTATCTATTCATTCAACAGCTCGAAACTGGTGACGGTGTGGGCCGGCTGGTCAACGCGCTGGTATGGCGAATTATTGCGCGATGACGCGATGATGAGTGCGGTTGGTTTAAGTCTGACAATTGCAGCCTGTGCGGCAACGGCAGCGGCGATCCTCGGGACGATTGCGGCGGTGGTGTTGGTGCGTTTTGGCAGGTTTCGCGGATCAAATGGTTTTGCCTTTATGATCACCGCGCCGCTGGTGATGCCAGATGTCATCACGGGGTTGTCGCTGTTGTTGTTATTCGTCGCGCTTGCTCATGCTATTGGCTGGCCTGCGGACCGCGGTATGCTCACCATCTGGCTGGCGCATGTCACTTTCTGTACGGCTTATGTGGCAGTCGTTATTTCGTCGCGTCTGCGGGAACTGGATCGCTCGATAGAAGAAGCCGCGATGGATCTCGGTGCGACGCCGCTGAAAGTGTTTTTTGTCATTACGCTACCGATGATCATGCCCGCGATCATTTCTGGCTGGTTACTGGCTTTTACTTTGTCGCTTGATGATCTGGTGATCGCCAGCTTTGTTTCCGGGCCGGGAGCCACCACGTTACCGATGCTGGTCTTTTCCAGCGTGCGGATGGGGGTGAATCCGGAAATCAACGCCCTGGCAACATTGATCCTCGGCGCGGTCGGAATTGTCGGATTTATCGCCTGGTATCTGATGGCGCGCGCAGAAAAACAGCGGATACGCGACATCCAGCGTGCAAGACGTGGCTGAAGACACTAAAATTTGCCAACCTGGCTACATAATGCCGCGCATGTCGCGGCATTGTTTTCATGGAAGACGAAACGTTGGGATTTTTTAAGAAAACATCTTCATCTCATGCTCGCCTGAATGTGCCTGCGCTGGTGCAGGTGGCGGCGCTCGCCATTATTATGATCCGTGGCCTCGACGTGCTGATGATTTTCAATACGCTGGGCGTGCGCGGTATTGGCGAGTTCATTCATCGCAGCGTACAAACCTGGAGTTTAACGCTGGTCTTTTTGAGCAGTCTGGTGCTGGTTTTCATTGAGATCTGGTGTGCGTTTTCACTGGTGAAAGGGCGTCGCTGGGCGCGCTGGCTGTATCTGTTGACACAAATCACAGCCGCAAGTTACTTGTGGGCGGCCTCGCTGGGGTATGGTTATCCGGAGCTGTTCAGCATTCCCGGTGAATCAAAACGTGAAATCTTCCATAGTCTGATGCTGCAGAAGTTGCCGGATATGCTCATCCTGATGCTGCTGTTCGTTCCCTCGACCAGTCGGCGGTTCTTCCAGTTGCAATAATGTGTATAATCGTCGCCCCTGATGATGTGAAGGTCAATGTATGCAGTGCGCACTTTACGACGCGGGTCGCTGTCGTTCCTGTCAGTGGATAACGCAGCCGATTCCAGAGCAACTCTCCGCTAAAACCGCCGATCTTAAAAATCTGCTCGCCGACTTTCCGGTTGAGGAATGGTGCGCGCCGGTGTCAGGCCCGGAACAAGGGTTTCGTAATAAAGCCAAAATGGTGGTGAGTGGTAGCGTTGAAAAACCACTGCTCGGTATGCTGCATCGCGACGGCACGCCGGAAGACCTTTGTGACTGTCCGCTTTATCCTGCCTCATTTGCGCCCGTTTTTGCGGCGCTAAAACCGTTTATCGCCCGAGCGGGGTTAACGCCCTACAACGTGGCGCGTAAGCGTGGCGAACTGAAATACATTCTGCTGACTGAAAGCCAGAGCGATGGCGGCATGATGCTGCGCTTTGTACTGCGTTCTGATACCAAGCTGGCGCAACTGCGTAAGGCGCTGCCGTTGTTACAGGAACAACTACCGCAGCTGAAAGTTATTACCGTCAATATTCAGCCGGTACATATGGCGATTATGGAAGGGGAGACGGAGATTTACCTGACTGAACAACAGGCGCTGGCAGAGCGTTTTAATGACGTACCGCTGTGGATCCGTCCGCAAAGTTTCTTCCAGACTAATCCGGCGGTCGCCAGCCAGTTGTACGCCACCGCGCGCGACTGGGTACGACAGCTGCCGGTTAAACATATGTGGGATCTGTTCTGCGGTGTGGGGGGCTTTGGTTTACACTGCGCGACGCCTGACATGCAGTTAACCGGGATCGAAATTGCGCCAGAGGCCATTGCCTGTGCAAAGCAGTCAGCCGCTGAACTGGGCTTAACGCGTTTGCAATTTCAGGCGCTGGACTCCACTCAGTTTGCCACTGCTCAGGGGGAGGTGCCGGAGCTGGTGCTGGTTAACCCGCCGCGCCGCGGCATCGGTAAACCGCTGTGTGATTATCTCTCAACGATGGCACCGCGTTTTATTATCTACTCCAGCTGTAACGCCCAAACCATGGTGAAAGATATCCGCGAACTGCCAGGTTACCGCATCGAACGGGTACAGCTTTTTGATATGTTCCCGCACACTGCGCATTACGAAGTGCTGACACTGCTGGTTAAGCAATAAAAAAGCCGCAGGTGCGGCTTTCTGAATCTTACTGCGGGAACCACTGGTCATTGATTTTCTGATATGTACCGTCAGCTTTAATTGCTGCCAGCGCGTTATTCAGTTTTTCCAGCAGAGCTTTGTTATCCGGACGTACAGCGATACCCAGGCCGGTGCCGAAGTATTGCGGATCGGTCACTTTTTCAGTCGCAACGCCCAGTTGTGGGTTGGTTTTCAGCCATTCATTAACCACCGCTGTGTCACCAAATACCCCATCAATACGGCCATTTTTCAGATCGATAAAGGCATTCTGATAACTGTCATAGGAGACGGTTTTCACTTCCGGGTGCTGATCCTGAATATATTTCTGGTGCGTGGTGCCGTTTTCCATCCCAATACGTTTGCCTTTCAGATCGGCAAACGTTTTGTAGGTATCTTTTTTGGCAATCACGACGGCTGAGTTTTCGTAGTAGGGCGTGGTAAACGATACCTGTTTGCTACGCTCCGGCGTGATATCCATTCCGGAGATTACGGCGTCATATTTTCTGAATTTCAGTGACGGGATCAGGCTGTCGAACGCGTGATTAGTAAAAGTACATTCTGCCTGCATTTGTTTGCACAAGGCTTTTGCCAGGTCGATATCAAAGCCGACAATCTCATTATTAGCACCTATAGATTCAAAGGGTGGATAGGTGGCTGAAACGCCAAAATTGATTTTCTCTGCGGCAGAAGCACCGAAAGTAAAAGAAGCAAGTAAAGCGGCAAGAACTAACTTTTTCATGATGGAACTCCCGTCTGTCAATCTTATGATTTTTGGCCGTGTCTGCGGCATGGGATAACAATGCCATCAAGTGAATTTATATGCAATAAATATGATTAAATAATTTAAATGAAATAAAAAAAGACGGACAGCTTAGTGAGTTGTCCGTCTTCATTATAAGAATTTATGCACTATGTAGGCCGGATAAGGCGTCCACGCCGCATCCGGCATCAGCACGCAGCCAAATTAATTCCTTCGCTCAAACGCCAGTGCTTTACGCTCGATCAGACGCATCATCAGCGTCAGCAGACCGTTAACAATCAGGTAAATAATCCCTGCCGCACCGAACACCATGACATCGTAGGTGCGTCCGTACAACAACTGGCTGTATCCCATCACTTCCATCAGCGTAATGGTGTAAGCCAGAGAAGTACTTTTGAACACCAGCACCACTTCGTTGGAATAAGAAGAGAGCGAGCGTTTAAACGCGTACGGCAGCAGGATCGCCAGCGTATCTTTTTTGCTCATTCCCAGGGCGCTACAGGACTGCCACTGACCTTCCGGGATCGCGCGAATCGCACCGTAAAACAGCTGCGTGGTGTACGCCGCACTGTTCAGCGACAACGCAATCAGCGCACATAACCACGGTTCTGACAACAAATGCCACAGTGCCGGATACTCCTGCAACGTCGGGAACTGGCCCGGTCCGTAATAAATCAGGAAGATCTGCACCAGCAGCGGCGTACCGGTAAACAGCGTGATATAGCCCCGTACCAGCCACACTAGCACCGGCGTTTTCAGCGTCAGGATGATGGTAAAAATCAATGCCAGAATCAGTGCCACAATCAGCGAGGCAACGGTTAGCGTCAGGCTGGTGTGCAGCCCTTTCATCAGTTCGGGTAAATACTCAAACATTAGCTGGGCCTCCGCTCAAAACGTGTCGCGCGCAGGTCAATGCGTTTGAGAATGTACTGACTGAGCAGGGTGATCACCAGGTAAATCGCCGCCGCCACAATGTACCAGGTAAATGGTTCCTGGGTACGGGTAGCGATGCTTTTGGTTTGTAGCATTAAATCATTCACACTAATCAAACTGACCAGCGCGGTATCTTTCAGCAGCACCAGCCACTGGTTACCGAGACCAGGCAGCGCATGACGCCACATCTGCGGCATCACCAGACGGAAAAAGATAGCCGATTTCGACAGCCCCAGCGCCTGACCAGATTCCCACTGGCCCACCGGCACCGCTTTCAACGCGCCGCGCAGCGTTTGCGAGGCATAGGCGGCATACAGCAGCGACAGAGCGATGACACCACAAAGGAACGGGCTAACGTCGAAGTTCTCAATGTCCATCTGCACTGGGATCTGCACGAACCCAAGATTGATAGTGAAGCCATCCGAAAGCGTCAGCAGCAGCTGCGAGGAGCCAAAATAGATAAACAGCACCACCAGAATTTCTGGCAGGCCACGCAGAATGGTTACCAGCGCTGAACCTGCCCACGCGACAGGACGCCATTTTGCAGACTCCCATACCGCAAAGAACATCGCCAGCGCCAGCCCGACAATCAATGCACAAACGGCAAGGCCGACGGTCATCCCGGCGGCGCTTGCTAAAGGAAAAAATTCATTCATCAGGAATTACTTCTGGAACCATTTGTTATAGATGGTTTCGTAAGTGCCATCTTTCTTCACTTTTTCCAGCGCAGTGTTGAGTTTCTGCTGCAGTTCAGTGTTGCCCTGGCGTACTGCGATGCCGAGGCCAGTACCGAAGTAATCTTTATCGGTCACTTTATCGCCCACTGCCGCCAGTTTCGGGTTGTCTTTCAGCCACTCGGTGACCACTGCGGTGTCACCGAATACGCTGTCGATACGACCGTTTTGCAGATCCAGTTTTGCGTTCTGGTAGCTGTCATACGGAACGGTGGTGATTTCCGGGTGCTTATCCATAATGAACTTCTGGTGTGTCGTCCCGTTCTGAACGCCGACTTTTTTGCCTTTCAGCTGATCAACACTAGTGTATTTACCCTGCTGACCCACAAACAGGGCAGAGTTGTCATAGTAAGGGGTGGTAAACAGCACCTGCTTTTCACGTTCTGGGGTGATATCCATCCCGGCCATCACTGCTTCTACGCGACGGAATTTCAGGCTTGGGATCAGGCTGTCAAACGCCTGGTTAGAGAAAGTACAGGTTGCATCAATCTCTTTACACAGCGCCTGTGCCAGGTCGACGTCAAAACCAACGATCTGGTTGTTTGCATCAATCGATTCAAACGGAGGATAGGAGGCTTCGGTAGCAAAACGAATGGTTTCGGCAGCTGTGGCGGAAAGACTAAAACCTGCAATTAACGCGGCAATCAGAACTTTTTTCATTGTTGTTATCCCGAATCTTAGTGAGAGAGATAGTTTTTAAATGCTTCGGTTTGCGGCTCGGTAAAGCAGCTCGCGTCGCCTTGTTCTACGATATGACCGTTTTCCATATACACCACTCGGCTGGCGGTTTTACGCGCCACTTCAACTTCGTGGGTGACGATCACCTGGGTAATATTCGTTTCTGCCAACTCACGAATGATGCTGACGATTTGTGCCGTAATTTCCGGGTCCAGTGCGGCGGTCGGTTCATCGAACAGCAGTACCTGCGGTTCCATCATCAACGCACGGGCAATAGCAACACGCTGCTGCTGACCACCAGAAAGATGCAGCGGGTAACGATCGCTATAAGGTTTGAGACGCAGACGTTCCAGCAGTTTTTCTGCACGGGCCAGCGCCTGATCTTTGCTCAACCCCAGTACACGGCAGGGCGCTTCAATCAGGTTTTGCTGCACGGTCAGATGCGGCCACAGGTTGTATTGCTGAAACACCATGCCAACGTTACGACGCAAATCGCGAATCGCTTTGTCAGAGGGTGTTTTGGTGAAATCGAAATGGTTGCCTGCAATGTTGAGCGTACCGGAGCGCGGCATCTCAAGCAGATTGAGTACACGCAGCAGCGAGCTTTTACCCGCGCCGCTGGGGCCAAGTAACACCAGCGTTTCGCCCTGTGGGCAATCCAGCGTGATATCGAACAGCGCCTGATGCGCGCCGTAGAAGCAATTAATGCCGTTTAATTGAATACTCATTGACACTCGTATACTGGCAGTCTGATAGCTATTGAGGTCGAAGATAGTACCTTTGACAGAATAATTATGCAATATTTCTGCTTTAAAAGTTAAAAGCAAAGCGCATTATTCAATAAACATAGCACAAAATAACGGGGGCGGTGGTCGGCGAGCATAAATGTCGGCATTCCTCACGAAATGCCGTACAATTTACGGGGTTTATTGGTTGATCAAGACGTTAGCGATTCTCGATGGACTGACGGAGCGTACCCGCTGTGGCATGAACGCTACCGCCTAAGTAGCGCACATCGTCGATGACCCAACACTGGCCTTCCTGAATCATTAACACTTCATCCTGCCAGCCCTGGTCACCCTGCTTGAGATCCACGCGCAATGGAATGTTACGGGCATCACGATTAGGGATAGTCGATGCACTGGCAACGTGGGCGCTGTCTGGCAAGGTGGTTCGACTGGAGAACGGATCGCTGCTTAACAATTCACGATGACTATTATCGCGGCTGGCATCGCTAAGTAGGGTTGCCAGTTTGTCACTCAAATAGGGGCGCAGAGCGGTAATGTCATTGCCGCGATGTTGAATGCGGTAGTCATAGAACTGTTGAGCCACGCTATCAGGCCCCCCCTGGACACAGGAACCGGTGCGGGGGCCGTTATCTTTATAAGCTGGCGTGACGGTGGTACAGGCACTGAGTAGCAGTGCGCAAGGGATAAGCATGGTCAATTTGCTATAGCGCATGATGATTTCCTTATAAGCGAACACCTTGAAAGCGTTCTACGATAATAATGATATCCTTTCAATAATAGCGTATCAGTCCGATAATGCTTTGAAGATCGAAGGCTTAGCAAACAAGGAGATCGATCATGCAATTTTCTACAACCCCAACTCTGGAAGGCCAGACCATCGTCGAATATTGCGGTGTGGTGACCGGCGAAGCGATTTTAGGTGCCAATATTTTCCGTGATTTCTTTGCCGGTATCCGCGATATCGTTGGCGGACGCTCCGGGGCTTATGAAAAAGAATTGCGTAAAGCGCGGGAGATCGCCTTTGAGGAGCTCGGCGATCAGGCCCGGGCGCTGGGGGCTGATGCCGTAGTCGGTATTGATATCGACTACGAAACGGTCGGGCAAAATGGCAGTATGCTGATGGTTAGCGTCAGCGGTACGGCGGTGAAAACGCGTCGATGAGAAGAGTCTTTTGGCTGGTCGCTGTCGCTCTGTTACTGGCAGGGTGTGCAGGCGAAAAAGGCATTGTCGAGAAAGAGGGATATCAGCTTGATACCCGACGCCAGGCGCAGGCGGCGTATCCGCGCATTAAAGTGCTGGTTATCCACTACACCGCAGATGATTTTGATAGCTCGCTGGCGACACTGACCGATAAGCAGGTCAGCTCGCATTATCTGGTCCCTGCGGTACCACCGCGATACAACGGTAAACCGCGCATCTGGCAACTGGTGCCGGAACAGGAACTGGCCTGGCATGCGGGGATTAGCGCCTGGCGCGGGGCAACGCGTCTTAACGACACCTCTATTGGCATTGAGCTGGAAAACCGTGGCTGGCAAAAATCATCCGGAGTGAAATATTTTGCCCCGTTTGAACAGGCACAGATTCAGGCGCTTATTCCGCTGGCGAAAGATATTATTGCCCGTTATCACATCAAGCCGGAAAACGTAGTGGCGCATGCGGATATTGCGCCGCAGCGCAAAGACGATCCGGGGCCGTTATTCCCCTGGCAACAACTGGCGCAGCAGGGGATTGGTGCCTGGCCGGATGCGCAGCGGGTGAACTTTTACCTTGCCGGGCGCGCGCCGCACACACTGGTAGATACCGCATCATTACTGGAGCTTTTGGCGCGCTACGGTTATGACGTTAAACCTGATATGACACCGCGCGAGCAGCGGCGCGTGATTATGGCGTTCCAGATGCATTTCCGCCCGACGTTATACAACGGCGAAGCGGATGCAGAAACTCAGGCGATTGCCGAAGCGTTGCTGGAGAAATACGGGCAGGATTAGCGCGGCAGTTTTCCGTGGTCGCGTAGCCAGGCGGCAGTTTTCTCGATACCTTCATCCAGGGTGATGACCGGCTGATAACCTAACTCTTCCTGCGCGCGCGTAATATCCAGCGTAAAGTCAAAATTCAACTTGGAGACGCCGTAGTGGGTCAGCGGCGGCTCTTTTGCTGACTTGCGGCCTAAACGCTCCATGCTGCGGGCGATCATATCCAGCATCGGGTAGGGGACGGAACGAATACGACAGTCAATATTCAACTCGTCGATCAGCTTCTGCACGATGCTGCGCAGTGTGCGATGCTCGCCGTTGGTGATGTTGTACACACGCCCGGAAGGTAGCTTATCGCAGGCTTCCTGGCTTGCCAGCCACATGGCGTGCACGGCATTTTCATAGTAGGTCATATCGACCAGCGCACTGCCGCCATGCGGTAACAGAATGCTGCCGTAGTGGTGCATCATATGCGCCAGACGGGGAATAAAGACTTTATCGTGCGGTCCGAACAGACTTTGTGGGCGCAGAATAGTAAAGCGCGTTTGTGGATTCGCCTGCGAAAGCATATTGATCACCTCTTCGCTGGCTGCTTTGCTGCGGGCAAACTCGTTGGCGAAGCGGTGAGGGCGAAAATCTTCTTTAATATCGCGATGGTGGTGATAATCGAAGTACAGGGAGGGGGAAGAGATATGAATAAAGTTACGCACACCCCAGGCGACAGCCCATTCACCCAGGCGGCGAGTGGCGCGAACGTTAGCCAGATCGAAAGCCTGTTGTGTCCCCCAGGGCGAGGTAAAGCTGGAGCAGTGCCACAGCGTATCAATGCCCGCGAGCATCACTTTAGCTTGTGATGAGACCAGCTCGGTCAGATCCGCCGGAACAAACTCTGCGCCCATTTTTTCCAGCAATTTACCCATTGCCTCGTTGCGACCGGTCGCTCGCACGCTGATGCCTTTCTGGCATAAAAACTCTACCGCGTTTCGACCTAAGCCGCTGGTGGCGCCGGTAACCAGTACCTTCATATCAATCCACTGTTGTTGAGAAAATAACGTGCGCATTCTTCCGTGATTTCCCCCATGATGCAATGGGAAACATGAAAGAATAACGCAGGTTTTGTCGATTAATCTGTGCTTTGTTCTGCCAGTCTGGCGATTCGTTTTGCCATTCCGCGAAAAATAAACAGATGCGCGGGGATCATCAATAACCAGTAAAACAGCCCCGGCATACCGTGCGGATGCCAGAATGCGCGAACATCGATAGTACGATAGTCACCTTTATCTTCCAGGGTAAAACACAGTCGTCCCAGCCCCGGCGCTTTCATGCCAAATAACAGCGTAAGTTGTTTTTCCGGTTCAACGACAATCACTTTCCAGCTATCCACCGCATCGCCGGTCTGCAAATATTCACGCTCCGGGCGGCCTTTCGCCAGCTTATGACCGATCGCGCGGTCCATCAACGCCCGGGTTTGCCACAAAATATTGCCAAAGAAATAACGCTCTTTACCGCCGATTTGATTCACCACCTGCCATAAAGCCGCAAGGCTGGCGGACGTTTTAACGGTAAACCCCGCCTGTTTGGCGAAATAACCGTACTCCGGTCGCCAGCGGGCAAAGGCCTGAGCGTCGTATCCCCAGTCGCTGGAGTTGACCAGCTTTTCTTCCTCTTTCAGGGTGCGACGTACCGCGTCATCGAAAGCAATCAGCCGTTGTGGGATGAGTGCACGTAACGCGGTGTCATCCGCCAGCAGATCATGTTTCAGCCCCTGAATCAACGCTTTGGCGGTGGTGGGCGGTACGGAAGTAATCACATTGAGAAACCACACCGAAATCCAGCGGGTCGGAAAGGGGATGGGGATCAACCAGCGGCGCTTACCGCTCACCGCCATAAAATGTTCAAACTGTTGCTGATAACTGAGCACTTCTGGTCCGGCGGCTTCGAAGATGCGATGTTCGCTGGCCGGATGATCTAACAGCGCCACCAGATAGTGCAGCAAGTTTTCCAGCGCGATGGGCGTGGTGCGTGAACGAACCCAGCGTGGCGGCGTTAACACTGGCAGGTTGTAGACCATATCGCGCATGACTTCGAACGCCGCTGAACCTGCACCAACGATTATTCCGGCACGCAATTCGGTCACCGGGACACCCGCTTCACGAAGAATATCCGCCGTAGCCTGACGGGCGCGCAGATGGTCAGACTGCTCATGTGCCGGGGCCTGCAACGAACTGAGAAAGATTAATTGCTTAACTGGGACTTCACGTAGCGCATCGCGGACGTTGAGAGCCACCTGGCGCTCCTGAGCGATAAAATCGCCGCCTTCGCCCATGCTGTGCACCAGAAAATAGACCGTATCGATATCCTGCAACAGGGCCGGAAGGTTATCCGGCCAGCTGAGATCGACTTTATGGCAACTGACGTTTGCCAGTTGCAGTTTTGCAAGCCTGTCGACATGACGTGCCGCCGCCAGGATCTGATGCCCCTGCTGGCTGAGTGTGTGCACCAGATGCTGACCAATATAGCCACTGGCACCGAGAACTAAAATGCGTTGCGGCACGTCTCCCTCCTTAACGCGCCAGGAATGCGCGCCAGTGGGCGGCGACTTCCGCCAGTTGTGCACGCGAGACGTCAAGATGGGTCACCAGGCGGACAATCGGCGAGGCGTTAATCAGCACGTTTCTCGCTTTCATGTATTCGCCTAACGCGGCAGCATTTTCTTCCCCGACGCGAACAAACAGCATATTGGTGTCCTGACGCATCACATCCGCGCCTGCTTCACGCAACTGCTCCGCCATCCAGGCGGCGTTGTCGTGGTCTTCCTGTAAGCGCGCGACGTTATTTTTCAGGGCATACATCCCGGCGGCAGCCAGAATGCCGGACTGGCGCATCCCGCCGCCGGTCATTTTCCGCCAGCGGATGGCGCGTTTAATGTAATCACGATTACCGACGAGTAATGAACCGACTGGCGTCCCAAGACCTTTCGACAGGCAAATGGTGAACGAATCACAATATTGCGTGATCTCTTTCAGTTCGCAGCCGTAAGCCACCACGGCATTAAAGATGCGCGCACCGTCAACATGCAGCGCCAGATTGCGCTCGCGAGTAAATTCCCATGCTTCTTTCAGGTATTCCCGCGGCAACACTTTGCCGTTGTGGGTGTTTTCCAGACTGAGTAATTTGGTGCGGGCGAAATGGATATCGTCGGGTTTGATCTTCATCGCCACTTTATCCAGAGGTAGCGTGCCGTCGGCAGCCGCGTCGATGGGTTGCGGCTGAATACTGCCCAGCACTGCTGCGCCACCGGCTTCAAACAGATAGTTATGCGCGGCCTGACCGACGATATACTCTTCGCCGCGTTCGCAGTGACTGAGCAGAGCGACCAGGTTGGCCTGAGTGCCGGTAGGCAGAAAAATGGCGGCTTCTTTACCGGAAAGCTCTGCTGCATAGTCCTGCAGAGCATTAACGGTAGGGTCGTCTCCGTAAACGTCGTCCCCAACCGGGGCGGCCATCATCGCTTCGAGCATGGCGCGGCTCGGTCGGGTAACGGTATCACTGCGTAAATCAATCATGGCATGTCCTTATTATGACGGGAAATGCCACCCTTTTTACCTTAGCCAGTTTGTTTTCGCCAGTTCGATCACTTCATCACCGCGTCCGCTGATGATTGCGCGCAACATATACAGGCTGAAACCTTTGGCCTGTTCGAGTTTGATCTGCGGTGGAATGGCTAACTCTTCTTTGGCGACCACCACATCCACCATCACCGGACCGTCGATGGAGAAGGCGCGTTGCAGGGCTTCATCGACTTCAGAGGCTTTTTCTACACGAATACCCGTAATGCCGCACGCTTCGGCAATGCGGGCAAAGTTGGTGTCGTGCAGCTCAGTACCGTCTGTCAGGTAGCCTCCGGCTTTCATCTCCATCGCCACAAAGCCCAGCACGCTGTTATTAAAGACGATAATTTTCACCGGCAGTTTCATCTGCACTACTGAGAGGAAATCGCCCATCAACATGCTAAAACCGCCATCGCCGCACATGGCGACCACCTGACGTTCCGGCTCGGTTGCCTGCGCACCCAGCGCCTGCGGCATGGCGTTAGCCATCGAACCGTGGTTAAACGAACCTAACAGGCGACGCTTGCCGTTCATTTTTAGATAACGTGCCGCCCACACCGTTGGCGTACCAACGTCACAGGTGAAAATAGCGTCATCGGCGGCAAAATGACTAATTTGCTGCGCCAGATATTGCGGGTGAATGGCTTTCTCGCTCGGTTTAGCTAAATCGTCCAGCCCTTTGCGGGCGTCGCGGTAATCTTCCAGCGCTTTATCCAGAAACTTGCGATCGGCTTTTTCTTCCACCAATGGCAGCAATGCACGCAGAGTCGACTTGATATCGCCGACCAGTGCCATATCCACCTTGCTGTGAGCGCCGATGCTGGCTGGGTTGATATCAATCTGAATAATTTTGGCATCGGTCGGGTAGAACGCACGGTAGGGAAACTGAGTACCGAGCAGCACTAACGTGTCGGCGTTCATCATGGTATGGAAACCTGACGAAAAGCCGATTAATCCCGTCATTCCAACATCATATGGATTATCGTATTCGACATGTTCTTTACCGCGCAGGGCATGGACTATAGGCGCTTTAATTTTCCCGGCAAACTCAACTAACTCTTTATGCGCCCCCGCACAGCCGCTGCCACACATCAGGGCGATATTGCTGGAATAACGCAGCAGCTGCGCCAGTTTGCGTAACTCTTCTTCTTCCGGTGTTACTACCGGCTGTGGCGCATGATACCAGTGGGTAGTTGCCCCTTCTGGCGCAGGTTTTAACGCCACGTCGCCCGGTAACACAACAACGGAAACGCCACGGTTAAGCACCGCTTTGCGCATAGCAATTGCCAGCACTTGTGGGATCTGCTCTGGGCTGGAAACCAGCTCGCAATAGTGACTACATTCGCGGAATAGCTCTTGTGGGTGGGTTTCCTGGAAATAGCCGCTGCCAATTTCGCTGGAGGGAATATGAGCGGCAATCGCCAGTACCGGAACGTGATTGCGGTGGCAATCGAACAGGCCGTTGATTAAGTGCAGGTTGCCGGGACCGCACGATCCGGCACAGACCGCCAGTTCTCCGCTAAGTTGTGCTTCAGCGCCAGCGGCAAATGCCGCCACTTCTTCATGCCGGGTGGACATCCACTCGATGGTGCCCATGCGATTAAGACTGTCACTAAGACCGTTCAGAGAGTCGCCCGTGACTCCCCAGATGCGTTTCACGCCTGCCGATTCGAGTGTTTTGGCGATATAAGCTGCAACCGTTTGTTTCATGGTTCTCCATCTCCTGAATGTGATAACGGTAACAAGTTTAGTTCATCTGACGGAGGGGGAAGGGATGGGAGAAAAAGGAGGCACTAACGGTTAAATAGCCCGATGAAAGGAATATCATCGGGCATCAGGCGATTATGCGAGAACCAAATCCCCCTGCGGATGGCAGGAGCAGGCCAGTACATAACCTTCAGCGATTTCGGCGTCGGTCAGCGTCATTGTGCTGCTCACCGTATATTCACCGGAAACCACTTTCGTCTTACAGCAGCCGCAAACACCTGCGCGGCAGGCGGCGACAACCGGAACGTTATTGCTTTCCAGCGCCTCCAGTAGCGTGGTGCCAACCGGGGCGTAAAATTCTCGTGCCGGTTGCAGTTTGGTGAATTTCAGACCGCTGGTCGCCGCTTCCGCTACTGGGGTGAAGAATTTCTCTTTAAAGAAACGCGTCACGCCGAGCGCTTTCACTTCCTGCTCTACCCAATCCATATATGGAGCAGGGCCACAGGTCATCACGGTACGTGAGGCTAAATCAGGGACACCTGCCAGCAGTTCGCGAGTGAGACGACCAGCGATAAAGCCTTCGGTAACGTTATTTTCCGCCACCAGCGTTACCGGATAGTTACGCCACTCATCGGCGAAAATCACATCCTGCGGCGTACGCACGTTGTAGATCACCTGCACATCGGCCTGTGGACGGTTCTTCGCCAGCCAGCGACGCATCGACATAATCGGCGTAACGCCGCAGCCTGCCGCCAGCAACAGGAATTTATCTTCTGCTTTATCATCGCAGGTAAATTCCCCCATCGCGTCCGAAAGCCAGAGATAATCACCGCGTTTTACATCGCGCGTCAGCCACTGGGAGCCGACACCGTCATCAATCCGCCGCACAGTCAGGGTGATGTATTCACTCACGCCTGGCGTGGAGGAAATGGTGTAAGCACGCAGCGTTTCCGCTGAGTTACGCACGCTGACCAGTGCATATTGCCCGGCGCGATATGGGTAGTAATCGTGGCAAATCAGGGAAATCGTCCACACATCCGGCGTTTCTTGCGTAATGTGATGAACCTGCATCCGCCACGGGCATTGATTCGTTGGCATCGTCATCGACAAACTCCTTACGCGCTCAACAGTTGCTTCATGTCTTCTTCAACAGTGGTGATAGAACGCAGGCCGAATTTCTCGTTCAGCACCGCCAGCAGGTCTGGTGTCAGGAAACCAGGTGCAGTCGGGCCGGTGACGATATTTTTCACACCCAGAGAAAGCAGCGTCAGCAGAATGACAATCGCTTTCTGTTCAAACCAGGAGAGCACCAGCGACAGCGGCAGATCGTTGACTCCGCAGCCCAGTTTCTCTGCCAGCGTTACCGCCAGAATAATTGCTGAGTAAGCATCGTTACATTGACCAGCATCTACCAGACGCGGCAGACCTTCGATATCGCCAAACTCAAGTTTATTAAAGCGATATTTACCGCAAGCGAGGGTCAGGATCAGGCAGTCATCCGGCACGCTGGTGGCGAAATCGGTGAAATAGTGACGCTCGCCGCGTGCGCCGTCACAGCCGCCAAGCAGGAAGATATGACGCAGTTTTTCACGGCTCACCAGATCAATCAGCGTATCGGCTGCGCCAAGCAGTGTCTGGCGACCAAAGCCCACGGTGATCAGGTGCGGAATTTCGCTGTACGGGAAGCCCGCCATCTGTTGCGCCTGGGCAATGACTGCAGAGAAATCTTCGCCATCCAGATGACGCACACCCGGCCAGCCAACGATGCTGCGGGTCCAGATACGATCGTCATAAGCGCCTACGGTTGGGTCGATGATGCAGTTCGAGGTCATCACGATGGGGCCTGGGAAACGAGCGAACTCCACTTGCTGATTCTGCCAGCCGCTGCCGTAGTTACCGACCAGATGCTTGAATTTACGCAACTCCGGGTAGCCATGCGCAGGCAGCATTTCGCCGTGGGTGTAAACATTAACGCCCGTGCCTTCGGTCTGTTCCAGCAGGTTGTAGAGATCTTTGAGATCGTGACCGGAAATCAGAATGCATTTACCCGCCGTCGCTTTGACGTTGACCTGAGTTGGCGTCGGGTGACCGTATTTACCGGTTTCGCCTGCGTCCAGAATGCTCATCACTTTGAAGTTCATCTGGCCGATTTCCATTGAACACTCAAGAAGCGCGTTCATATCGGCAGGCCAGGTCCCCAGCCACGCCATGATTTTATGGTACTGGGCATAAATATCGTTGTCGTATTGACCGAGAACATGCGCGTGTTCCATATAGGCCGCCGCACCTTTCAGGCCATACAGGCACAGCAGACGCAGGCCGAGAATGTTTTCGCCAATCGCCGCTTTATCTTTGTTAGGGGTAAATTCTGCTGCCTGACGTTGCAGCTCGCCGAGATCGTCGCTCACCAGTTGCAGGTCAGCCATCGGGTTATCGACGCGGGCGTTGGCATCTACAGCCAGGCATTGTGCTTTCAGCGCCTCGCGCAGGGCAATCGCTTCACGAGCGTAGCCGACAATACGCGGAGAATCGAAGTTAACGTTGGTCAGGGTTGAGAAAAAGGCACGTGGCGCAAAGCTGTCTACATCGTGGTTGATGATGCCGTATTCACGTGCTTTCACTGCCCAGGCCGAAAGCCCTTGCAGCGCCGCGATGAGTAAATCCTGAAGGTCAGAGGTTTCTGCCGTTTTACCACACATCCCCTGCGCGTATGAGCAGCCGTTTCCTGCCGGAGTACGGATAGTTTGTTCACATTGCACACAAAACATGATCACACCTTTTAAAGTTATATTTAATATACATGTTTAAGGTTAAGACGCTTAACGCGGGGATAAAAGAGATTTTTAATGCAACTTTAAGGGAGATTGATTTAGCGCAATTTTGGCGGCAGAGATCTACCGCCAGAGAGGTATTATGCAGAGAAAAAGGCGATGAGAATCGGCACTAACAGACTAAGAATAAAACCGTGAACAATAGCCGCCGGGACCATATCCAGCCCGCCTGTACGTTGAAGAACGGGCAGGGTGAAATCCATCGACGTCGCACCGCATAAGCCCAGTGCAGTAGAGCGGCTACGGCGAATCAGCCCAGGGATTAACATAATAGCAATCAGCTCACGGGCCAGATCATTAAAAAACGCCGCGCTCCCGATTACCGGACCAAAAGATTCGGTCAATAAAATACCGGAAAGAGAATACCAGCCGAAACCGGAGGCCATTGCCAGCGCGGTATTGATGGGAAGATCAAGAATAAAGGCGTTAATTAAACCACCAATTAATGAACTGGCAACCACCACCACGGCGACAATCATTCCCCGGCGATTAAGGACAATCTGCTTTAAGGTCATGCCATTATTGCGCAACTGAATACCGACGAGGAAAAGTAGCAGAATTAAGGTGTATTCACTGGCTTCGGTCGCGTGTTGTAAGAAAGCCAGTCCACTCAGGCCAATGGCAAAACCAATCACTACTACGCCGCACAGTTTTAGCGACTCCAGCGCCATCGCAATACGCGACGGGAGTTTTTCTTGCTGATGGTGATTGCGCCATGGCAGGCCGCGCTCCAGCCACATCAGGGCGGCAATATTACACAGTAAAATAACGGTAATACTGACAGCAGAATAATGCAGAATCGCCAACAGGTTACTGGCGAGGTTATCGAGAAACGCCAGACTGATACCCATAAAAAAGAGAATAAGGTAAACCATCCAGCTTAATAGCTGATTAATAACTCTTAATGCAGCTTTTTGGCGAAGCGGAATGAGGTAACCCACAATCAGGGGAACCAGAATGATTAACAGCCCAGAAAACATGAAAACCCAGTCCTTGCAAAGATGAAGTCGAAATGCGCGATGACACACTACTGAAAGCGGAAGGACGAGTAAAGTTGCAATTAAAAGGAAATGTTATGCATCAGAGGGAGATTTTTAATTCTATATGAGTGTTTAGCATTGTTGCGCTCCTTTCATGTGCAATGCCATATAAAGCCACTGGCGCAGGGAGCGCGCAGGGGGCGGCCAGTCGCCGCCGCCCCCTGCACCCCCGGGCTCTGGCGAACAAAATCGCCGCTGCGCGGTGCCTTCAGCTTATCCCCTTCGGCTACCGGGTCGGGCGCGAGGTAACGTCCTGTAAGACGCGCCCTCAGCCCACATCCATGTGGGCTGCCCCGGCCTTCGGGGAACGCTTCAGCGATTTTGACGCCACCAACACCCGTGCGGTTTGTAACGTCGAAGATAAAACAACCAGGGCAGATAAAATGCCAATGCTAATTAATTACGCTTTTCCAGCAGGGTCCGGTAAATCAGACCACCGATAATACCGCCGACAATTGGCACCACCCAGAAGAACCACAGTTGTTCTAACGCCCAGCCGCCCTGGAAGATAGCAGCCGCGGTGCTGCGCGCCGGGTTAACAGAAGTGTTAGTCACCGGAATACTGATTAAGTGAATCAGGGTTAAGGCCAGACCAATAGCGATCGGCGCAAAACCAGCAGGAGCGAATTTGTCGGTTGCGCCGTGGATCACCAGCAGGAAACCTGCACTCAATACCAGTTCAACTACCAGCGCGGAAAGCATGGAATAACCGCCTGGCGAATGCTCGCCATAACCGTTAGAAGCAAAACCGCTGGCTGCCGCGTCAAAACCTGTTTTACCACTGGCAATTAAATACAGCAGCGCCGCCGCAACAATACCGCCGACAACCTGGGCAATTACGTAGCCAACGACTTCTTTTGCCGGGAAACGTCCGCCAGCCCATAAACCAATAGTGACCGCCGGGTTAAAATGACCACCAGAAATATGACCAACAGCAAAGGCCATCGTCAGAACGGTCAGACCGAATGCCAGCGCCACGCCGGCAAAACCAATGCCTAATTCCGGGAAGCCTGCGGCCAGTACGGCACTACCACAGCCACCAAAAACAAGCCAGAAAGTACCAAAACATTCAGCTGCTAATTTTCTGAACATATCCACCTCAATTAAAAATTGACCCTGTGAAAAATATGGTCGTTTTATAGGGTCGTCGTAAAAAAGTGACGACGGAAATAATGCGCGGCTATTTTAAAAACGAAGGCGAGTCATTCACCAGATAAATAAATCCAGTAAATTTGATTTAGGGCAACAGCGGGTTGCCCCATATAGTCATTTGTCTGATTGACAGTGTAGTGCAAGCAAAAGATTTAATCCTTTAGGCGTAATAAAAATAATTTATCATGCTAATTATTTGATTTTGTTGTTTTTGCAGGCTTATCAGCAAGAGGGAGTATAACGCGATTATTCGCTCATTTTTCAGACATTTGCCATGCTTAAATGTGATGTCATCACGTATTAGCATGGCCTTTCCCGTTATACTGCCAGCGTAAAGGATAAGTCACATATTTCTGGAGGGGATATGATTCTTGAGCGCGTTGAAATTGTGGGTTTTCGCGGTATCAACCGTTTGTCGTTGATGCTGGAACAAAACAACGTCCTGATTGGGGAGAACGCGTGGGGTAAATCCAGCTTGCTGGACGCCTTAACCCTGCTGCTATCGCCAGAATCAGATCTCTACCATTTTGAGCGCGACGATTTCTGGTTCCCGCCGGGAGATATCAACGGGCGAGAACATCATCTGCATATTATTTTGACCTTCCGCGAATCGCTGCCAGGCCGACATCGGGTTCGCCGCTATCGGCCGCTGGAAGCGTGCTGGACGCCATGCACCGATGGTTATCACCGTATTTTTTATCGTCTGGAAGGGGAGAGTGCGGAAGACGGCAGCGTGATGACACTGCGCAGTTTTCTCGATAAAGACGGACATCCGATTGATGTTGAGGATATTAACGATCAGGCTCGTCATCTGGTGCGTTTAATGCCGGTGCTGCGCTTGCGTGATGCCCGTTTTATGCGCCGTATTCGTAACGGCACGGTGCCAAATGTCCCCAATGTGGAAGTCACCGCGCGCCAGCTCGATTTCCTCGCCCGTGAATTATCCTCACATCCGCAAAATCTCTCTGATGGGCAGATTCGTCAGGGACTTTCCGCAATGGTGCAACTTCTTGAGCATTATTTTTCTGAGCAGGGAGCTGGACAGGCGCGATATCGTTTAATGCGGCGGCGAGCCAGCAATGAGCAACGAAGCTGGCGCTATCTGGATATCATCAACCGGATGATTGACCGACCTGGAGGGCGCTCGTATCGGGTTATTTTGCTCGGCCTGTTTGCTACTTTATTGCAGGCAAAAGGCACATTGCGACTGGATAAAGACGCCCGTCCATTGTTGCTGATCGAAGATCCAGAAACCCGTTTACACCCCATTATGCTTTCAGTTGCCTGGCATCTGTTGAATCTTCTGCCCTTGCAGCGCATTGCCACCACCAACTCGGGTGAGTTACTTTCGTTAACGCCGGTAGAGCATGTTTGCCGACTGGTACGTGAGTCCTCGCGCGTTGCCGCCTGGCGTCTGGGGCCGAGTGGCTTGAGTACCGAAGATAGCCGACGCATATCCTTTCACATTCGTTTTAACCGTCCGTCATCGCTGTTTGCTCGCTGCTGGCTGCTGGTGGAAGGGGAAACGGAAACCTGGGTTATCAATGAACTGGCGCGTCAGTGCGGACATCATTTTGATGCCGAAGGAATCAAGGTCATTGAGTTTGCCCAGTCCGGGCTAAAGCCACTGGTTAAATTTGCCCGCCGAATGGGGATTGAATGGCATGTACTGGTCGATGGCGATGAAGCAGGGAAGAAATATGCCGCTACGGTACGCAGCCTGTTGAATAACGATCGGGAAGCCGAACGAGAACATTTAACGGCGTTACCGGCGCTGGATATGGAACATTTTATGTATCGCCAGGGATTTTCCGATGTGTTCCACCGCGTGGCGCAAATCCCGGAAAATGTACCGATGAATCTGCGCAAAATTATCTCGAAAGCGATCCATCGCTCTTCCAAACCCGATCTTGCCATTGAAGTGGCAATGGAGGCCGGACGTCGTGGTGTGGACTCCGTACCGACGCTGCTGAAAAAAATGTTCTCACGCGTGCTGTGGCTGGCGCGCGGTCGCGCGGATTAACCGCGAAACATCGTGGCCATTTGTGGCTGAATAGCGTCGAGCATCTCATAGCGCCGACGGTATTCAGCCCGTTTTTTACTGGCGATTTCGGCAATCTCTTTTCGTGCTATCTGTGCCGGAAGGCGGTAATGGCGTTCAGCATCACATACGCCGCCAACCGACTCCCAGAACGCGTTGTAATCGGCATGGATCTTGCCTTCTTTATCACGATAACGCAGGCTGCGGTAAATATGCGTTTCATTGCTGACGGCAATAATCTGCTCTACCTGCAAACGTTGGGCAAACAGACAGGCCGCTTCCATCACAAGGCGTTTGGGAAATAGCCCGTGGCAGGCTTTCGTCGCATTCTGGATTTCCTGATGTGGAATTTCCCATTTTGCGCCTTGCAGTCCGCCAATAAACATTGTTCTTTTCCCCTTATATTCACACAGGGTAAACGTGATCTCTGCCAGAGGAATACCTTCGCTGTTGCGGAACAGGATTGTGCTGTCACCTTCTTTATCCATTGAGATCATCATGGTCAGCTCAAGCGTGAACTGCTCGCCGTTTTTGCCTTCCAGTTTAGCCAGTTGCAGCCCGGGGGTATTCAAATATAAGCTGAATTCTTCCGCCGACATACACCCGCGGAGTAACGCATAATGGTAACGTAACGCCTCCAGCAATTGCTTACGGCTAAGATTCGCCGCAAGGTAAGGGCGATGCAGACGCACAGGCAGTCGCGGCTGGCGCGTTAACAACACATTGAGATTGGGCCAGTGGGAAAGTTCGTTCATCCACTCAACGCTTAAACGCGGCATAATCAACGAGCGCAGCAAAAATTTCTGGCGAAAACTACGGCGATGCCAGAATTTACCCGGCCGACACTGTCCACGTGCCAGACTAAGAAAAAGTGACAGGCTGCTGAGAGATTCAGATGGCGTAAAGGTCCGTTCAGTTAGCTGCGACATATTCATGAAATCAATGGTTATACATGACGTCGATTTCACCATTGCGTATCTTAACCAAACATCAATAGTGTGATTACTAATGTAAATTTTAGGGTTTTGTTGATATTTCGTTGAAGTTAATGACCCGGATTGGCATATGGAGTATTCAGAATATTTATGAAAAAGCGGAAAACCGTGAAGAAGCGTTACGTTATTGCGCTGGTGATAATCATCGTCGGGCTGATTACGTTATGGAGAATTCTTAACGCACCCGTGCCGACTTATCAGACGCTGATTGTGCGCCCCGGTGATTTACAGCAAAGCGTGCTGGCGACCGGAAAGCTGGACGCGCTGCGTAAGGTTGATGTGGGCGCGCAGGTCAGCGGTCAGTTGAAAACGCTGTCGGTGGCGATTGGCGATAAAGTAAAAAAAGACCAGCTTTTAGGGGTTATTGATCCTGAACAGGCTGAAAACCAGATTAAGGAGGTGGAAGCAACGCTGATGGAGCTACGCGCGCAGCGGCAGCAGGCGGAAGCGGAGCTGAAACTGGCGCGGGTGACGTATTCCCGTCAGCAACGTCTTGCACAAACGCAAGCGGTTTCACAGCAGGATCTCGATAACGCCGCGACGGAGATGGCTGTGAAACAGGCGCAAATTGGCACCATTGACGCGCAAATCAAGCGCAATCAGGCCTCTCTCGATACGGCTAAAACCAATCTCGATTACACCCGCATCGTTGCCCCGATGGCCGGGGAAGTCACGCAAATCACCACTCTGCAAGGCCAGACGGTGATTGCCGCACAACAAGCACCGAACATTCTGACGCTGGCAGATATGAGCACCATGCTGGTAAAAGCGCAGGTTTCTGAAGCGGATGTAATCCACCTGAAGCCGGGGCAAAAAGCCTGGTTTACGGTGCTTGGCGATCCGCTGACGCGCTATGAGGGGCAAATCAAGGATGTGCTACCGACGCCGGAAAAGGTTAACGACGCTATTTTCTATTACGCCCGTTTTGAAGTCCCCAACCCCAATGGTTTGCTGCGGCTGGATATGACCGCGCAAGTGCATATTCAGCTCACCGATGTGAAAAATGTGCTGACGATCCCTCTGTCGGCATTAGGCGATCCGGTTGGCGATAATCGTTATAAAGTCAAATTGTTGCGTAATGGTGAAACACGCGAGCGTGAAGTGACGATTGGCGCACGTAACGATACCGATGTTGAGATTGTCAAAGGGCTGGAAGCGGGCGATGAAGTGGTGATTGGTGAGGCCAAACCAGGAGCTGTACAATGACGCCCTTGCTCGAATTAAAGGATATTCGTCGCAGCTATCCTGCCGGTGATGAGCAGGTTGAGGTGCTGAAGGGCATCAGCCTCGATATTTATGCCGGTGAGATGGTGGCGATTGTTGGCGCTTCGGGTTCCGGTAAATCGACCCTGATGAATATTCTCGGCTGTCTGGATAAGGCCACCAGCGGCACCTATCGCGTCGCCGGTCAGGATGTTGCCACGCTGGACGCCGATGCGCTGGCGCAACTGCGCCGCGAGCATTTCGGCTTTATTTTCCAGCGTTACCATTTGCTTTCGCATTTAACCGCCGAGCAGAACGTTGAAGTACCCGCCGTCTATGCCGGTCTTGAGCGGAAACAGCGGCTGCTTCGCGCCCAGGAGTTACTGCAACGACTGGGGCTGGAAGACCGTACAGAGTATTACCCGGCACAGCTTTCGGGTGGCCAGCAACAGCGCGTCAGCATCGCGCGGGCATTGATGAACGGCGGTCAGGTAATTCTTGCCGATGAACCGACCGGCGCACTGGACAGCCATTCTGGCGAAGAGGTGATGGCGATCCTGCATCAGCTGCGCGATCGCGGGCATACGGTGATTATCGTCACCCACGATCCGCAGGTTGCTGCTCAGGCCGAGCGGGTGATCGAAATTCGCGACGGCGAAATTGTGCGCAATCCTCCCGCCATTGAAAAAGTGAATGCTACTGGCGGAACGGAACCTGTTGTCAACACGGCGTCTGGCTGGCGGCAGTTTGTCAGCGGTTTTAACGAGGCGCTGACGATGGCATGGCGGGCGCTGGCAGCGAATAAAATGCGTACTTTATTGACCATGCTGGGGATTATAATCGGTATTGCGTCGGTGGTTTCCATTGTCGTGGTGGGCGACGCCGCCAAACAAATGGTACTGGCGGATATTCGTTCTATTGGTACGAATACTATTGATGTCTATCCCGGGAAAGATTTTGGCGATGACGATCCGCAATATCAGCAGGCGCTGAAGTACGATGACTTAATCGCCATCCAAAAACAACCGTGGGTCGCTTCAGCCACACCTGCCGTCTCGCAAAACCTGCGCCTGCGTTATAACAATGTTGATGTTGCTGCCAGTGCCAATGGCGTGAGCGGCGATTATTTTAATGTCTATGGCATGACCTTCAGTGAAGGAAACACCTTTAATCAGGAGCAGCTGAACGGTCGTGCGCAGGTGGTGGTGCTCGACAGTAATACTCGCCGCCAGCTTTTCCCCCATAAAGCAGATGTGGTTGGCGAGGTGATTCTGGTCGGCAATATGCCCGCCAGAGTCATTGGTGTGGCGGAAGAAAAACAGTCGATGTTTGGTAGCAGTAAAGTGCTGCGTGTCTGGCTACCTTACAGCACGATGTCCGGGCGAGTTATGGGCCAGTCGTGGCTGAACTCCATTACTGTCAGGGTGAAAGAAGGATTTGACAGCGCTGAGGCGGAACAGCAACTCACGCGTTTACTTTCATTGCGCCACGGTAAGAAGGATTTCTTTACCTGGAACATGGACGGCGTCTTGAAAACCGTTGAAAAGACCACACGTACTTTACAACTGTTTCTGACGCTGGTGGCGGTGATTTCGCTGGTGGTGGGCGGTATTGGTGTAATGAATATTATGCTGGTGTCAGTGACCGAGCGGACGCGGGAAATTGGCATTCGCATGGCTGTAGGTGCGCGAGCAAGCGATGTTTTGCAACAGTTCCTGATTGAAGCCGTACTGGTTTGCCTGGTCGGTGGCGCGTTGGGAATAACACTGTCACTGTTAATTGCTTTCACCTTACAGCTTTTCTTACCCGGCTGGGAGATTGGTTTTTCACCGTTGGCGCTGCTGCTGGCGTTTCTCTGCTCGACGGTCACCGGGATTTTATTTGGCTGGTTACCCGCACGAAATGCGGCACGACTGGATCCAGTAGATGCTCTGGCACGAGAGTAATTTTTGAGATAAAAATGCCAGCCGATCGGGCTGGCATTTTGCCTTTAGGATGTACACAATGAGACAGAAGAGCTATGCGACTGCCGCTTCTACTTCGACGGGCACAATAACACTGGCGTGATTGCCTTTTGGCCCCTGGTGGACATCAAACTGAACGGATTGTCCAGCTTTTAGCGTTCTGTAACCATCCATCTGAATGGTGGAATAATGAGCGAAAATATCTTCGCCGCCGCCTTCAGGGCAGATGAAACCAAACCCTTTGGCATTGTTGAACCACTTAACAGTACCCTTTTCCATGCTTCGACATCCTTCGCAAATCTTATACAAGTAAGATGGAATAAACCGGGGTCAGAGAGGGGGCTGTTCAAAACCTCGCCAACTCTAGAAATACAATTTAGAGAATTAGGGCGAGCCGTCAAGCATTTGACAGGGGCCAGGGGGCAGGTATGAATCAAAAATTTGAAGCAGTTAACGCTATTGACAGGAATGTGACAGATGTCGCTGATGCCAACGATAGATGATAGTTATCTATCATGTGGAGTAGATTGGTCAGGCAAATAAGCTCTTGTCAGCGGCAGGGCGTTCTGCCGATAACCGTAACCGAAGATGATAACTGACAATGGGTAAAACGAACGACTGGCTGGACTTTGATCAACTGGCGGAAGAAAAAGTTCGCGACGCGCTAAAACCGCCATCTATGTATAAAGTGATATTAGTCAATGATGATTATACTCCGATGGAGTTTGTTATTGACGTGTTACAAAAATTCTTTTCTTATGATGTAGAACGTGCAACGCAATTGATGCTCGCTGTTCACTACCAGGGGAAGGCCATTTGCGGAGTCTTTACCGCTGAGGTTGCAGAAACCAAAGTGGCGATGGTGAACAAGTACGCGAGGGAGAATGAGCATCCATTGCTGTGTACGCTAGAAAAAGCCTGAATGCAGGCATAAAAATTGGGGGAGGTGCCTATGCTCAATCAAGAACTGGAACTCAGTTTAAATATGGCTTTCGCCAGAGCGCGCGAGCACCGTCATGAGTTTATGACCGTCGAGCACTTGTTACTGGCGCTGCTCAGTAACCCATCTGCCCGGGAGGCGCTGGAAGCGTGCTCTGTGGATTTGGTTGCGCTCCGTCAGGAACTGGAAGCCTTTATTGAACAAACCACACCCGTTCTGCCTGCCAGTGAAGAGGAGCGCGACACACAGCCGACGCTGAGTTTTCAGCGTGTACTGCAACGTGCGGTCTTCCATGTCCAGTCCTCCGGTCGCAATGAGGTTACCGGTGCAAACGTTCTGGTCGCTATCTTTAGCGAACAGGAGTCGCAGGCGGCATATCTGTTGCGCAAACATGAAGTCAGCCGTCTCGATGTGGTGAACTTTATCTCTCATGGCACGCGTAAAGACGAGCCGACACAGTCTTCTGATCCTGGCAGCCAGCCAAACAGCGAAGAACAAGCTGGTGGGGAGGAACGTATGGAGAATTTCACGACGAACCTGAATCAGCTTGCACGTGTGGGCGGAATCGACCCACTGATTGGTCGTGAGAAGGAGCTGGAGCGTGCTATTCAGGTTCTCTGCCGTCGCCGTAAAAACAACCCGCTGCTGGTGGGGGAGTCTGGTGTCGGTAAAACCGCGATTGCGGAGGGGCTTGCATGGCGAATTGTTCAGGGCGATGTGCCGGAAGTGATGGCTGACTGTACGATTTACTCTCTCGATATCGGTTCTCTGTTAGCGGGCACAAAATATCGCGGCGACTTTGAAAAACGTTTTAAAGCGTTGCTCAAGCAGCTGGAGCAGGACACTAACAGCATCCTGTTTATTGATGAGATCCACACCATTATCGGTGCGGGTGCAGCGTCTGGTGGCCAGGTCGATGCGGCTAACCTGATTAAACCGTTGCTCTCCAGCGGTAAAATTCGCGTAATTGGTTCGACAACCTATCAGGAGTTCAGCAACATTTTCGAGAAAGACCGTGCTCTGGCGCGTCGCTTCCAGAAAATTGATATTACTGAACCGTCGATAGAAGAAACCGTACAGATCATCAATGGCCTGAAACCGAAGTATGAAGCGCACCACGACGTGCGTTATACCGCAAAAGCGGTGCGTGCAGCGGTAGAGCTGGCGGTGAAATACATTAACGATCGTCATCTGCCGGATAAAGCCATTGACGTTATCGACGAAGCGGGCGCTCGCGCACGCCTGATGCCGGTAAGCAAACGCAAGAAAACCGTTAATGTGGCGGATATTGAGTCCGTGGTGGCCCGTATTGCGCGCATTCCAGAGAAGAGTGTTTCGCAGAGTGACCGCGATACCCTGAAAAACCTCGGCGATCGCCTGAAAATGCTGGTCTTCGGTCAGGATAAAGCCATTGAGGCGCTGACTGAAGCCATTAAGATGGCGCGTGCAGGTTTAGGTCACGAACATAAACCGGTCGGTTCGTTCCTGTTTGCCGGTCCTACCGGGGTCGGGAAAACAGAGGTGACGGTACAGCTTTCGAAAGCGTTGGGCATTGAGCTTCTGCGCTTTGATATGTCCGAGTATATGGAACGCCATACCGTCAGCCGTCTGATTGGTGCGCCTCCGGGATACGTTGGTTTTGATCAGGGCGGTTTGCTGACTGATGCGGTCATCAAGCATCCACATGCGGTGCTGCTGCTGGACGAAATCGAGAAAGCGCACCCGGACGTGTTCAATATTCTGTTGCAGGTGATGGACAACGGTACGCTGACCGATAACAACGGACGCAAAGCGGACTTCCGTAACGTGGTATTGGTGATGACCACCAACGCTGGGGTACGAGAAACTGAGCGTAAATCGATTGGTCTTATCCACCAGGACAACAGTACCGATGCGATGGAAGAGATCAAGAAGATCTTTACGCCGGAGTTTCGTAACCGTCTCGACAACATTATCTGGTTCGATCATCTCTCCACCGACGTGATCCATCAGGTAGTGGATAAATTCATCGTCGAGTTGCAGGTTCAGCTGGATCAGAAAGGTGTTTCTCTGGAAGTGAGCCAGGAAGCGCGTAACTGGCTGGCCGAGAAAGGTTACGACCGGGCAATGGGCGCACGTCCGATGGCGCGTGTCATCCAGGACAACCTGAAAAAACCGCTCGCCAACGAACTGTTGTTTGGTTCGCTGGTGGACGGCGGTCAGGTGACGGTTGCGCTGGATAAAGAGAAAAATGAGCTGACTTATGGATTCCAGAGTGCACAAAAGCACAAGGCGGAAGCAGCGCATTAATCTAATTGTTAGGTAGGTTGGTGAAGTCCGTAATCTCGAAAGAGGTTACGGACTTTTTGTTTATGGGGTGGAGGAGGTTCTGACCCTTTTTTTGATGATGATGGTAATTTGTTGATAATTAGTGCTGCGGGAAGGTAAGGATAAAAAAGGGTGGTAGCAGGAAAATGAGATGGTTTTGCTTTATTAACAACGGGCTAGACGTGTAGTATTTGAGTTCACTGCCGTACAGGCAGCTTAGAAAGCCAACCGAAAGAAAAACTCGATTTTTATACCGTTCACTGCCGTACAGACAGATAAAATGCGAAAAAAAAACCGTACTTTCGTACGAGCTCTTCTTTGAATATGGCGGTGAGGGGGGGATTCGAACCCCCGATACGTTGCCGTATACACACTTTCCAGGCGTGCTCCTTCAGCCACTCGGACACCTCACCAAATTGTTTTGCTACCAAACCTCATGGGTGGCAACGGGGCGCTACTATAGGGAGTTGGAGTAAAACGGTCAAGAAGAATTTTAATGATAATTATTGTTTGCTCATACTGTAAACAAGTTGTGCAGTATATCTACATCGAGACAAGTTATGGACTTATACTTCCAAAGTACTTCATACATATCACAAAATAAAAAGGCCGGCTATACCGACCTTTTACTCGTTCTTTCTCTTCGCCCATCAGGCGGTAAAACAATCAGCGACTACGGAAGACAATGCGGCCTTTGCTCAGGTCGTACGGGGTCAGTTCAACAGTCACTTTGTCGCCCGTCAGGATGCGGATGTAGTTTTTGCGCATTTTACCGGAGATGTGTGCAGTAACCACGTGACCGTTTTCTAACTCTACGCGGAACATGGTATTAGGCAACGTTTCAAGAACGGTACCTTGCATTTCAATATTGTCTTCTTTGGCCATCTAATCCTCTGGGGTATCACTACCGTAATTTGAACCGGCAAGATAATGCCGAAGTTCTGTAAATAAGTAAAGATTTGCGCGCTAAATCGCAACAAACAGGTTCGGCACATTACTCCGAAAACACACGGCTAAGCCGCACCAAAAGCGCAACGTATAAGGGAGCGGTGAGATAAACGATGGGCGTTACCTGACGCGAAAAATTCCTTATCGGCAGCGGGGTAATGAGCGTAACCAACTCTGCGACCGCAATTATAACACTCTGGGGAGAAATGTGCCGAAAACATTCATTCTTGTGGTGAAAACAAGCACCGTGGTACCCAGAAATTATTCGGCAATCGTCCGAGGCGCATTTGATTGAGATAATTGAGGTAATCCCGGCGGGGAATTTCGCAGGCACCAAGCGACGCTGTGTGATCGTTAAGGACCTGGCAGTCGATAAGTTTACCGCCATGACCAATAAATTCCTCACAGAATACCAGAAGCGCCGTTTTAGACGCATTTTCCATCCGGCTGAACATGGACTCGCCACAAAATAGCGTTCCCTGGGCCACGCCGTACATACCGCCGACAAGCTCATCTTCACGCCAGACTTCAATAGAGTGGGCATGACCGAGTTCGTGAAGGCGATGGTAGGCTTCGACCACGCCACGCGTGATCCAGGTTCCTTCTTCGCGATCGCTGGCACAGCCTTCAATGACCTGACCAAAAGCGTAATTCATCGTGACTCGATAGGGCGAGCGTTTATGAAATCGCTTCATACTACGGCTGATATGCAGTGATTCAGGCCAAAGCACCGCGCGGGGATCGGGCGACCACCAGAGGATGGGGTCACCTGGAGAAAACCACGGAAAAATACCACGCTGGTAAGCCATTAACAGGCGCGCAGGGCTAAGATCGCCTCCCAGTGCCAGCAGGCCGTTAGGCTCACGTAATGCGCCTTCCGGGGAAGGGAAGGCTATTGAATGGCGAGAAAGCTGAACCAGGCGCATGACCGCAAAACTCCACGCAAGTCGGATCGTTCAATAATAGCTTACAAACCCTGCTTAAACTGGTAATAACGCCCCTGTCTGGCAAGCAGTTCTGCGTGAGTACCTTGCTCAATAATTTGCCCGTTGTCCATCACTATTATTTGTTGGAAACGAGAGAGTCCGCGAAGTCGATGGGTGACCATTAACACCGTTTTCTCATGCATCATTTCTGCAAGCAATTCAAGGATCTGACTTTCGGTTGTGGCATCTAAGCCTTCTGTAGGTTCATCCAGCAATACCAGCGGCGCATTATGTAACAGCGCACGGGCGATAGCCAGACGGCGTAGTTCACCACCGGAGAGCTGGCGTCCGCCTTCACCCAACCAACTGTTGAGACCTGCATCCTCGAGCAGCTTCTCCAGACCAACGCGACGTAAGATCTCCGCCAGAGCCTCATCACTACTGCCAGGCGAGGCGAGTAACAGATTATCACGCAGCGTGGCGCTAAACAGATGCACTCGCTGAGGAACAACGCTGATGGTCTGTCGTAGAGTCGCTTCATTCAGGCTGGCTATGGGGCTACCGTTAAGCAAAATCTCGCCCTGTTGCGGGTCCCATGCGCGGGTCAGCAGTTGTAACAGTGTTGATTTGCCGCATCCGGTTCGCCCGAGAATCGCTATATGTTCCCCGGCGTTTACCTGAAGAGAAATCCCTTTAAGTGCCTGTTGGGATTGCTCCGGATAATTGAATTGAACATCCCGTAACGTCAGCGAAACGCGATCGGCAACACGAGTTTGGGTATCAGGGAAGGTGACTTCCGGTTTTTGATCCGTTAAGTCAGTGATCCGTACGGCAGAGGCAATGACTTGCCCCAGATGCTGAAATGCACCCGTTACTGGTGCCAGTGCTTCAAACGCGGCTAACGCGCAGAAGACAAACAGGGCAATTAACGCGCCGGGTTGAGCATTGCCGCCAACGCCGCCAGACGCCATCCACAGCATCAGGATCACCGCTAACGCGCCAATGAGCAGCATTATCGCTTGCGACAATGCGGTGAGTTCAGATTGACGACGTTGCGCTTCCAGCCACTGAATTTCTGTATTCTCTAATTGCGTGCGATAACGATCGCTGGCACCAAAGATGGTCAGCTCAGCTTGCCCTTGCAGCCAGGCCGTCAGTTGTTGGCGATACTGCCCGCGAAGATGAGTCAGATTTTGCCCGGTGCTTTTTCCCGCACGATAAAACAGTGGTGGCATAAGGAAAAGCGTCAGTAACATAATGCCGCCCAGCGTAAAGGCGAGGGTGAAATCAAGGAAACTTAACCCGATTGTCACCACCATAATCACCACAAAAGCGCCCACCAGCGGCGAGATAACGCGCAGGTAAAGATGATCGAGCGTATCAACATCCGCCACCACGCGGTTGAGCAATTCGCCCTGACGATAGCGCGCCAGTCCGGCAGGGGATAGGGGCAGCAATTTGCTGAAGGTGTAAATGCGCAGATGCTGCAACACGCGGAAAGTCGCGTCGTGACTTACCAGACGTTCAAAATAGCGCCCGGCAGTACGGGTGATTGCTGCGCCACGCACGCCCGCAGCGGGTAGCATATAGTTGAAGCTGTACAGTCCGGCAACCCCCGCTACCGCTGAGGCGGAGAGGAACCAGCCGGAAAGTGTCAACAGACCGATACTGGCGAGCAGCGTGACAATTGCCAGCACAATACCAAGACTTAACATCCATTTATGACGTTTATACAGTGCCAGATAGGGTAGCAAAGCGCGCATTTAAATCTCCTCCTGACGATGGGCCAGCAATGTGGCGAAAGGACCACCAGCCACGCTTAATTCCGCGTAACGTCCTTGCTCAATAATCTGACCATCCTGCATTACCCAAATGACATCCCAGTCAGCAAGATCTTCTAACTGGTGGGTGACCATTAACGTTGTCTGGCGCAGAGAGGCGGCATTAAGCGCCTCCATTACGCGCTGTTCACTGTGAGCATCAAGGCTGGCAGCGGGTTCATCCAACAGTAATAGCGAACAGGGATTTAGTAATGCTCGGGCCACCGCCACGCGCTGCGCCTGCCCCACGGAAAGGCGGGCAGCCTGGTCGCCAACAGGCGTATCAACGCCTTGTGGCAGGAGCGGTAGAAACTCGCTGACCCAGGCGTTATCCAGCGCTGCTTGTAATTCTTGTTCGCTGGCATCAGGTCGCGCCAGTAGTACGTTATCCCGCAATGTTGCTGCCGGTAATTGTGGGTTTTGCCCAACCCAGGAGAGATGTTTACGCCATGATTCTGGTGATAAATCACGTAATTCTATCCCGTTGATTCGTAGCGATCCCTGATATGAGAGAAAACCAGAAAGCGCGTTCAGCAGTGAGCTTTTACCTGAACCGCTGCGACCAACCAACACTGCACGTTGGCCTGCTGGCAAAGTAAAGTTCAGCGGTCCAGCCAGCGTTTTACCTTCTGGTGATGTAATAAACAGATCCTCGGCTTCAATGGTCACCGGATCGGTTGATGCTAATTCCGCCTCACCACGTTGCGGATGGGCGAGCGGGGTTTCCATAAACGTTTTCAGACTGTCAGCTGCGCCAACAGCCTGGGCTTTAGCATGATAAAACGTACCGAGATCGCGTAATGGCTGGAAAAACTCCGGCGCAAGGATCAGGGCCAGAAAACCCGCAGCCAGCGTCACGCCAGTATCATAGTGACCAAAATCCAGCTCGCCGAGATAGGAAAAACCAAAGTAGACCGCCACCAGAGCAATTGACAGCGAGGTAAAAAATTCGAGAATGCCGGAGGATAAAAACGCCAGCCGTAGCACTTCCATTGTCCGTTGGCGGAAATCTTCCGAAGCAGAACGAATACTTTCAATTTCAGCTTCACCACGACCAAAAATACGCAATGTTTCCATGCCGCGCAGGCGATCGAGAAAATGCCCACTTAAGCGAGCAAGAGCGAGAAAGTTACGTCGGTTAGCATCGGCAGCCCCCATTCCAACCAGCGCCATAAATAACGGAATTAGCGGTGCAGTGCCCAGCAGAATGAGCGCCGCAGCCCAGTTTGAGGGGAAGATAGCCACCACAATCAGCAACGGCACCGACACTGCCAGCGCCATTTGCGGCAGGTAGCGTGCATAGTAATCATGCATATCGTCAATTTGCTCGAGTACCAGCGTCGCCCAGCTCCCCGCCGGTTTACCCTGAATCCACGCTGGCCCTGCTTGTTGCAGACGGTCGAGAACCTGACGGCGGATGGCAAAGCGGATATGCTGCCCGGCGTGATAACCCACCCGTTCGCGTAACCAGACCACCCATGCGCGCAGTACAAAGGTCAGAACCAGTAACGTAAAGGGAAGCAGCAGGGCTTCACGGGGAATATTCTCCATAATCATATGTTGCAGAATTCGCGCCATGAACCAGGCCTGGGCAATGATCAATATGCCGCTCACAAAGCCCAGCAGACGAGAAATATTCAGCCAACGTTGGGAGATGACGCTTTGCTGTTTTAACCAGCGGGTTAACTCTTTTTGACGGGATTTATTCATTGCACGCTTAGCAGGTGAGTTATCAGAATTATTTGCAGAGCAATGTTACAACGAGGAAAAAATAAAGGCGACCCATAGTCGCATGGTGTCGCCTTCTTTACTTTTGTTACTGATTTGTAAAATTATTTTGCGTCAGCTAAACCATCGAGGTAGCGTTCCGCATCAAGTGCTGCCATGCAGCCTGTACCAGCAGATGTAATAGCCTGGCGATAAATGTGATCCATCACGTCGCCTGCGGCAAAGACGCCAGGGATGCTGGTCTGGGTGGCATTACCATGAATACCCGACTGTACTTTGATGTAGCCGTTTTCCAGTTCCAGCTGCCCTTCGAAAATCGCAGTATTCGGGCTGTGACCGATAGCAACAAACAGACCGGCAACGTCGAGTGACTCGATGTTATCGCTGTTTTGCGTATCGCGCAGACGAACGCCAGTGACGCCCATCTGATCGCCGGTCACCTCTTCCAGCGTACGGTTGGTGTGTAGAATGATGTTGCCGTTCTCCACTTTATCCATCAGACGCTTAATAAGGATTTTTTCCGCGCGGAAACCGTTACGGCGGTGAATCAGATGCACTTCCGAAGCGATGTTAGACAGATACAGCGCCTCTTCAACCGCGGTATTGCCGCCGCCGATGACCGCAACTTTCTGGTTGCGATAGAAGAAACCGTCGCAGGTTGCACAAGCAGAAACCCCACGGCCTTTAAAGGCTTCTTCAGATGGCAGGCCGAGATAGCGTGCAGAAGCTCCGGTGGCAATAATCAGCGCGTCGCAAGTGTATTCGCCGCTATCGCCAGTCAGACGGAACGGACGATTCTGCAAATCAACTTTGTTGATGTGATCAAAGATGATTTCAGTTTCAAATTTGGTGGCATGTTCGTGCATGCGCTCCATTAATAACGGACCGGTCAGATCGTTTGGATCGCCAGGCCAGTTTTCCACTTCCGTGGTGGTGGTCAGTTGGCCGCCTTTTTCCATGCCGGTAATCAGCACAGGTTGCAGGTTGGCGCGCGCCGCATAGACAGCAGCGGTGTATCCCGCCGGGCCTGAACCCAGGATAAGCAGTTTACTGTGTTTGGTCGTGCCCATGAGATCCCCATAGTTGTTGGCAGACAATGGGCAGGATTGTAGGGAATTTACAGACGTAAAAAAAGAGTATGACGATTTTGTTAACAATTTGTGCAATCGGCAGCATCGATAAGCCGGTCAAATTCTCCCGTCATTATCACCTCTGCTACTTAAATTTCCCGCTTTATAAGCCGATTAAATGATGAATAAACGCCCCTGTTAATGAATATCTGGCATGTTGTACTAAAAATCGATGTTTTGCTTTGACAATCCCCTGGTGTTTTGCGAAAACATTCGAGGAAGAAAAAAAACAGTATTCTTATATGCGCATAACCATGCATGTAAATACCATGTTTACCGTGCTAGTGAAATCTACGTATGGCGTGGACAGACGCCATTCGTGATGTCGATAGCTGCCACAAGGCAACGGTCTTCTCACCGTAGACCCAGGCATTGCGCGCCGTGAATCTTCATGATTTCGGTCTATCGTGACGGGTAGCGACTCTGAACAGTGATGTTTCAGGGTCAGACAGGAGTAGGGAAGGAATACAGAGAGACAATAATAATGGTAGATAGCAAGAAGCGCCCTGGCAAAGATCTCGACCGTATCGATCGTAACATTCTTAATGAGTTGCAAAAGGATGGGCGTATTTCTAACGTCGAGCTTTCTAAACGTGTGGGACTTTCCCCAACGCCGTGCCTTGAGCGTGTGCGTCGGCTGGAAAGACAAGGGTTTATTCAGGGCTATACGGCGCTGCTGAACCCCCATTATCTGGATGCATCACTTCTGGTATTCGTTGAGATTACTCTGAATCGTGGCGCACCGGATGTGTTTGAACAATTCAATACCGCTGTACAAAAACTTGAAGAAATTCAGGAGTGTCATTTAGTATCCGGTGATTTCGACTACCTGTTGAAAACACGCGTGCCGGATATGTCAGCTTACCGTAAGTTACTGGGGGAAACCCTGCTGCGTCTGCCTGGCGTCAATGACACACGGACATACGTTGTTATGGAAGAAGTCAAGCAGAGTAATCGTCTGGTTATTAAGACGCGCTAACACGGAACAGGTGCAAAATCGGCGTATTTTGATTACACTCCTGTTAATCCATACAGCAACAGTACTGGGGTAACCTGGTACTGTTGTCCGTTTTAGCATCGGGCAGGAAAAGCCTGTAACCTGGAGAGCCTTTCTTGAGCCAGGAATACACTGAAGACAAAGAAGTCACATTGACAAAGTTAAGTAGCGGCCGCCGCCTTCTGGAGGCGTTGCTGATCCTTATTGTCCTGTTTGCCGTCTGGTTGATGGCTGCCTTACTAAGTTTTAACCCTTCGGACCCCAGCTGGTCGCAAACGGCCTGGCATGAACCTATCCATAATTTAGGTGGGATGCCCGGTGCGTGGTTGGCAGATACGCTGTTCTTTATTTTTGGCGTGATGGCTTACACCATTCCCGTCATTATTGTTGGCGGTTGTTGGTTTGCCTGGCGTCATCAGTCCAGCGACGAATACATTGATTATTTTGCCGTTTCGCTACGCATCATTGGCGTTTTGGCGCTCATCCTTACCTCCTGTGGTCTGGCGGCAATCAACGCTGACGATATCTGGTATTTTGCCTCCGGTGGCGTCATTGGCAGCTTACTAAGCACTACGCTACAACCACTGCTACACAGTAGCGGGGGAACTATTGCGCTGCTCTGCGTTTGGGCAGCGGGCCTGACGCTGTTCACCGGTTGGTCATGGGTGACCATTGCTGAAAAACTCGGCGGCTGGATTTTAAATATTCTTACCTTCGCCAGTAATCGTACCCGTCGCGATGATACGTGGGTCGATGAAGATGAGTATGAAGACGACGAAGAGTATGAAGATGAAAATCACGGCAAACAGCATGAATCACGCCGTGCCCGTATTCTTCGCGGCGCGCTAGCGCGTCGTAAACGGTTGGCGGAAAAATTCATTAATCCGATGGGGCGGCAAACAGACGCTGCGTTGTTCTCCGGTAAGCGGATGGATGATGACGAAGAGATTACCTACACTGCACGCGGTGTGGCTGCCGACCCTGACGACGTCCTCTTTTCGGGCAATCGTGCAACGCAGCCAGAATATGACGAGTACGATCCATTATTAAACGGTGCGCCAATTACCGAACCTGTTGCTGTAGCAGCTGCTGCTACCACGGCGACGCAAAGCTGGGCTGCACCGGTTGAACCTGTGACTCAGACGCCACCTGTTGCCTCTGTTGATGTTCCACCTGCGCAACCTACAGTAGCCTGGCAGCCTGTACCGGGGCCGCAAACGGGAGAACCGGTTATTGCTCCTGCACCGGAAGGTTACCCACAGCAGCCACAATATGCGCAGCCTGCAGTGCAATATAATGAGCCGCTGCAACAACCAGTACAGCCACAGCAGCCGTATTATGCACCTGCAGCTGAACAACCTGCGCAACAACCTTACTACGCTCCTGCGGCGGAACAACCTGTTCAGCAACCGTATTACTCCCCTGCGCCAGAACAACCGGTGGCAGGTAACGCCTGGCAAGCCGAAGAGCAGCAATCCACTTTTGCTCCACAGTCTACATACCAGACTGAGCAAACTTATCAGCAGCCAGCCGCTCAGGAACCGTTGTACCAACAGCCGCAACCTGTTGAACAGCAGCCTGTTGTGGAGCCTGAACCCGTTGTAGAAGAGACAAAACCCGCGCGTCCGCCGCTTTACTACTTTGAAGAAGTGGAAGAGAAGCGAGCCCGTGAACGTGAACAACTTGCGGCCTGGTATCAACCGATTCCAGAACCGGTTAAAGAACCAGAACCGATCAAATCTTCGCTAAAAGCACCTTCTGTTGCAGCAGTACCTCCAGTGGAAGCCGCTGCCGCCGTTTCTCCGCTGGCATCTGGCGTGAAAAAAGCGACACTGGCGACGGGGGCTGCCGCAACCGTTGCCGCGCCAGTCTTCAGTCTGGCAAATAGCGCTGGACCGCGTCCGCAGGTCAAAGAGGGGATTGGCCCCCAGTTGCCACGACCGAAACGCATCCGCGTGCCAACTCGTCGTGAACTGGCGTCTTACGGTATTAAGCTGCCCTCACAGCGTGCGGCAGAAGAAAAAGCCCGTGAAGCCCAGCGCAATCAGTATGATTCTGGCGATCAGTATAACGATGATGAAATTGATGCGATGCAGCAGGATGAACTGGCGCGTCAATTCGCCCAGACACAGCAGCAACGCTACGGCGAACAGTATCAACATGATGTGCCCGTGAACGCAGAAGATGCAGATGCTGCGGCAGAGGCTGAACTGGCTCGTCAGTTTGCTCAAACTCAACAACAACGTTATTCCGGCGAACAACCTGCTGGGGCGAATCCGTTCACGCTGGATGATTTTGAATTTTCGCCAATGAAAGCTTTGCTGGATGATGGTCCACACGAACCGCTGTTTACGCCAATTGTTGAACCTGTACAGCAGCCGCAACAACCGGTAGCACCGCAGCAGCAATATCAGCAGCCGCAACAACCGGTAGCACCGCAGCAGCAATATCAGCAGCCGCAACAACCGGTTGCACCGCAGCCGCAATATCAACAGCCGCAACAACCGGTTGCACCGCAGCAGCAATATCAGCAGCCACAACAGCCGGTTGCACAGCAGCCGCAGTATCAGCAGCCACAACAGCCGGTTACACAGCAGCCGCAGTATCAGCAGCCGCAACAGCCAGTTGCGCCACAGCCGCAGGATACCCTGCTTCATCCGCTGTTGATGCGTAATGGCGACAGCCGTCCGTTGCATAAACCGACGACGCCACTGCCTTCTCTGGATTTGCTGACACCGCCGCCGAGCGAAGTGGAGCCGGTAGATACCTTTGCGCTTGAACAAATGGCGCGCCTGGTAGAAGCGCGTCTGGCTGATTTCCGTATTAAAGCCGATGTTGTCAATTACTCTCCGGGGCCAGTTATCACTCGCTTTGAACTTAACCTGGCACCGGGCGTAAAAGCGGCGCGCATTTCTAACTTGTCACGGGACCTTGCCCGTTCACTTTCGACGGTGGCGGTGCGTGTCGTTGAAGTTATTCCTGGCAAACCCTATGTAGGTCTGGAGTTACCGAATAAAAAACGACAAACCGTTTATCTGCGCGAAGTTTTGGATAACGCCAAATTCCGCGATAATCCGTCGCCATTAACCGTGGTGCTGGGTAAAGATATCGCCGGTGAGCCGGTGGTTGCCGATCTGGCGAAAATGCCGCACTTGTTGGTTGCGGGGACTACCGGTTCCGGTAAGTCTGTCGGTGTGAACGCGATGATCCTGAGCATGCTTTATAAAGCACAGCCAGAAGATGTGCGTTTCATCATGATCGACCCGAAAATGCTGGAGCTTTCGGTTTATGAAGGCATTCCGCATCTGTTAACGGAAGTCGTTACTGATATGAAAGATGCCGCCAACGCGCTGCGCTGGTGTGTTAACGAGATGGAGCGTCGTTATAAACTGATGTCTGCGCTGGGTGTGCGTAATCTGGCGGGTTATAACGAAAAAATTGCTGAAGCCGATCGCATGATGCGTCCGATTCCAGACCCGTACTGGAAGCCGGGTGATAGTATGGATGCGCAGCATCCGGTGCTGAAAAAAGAACCGTACATAGTGGTGTTGGTGGACGAATTTGCCGACCTGATGATGACGGTAGGTAAAAAAGTGGAAGAGCTGATAGCTCGTCTGGCGCAAAAAGCCCGTGCCGCGGGTATCCACCTCGTACTGGCAACGCAGCGTCCATCGGTTGATGTTATTACTGGTCTGATTAAAGCGAATATTCCGACCCGTATCGCCTTTACCGTATCCAGTAAGATTGACTCACGTACCATTCTTGATCAGGCTGGCGCGGAATCACTGCTGGGTATGGGGGATATGCTCTACTCTGGGCCGAACTCCACGTTGCCGGTACGTGTCCATGGTGCTTTTGTTCGCGATCAGGAAGTTCATGCCGTGGTGCAGGACTGGAAAGCGCGTGGTCGCCCACAGTATGTTGACGGCATCACCTCCGACAGCGAAAGCGAAGGTGGTGCGGGTGGTTTCGATGGCGCTGAAGAACTGGATCCGTTGTTCGATCAGGCGGTGCAGTTTGTCACTGAAAAACGCAAAGCGTCAATTTCAGGCGTACAGCGTCAGTTCCGCATTGGTTATAACCGTGCAGCGCGTATTATCGAACAGATGGAAGCGCAAGGGATTGTCAGCGAACAGGGGCACAACGGTAATCGTGAAGTGCTGGCCCCACCGCCGTTTGACTAATTAATGCATCGTAGTCCGGATAAGGCGCGGTAGCGTCGCATCCGGCACTCTAACAACTGAAAATTCAGTATTTTCTTCTTTCCTCAAGCTGATTATTAGCCTGGAATAGAGAGTAGAGGGAACTCCCGATCGGGAGTGACGTAATTTGAGGAATAATGATGAAAAAAATTGCCATCACCTGTGCATTACTCTCAAGCTTAGTAGCAAGCAGCGTTTGGGCTGATGCCGCAAGCGATCTTAAAAGCCGCCTGGATAAAGTCAGCAGCTTCCACGCCAGCTTCACACAAAAAGTGACTGACGGTAGCGGCGCGGCGGTGCAGGAAGGCCAGGGCGATCTGTGGGTGAAACGTCCAAATTTATTCAACTGGCATATGACTCAACCTGATGAAAGCATTCTGGTTTCTGACGGTAAAACACTGTGGTTCTATAACCCGTTCGTTGAGCAAGCTACGGCAACCTGGCTGAAAGATGCCACCGGTAATACGCCGTTTATGCTGATTGCCCGCAACCAGTCCAGCGACTGGCAGCAGTACAATATCAAACAGAATGGCGATGACTTTGTCCTGACGCCGAAAGCCAGCAATGGCAATCTGAAGCAGTTCACCATTAACGTGGGACGTGATGGCACAATCCATCAGTTTAGCGCGGTGGAGCAGGACGATCAGCGCAGCAGTTATCAGCTGAAATCCCAGCAAAATGGGGCTGTGGATGCAGCGAAATTTACCTTCACCCCGCCGCAAGGCGTCACGGTAGATGATCAACGTAAGTAGAGGCACCTGAGTGAGCAATCTGTCGCTCGATTTTTCGGATAATACTTTTCAACCTCTGGCCGCGCGTATGCGGCCAGAAAATTTAGCACAGTATATCGGCCAGCAACATTTGCTGGCTGCGGGGAAGCCGTTGCCGCGCGCTATCGAAGCCGGGCATTTGCATTCTATGATCCTCTGGGGGCCACCGGGTACCGGCAAAACAACCCTCGCTGAAGTGATTGCCCGCTATGCGAACGCTGATGTGGAACGTATTTCTGCTGTCACCTCTGGCGTGAAAGAGATTCGCGAGGCGATTGAGCGCGCTCGGCAAAACCGCAATGCAGGTCGCCGCACTATTCTTTTTGTTGACGAAGTTCACCGTTTCAACAAAAGCCAGCAGGATGCATTTCTGCCACATATTGAAGACGGCACCATCACTTTTATTGGCGCAACCACTGAAAACCCGTCGTTTGAACTTAACTCGGCACTGCTTTCCCGTGCCCGTGTCTATCTGCTGAAATCCCTGAGTACAGAGGATATTGAGCAGGTGCTTACTCAGGCGATGGAAGACAAAACCCGTGGCTATGGTGGTCAGGATATTGTTCTGCCAGATGAAACACGACGTGCCATTGCTGAACTGGTGAATGGCGACGCGCGCCGGGCGTTAAATACGCTGGAAATGATGGCGGATATGGCCGAAGTCGATGATAGCGGTAAGCGGGTCCTGAAGCCTGAATTACTGACCGAAATCGCCGGTGAACGTAGCGCCCGCTTTGATAACAAAGGAGATCGCTTTTACGATCTGATTTCCGCACTGCATAAGTCGGTACGTGGTAGCGCACCCGATGCGGCGCTGTACTGGTATGCGCGAATTATTACCGCTGGTGGCGATCCGTTATATGTCGCGCGTCGCTGTCTGGCGATTGCGTCTGAAGACGTCGGTAATGCCGATCCACGGGCGATGCAGGTGGCAATTGCGGCCTGGGATTGCTTTACTCGCGTTGGCCCGGCGGAAGGTGAACGCGCCATTGCTCAGGCGATTGTTTACCTGGCTTGCGCGCCAAAAAGCAACGCTGTCTACACTGCGTTTAAAGCCGCGCTGGCGGATGCACGCGAACGTCCGGATTATGACGTGCCGGTTCATTTGCGTAATGCGCCGACGAAATTAATGAAGGAAATGGGCTACGGGCAGGAATATCGTTACGCTCATGATGAAGCAAACGCTTATGCTGCCGGTGAGGTTTATTTCCCGCCGGAAATAGCACAAACACGCTATTATTTCCCGACAAACAGGGGCCTTGAAGGCAAGATTGGCGAAAAGCTCGCCTGGCTGGCTGAACAGGATCAAAATAGCCCCATAAAACGCTACCGTTAATGTTATCGTTGCGGTAATGTTGTTACTGTATCCCTGTGGTCGCAGGCTGTGGCCACATCTCCCATTTAATTCGATAAGCACAGGATAAGCATGCTCGATCCCAATCTGCTGCGTAATGAGCCAGACGCAGTCGCTGAAAAACTGGCACGCCGGGGCTTTAAGCTGGATGTAGATAAGCTGGGCGCTCTTGAAGAGCGTCGTAAAGTATTGCAGGTCAAAACGGAAAACCTGCAAGCGGAGCGTAACTCCCGATCGAAATCCATTGGCCAGGCGAAAGCGCGCGGGGAAGATATCGAGCCTTTACGTCTGGAAGTGAACAAACTGGGCGAAGAGCTGGATGCAGCAAAAGCCGAGCTGGATGCTTTACAGGCTGAAATTCGCGATATCGCGCTGACCATCCCTAACCTGCCTGCAGATGAAGTGCCGGTAGGTAAAGACGAAAATGACAACGTTGAAGTCAGCCGCTGGGGTACCCCGCGTGAGTTTGACTTTGAAGTTCGTGACCATGTGACGCTGGGTGAAATGCACTCTGGCCTCGACTTTGCAGCCGCAGTTAAGTTGACCGGTTCCCGCTTTGTGGTAATGAAAGGGCAGATTGCTCGCATGCACCGCGCACTGTCGCAGTTTATGCTGGATCTGCATACCGAACAGCATGGCTACAGTGAGAACTATGTTCCGTACCTGGTTAACCAGGACACGCTGTACGGTACGGGTCAGCTGCCGAAATTTGCTGGCGATCTGTTCCATACTCGTCCGCTGGAAGAAGAAGCAGACACCAGTAACTATGCGCTGATCCCAACGGCAGAAGTTCCGCTGACCAACCTGGTGCGCGGTGAAATCATCGATGAAGATGATCTGCCAATTAAGATGACCGCCCACACCCCATGCTTCCGTTCTGAAGCCGGCTCATATGGTCGTGACACCCGTGGTCTGATCCGTATGCACCAGTTCGACAAAGTTGAAATGGTGCAGATCGTGCGCCCGGAAGACTCAATGGCGGCGCTGGAAGAGATGACTGGTCATGCAGAAAAAGTCCTGCAGTTGCTGGGCCTGCCGTACCGTAAAATCATCCTTTGCACTGGCGACATGGGCTTTGGCGCTTGCAAAACTTACGACCTGGAAGTATGGATCCCGGCACAGAACACCTACCGTGAGATCTCTTCCTGCTCCAACGTTTGGGATTTCCAGGCACGTCGTATGCAGGCACGTTGCCGCAGCAAGTCGGACAAGAAAACCCGTCTGGTTCATACCCTGAACGGTTCTGGTCTGGCTGTTGGTCGTACGCTGGTTGCAGTAATGGAAAACTATCAGCAGGCTGATGGTCGTATTGAAGTACCAGAAGTTCTGCGTCCGTATATGAACGGACTGGAATATATTGGCTAATACCCAATTTTTCTGAATCTAAAAAGCGCCTGCGGGCGCTTTTTTTGTCTCCCTTTGATACCGAACAATAATTACTCCTCACTTACACGTAATACTACTTTCGAGTGAAAATCTACCTATCTCTTTGATTTTCAAATTATTCGATGTATACAAGCCTATATAGCGAACTGCTATAGAAATAATTACACAATACGGTTTGTTACTGGAATCAATCGTGAGCAAGCTTGAGTGAGCCATTATGAAAACGAAAATCCCTGATGCGGTATTGGCTGCTGAGGTGAGTCGCCGTGGTTTGGTAAAAACGACAGCGATCGGCGGCCTGGCAATGGCAAGCAGCGCGTTAACATTACCTTTTAGTCGGATTGCGCACGCTGTTGATAGTGCCCTTCCGGCAAAATCAGACGAAAAGGTTATCTGGAGCGCCTGTACAGTTAACTGTGGTAGTCGCTGCCCGCTACGTATGCACGTTGTGGACGGTGAAATTAAATATGTTGAAACGGATAATACCGGCGATGACAACTATGACGGCCTGCACCAGGTGCGCGCCTGTCTGCGTGGTCGTTCCATGCGTCGCCGTGTCTACAATCCGGACCGCCTGAAATATCCGATGAAACGAGTCGGGGCGCGCGGTGAAGGCAAATTCGAGCGCATTAGCTGGGAAGAAGCCTACGACATCATCGCGACCAATATGCAGCGCCTGATCAAAGAGTACGGCAACGAGTCTATCTATCTGAACTATGGTACCGGAACGCTGGGCGGCACCATGACCCGCTCCTGGCCGCCGGGAAATACCCTGGTCGCTCGCCTGATGAACTGCTGCGGCGGTTATCTGAACCATTACGGTGACTACTCTTCCGCGCAAATTGCGGAAGGTTTGAACTATACCTACGGCGGCTGGGCAGATGGTAACAGCCCGTCGGATATCGAAAACAGTAAACTGGTAGTGCTGTTTGGTAATAACCCTGGCGAAACGCGAATGAGTGGCGGTGGGGTGACTTACTATCTTGAACAGGCGCGCCAGAAATCTAATGCTCGCATGATCATCATCGATCCGCGCTATACCGACACCGGTGCCGGGCGCGAAGATGAGTGGATCCCTATTCGTCCGGGAACAGATGCCGCACTGGTTAACGGTCTGGCGTATGTCATGATCACCGAAAACCTGGTGGATCAGGCATTCCTCGATAAATATTGCGTTGGCTACGACGAGAAAACACTGCCAGCCAGTGCGCCGAAAAATGGTCACTATAAAGCTTATATTCTGGGTGAAGGGCCAGATGGCGTGGCTAAAACGCCGGAATGGGCCTCGCAAATCACTGGTGTTCCGGCAGACAAAATCATCAAACTGGCTCGTGAAATCGGTAGTACCAAACCGGCGTTTATCAGCCAGGGATGGGGCCCGCAGCGTCACGCTAACGGTGAAATCGCAACCCGTGCTATCTCGATGCTGGCGATTCTGACCGGTAACGTTGGTATTAACGGAGGCAACAGCGGCGCGCGTGAAGGTTCATACAGCTTACCGTTTGTCCGTATGCCGACCCTCGAAAACCCGATCCAGACCAGCATTTCGATGTTTATGTGGACCGATGCCATTGAACGTGGCCCGGAAATGACAGCGCTGCGTGATGGTGTGCGCGGGAAAGATAAGCTGGATGTGCCGATCAAAATGATCTGGAACTATGCCGGTAACTGCCTGATTAATCAGCATTCTGAAATCAACCGTACCCATGAAATCCTTCAGGATGATAAGAAGTGCGAGCTGATTGTGGTTATCGACTGCCACATGACCTCATCGGCGAAATATGCTGACATCCTGCTGCCTGACTGCACCGCTTCAGAACAGATGGACTTTGCACTGGATGCATCCTGCGGGAATATGTCTTACGTGATTTTCAACGATCAGGTGATTAAACCGCGCTTTGAATGTAAGACCATCTATGAAATGACCAGCGAACTGGCAAAACGTCTTGGCGTTGAGCAACAGTTTACTGAGGGCCGTACCCAGGAAGAGTGGATGCGGCATCTGTATGCCCAGTCGCGGGAAGCGATTCCTGAACTGCCAACGTTTGAAGAGTTCCGTAAGCAGGGGATCTTTAAAAAGCGCGACCCACAAGGGCATCACGTTGCTTATAAAGCTTTCCGTGAAGATCCGCAGGCAAATCCACTGACCACGCCATCGGGGAAAATTGAGATTTATTCGCAGGCGCTGGCTGACATTGCCGCTACCTGGGAATTGCCAGAAGGTGATGTGATCGATCCACTGCCGATCTACACGCCGGGCTTTGAAAGTTATCAGGATCCGCTGAACAAACAGTATCCGCTGCAGCTTACGGGTTTCCACTATAAATCTCGCGTTCACTCAACTTACGGCAACGTTGATGTGCTGAAAGCAGCTTGCCGTCAGGAAATGTGGATCAACCCGCTTGATGCGCAAAAACGCGGTATCAACAACGGCGATAAAGTCAGGATCTTTAACGATCGTGGTGAGGTTCATATTGAGGCGAAAGTGACGCCACGAATGATGCCGGGTGTGGTCGCACTGGGTGAAGGTGCCTGGTATGACCCGGATACAAAACGTGTCGATAAGGGCGGTTGTATCAACGTACTGACCACTCAACGTCCGTCTCCTCTCGCTAAGGGGAATCCGTCACATACAAACCTGGTTCAGGTTGAAAAGGTGTAAGGAGTAACCGATGACAACCCAGTATGGATTTTTTATTGATTCCAGCCGTTGCACCGGTTGCAAAACCTGCGAGCTGGCTTGTAAAGACTACAAAGATTTGACGCCAGAAGTCAGTTTCCGCCGCATTTATGAATATGCTGGCGGCGACTGGCAGGAAGATAACGGTGTCTGGCACCAGAACGTGTTTGCCTACTATCTGTCGATTTCATGTAACCACTGCGAAGATCCGGCTTGTACTAAAGTCTGCCCGAGCGGTGCGATGCATAAACGTGAAGATGGTTTTGTTGTGGTCGATGAAGATGTGTGCATTGGCTGCCGTTACTGCCATATGGCTTGCCCGTACGGCGCACCGCAATATAACGAAACGAAAGGCCATATGACCAAATGCGATGGTTGTTATGACCGTGTTGCGGAGGGGAAAAAGCCGATCTGTGTTGAATCTTGCCCGCTGCGGGCGCTGGATTTCGGCCCTATCGACGAGCTGCGTAAAAAACATGGCGATCTGGCGGCCGTTGCGCCGTTGCCGCGAGCTCACTTTACCAAACCGAATATTGTGATCAAACCCAATGCCAACAGCCGCCCGACCGGGGATACCACTGGCTATCTGGCAAACCCGAAGGAGGTGTGAGATGGGAAGTGGATGGCATGAATGGCCGCTGATGATCTTCACGGTCTTCGGGCAATGTGTAGCGGGTGGTTTTATCGTTCTGGCTTTGGCGCTGCTCAAAGGCGACCTGCGAGCAGAAGCCCAGCAGCGTGTTATTGCCTGCATGTTTGGTTTATGGGTGCTGATGGGCATTGGCTTTATCGCCTCTATGCTTCATCTTGGTTCACCGATGCGCGCCTTTAACTCGCTCAACCGGGTAGGGGCTTCAGCACTCAGTAACGAAATCGCCAGCGGTTCGATCTTTTTTGCTGTTGGTGGCATCGGCTGGTTGCTGGCAATGCTGAAAAAGCTGTCACCGGCATTGCGTACGCTGTGGCTGATAGTGACGATGGTTCTTGGCGTCATCTTTGTCTGGATGATGGTGCGTGTGTATAACAGCATTGATACCGTTCCGACCTGGTACAGCATCTGGACGCCGATGGGCTTCTTCCTGACGATGTTTATGGGCGGCCCGTTACTGGGTTACCTGTTGTTGAGTCTGGCTGGCGTCGATGGCTGGGCGATGCGTCTGCTGCCAGCCATTTCTGTACTGGCACTGGTAGTGAGTGGCGTGATGTCAGTGATGCAGGGCGCAGAGCTGGCGACTATTCATAGTTCTGTGCAGCAGGCCGCAGCGCTGGTGCCGGACTATGGTGCGCTGATGTCCTGGCGGATCGTGCTTTTGGCTGTTGCCCTGTGCTTGTGGATTGCACCACAGCTAAAAGGTTATCAGCCTGCGGTTCCGCTACTTTCCGTATCATTCATTCTGCTTCTGGCAGGGGAATTAATCGGTCGTGGCGTATTCTATGGTTTGCATATGACCGTGGGGATGGCCGTCGCAAGCTAATCATAACAACCGGGGTTTCGGCCCCGGTTCTCTTTTATTTCTGCTTCGTTAACGTGTCATAACTGGTCATCAAATTACGATAATCAGGAATATGGTTAGAGAACAACGTCGCCAGTCCTTCAATATCATTACGCCAGTCGCGATGCAGCTCGCACGCCACGCCGAACCATGTCATCAATTGCGCACCAGCTTGCGACATGCGATCCCATGCCGAATGCCGGGTAATTTCATTAAAGGTCCCTGATGCGTCAGTCACGACAAACACATCAAACCCCTCTTCAATGGCTGAAAGCGCCGGGAATGCCACGCAAACTTCGGTTACCACACCGGCAATAATTAACTGTTTTTTACCTGTCGCTTTGACTGCTTTTACAAAATCTTCGTTATCCCAGGCGTTAATATTTCCCGGGCGAGCAATGTAAGGTGCATCGGGGAATTGTGCTTTCAGTTCTGGAACTAATGGGCCGTTAGGACCGGTTTCAAAACTGGTGGTAAGAATAGTTGGTAAGTTGAAATACTTAGCCAGGTCACCCAGCGCCAGCACGTTATTTTTAAACTTATCGGGTTCGATATCCCGTACAAGGGAAAGTAAACCAGCCTGGTGATCAACAAGCAAAACGGCAGCATCATTTTTATCAAGACGAACATACGGTTTGGTCATCCTCTTCTCCTTTCGAGAGTCAGTGGTACGTCTGAAATCGGTCAGACGCGATGCATTGCTCTGAAAGCATAGACGGGAAATATGAGTTTGCTGTGACCATGAAATTTTTCGACTGAACGAAGCGTATGAAATTTGTGTTAGATCAATAAAAACAATCAGATGAGATTAATCGTCTCTCCAGCATTAGCGTTATGAATGAGTAATATAAATCGATAATACCTCCGCTGCGATATGCGCGTATTTTCACCCATTGACAATGTTTTTGGCGGTGGCATGATGCGCATGAAATTTGAACTTCCTCACGGTTTTAATTCATGTCCACGTATACCCGGCCTGTCATGCTTTTGCTGTCTGGCCTGCTTTTGTTGACTCTGGCGATCGCAGTGTTAAATACACTCGTGCCGCTTTGGCTCGCCCAGGAACACATGTCCACATGGCAGGTAGGCGTTGTCAGCTCATCCTATTTTACCGGCAACCTGGTCGGTACATTGCTGACAGGGTATGTCATTAAGCGCATTGGCTTTAACCGCAGCTATTATCTGGCCTCCTTCATTTTTGCCGCTGGCTGTGCCGGCCTTGGCCTGATGATTGGATTCTGGAGCTGGTTGGCTTGGCGTTTTGTCGCCGGTGTCGGTTGTGCCATGATTTGGGTGGTTGTTGAGAGCGCGCTGATGTGCAGTGGGACGTCACGTAACCGTGGGCGTTTGCTTGCTGCGTATATGATGGTTTATTACGTGGGAACGTTTTTAGGCCAGTTACTGGTCAGCAAAGTTTCAACCGAGCTGATGTCCGTATTGCCGTGGGTTACAGGTTTGACGTTGGCAGGGATCTTACCGCTGTTGTTTACGCGTGTGCTGAATCAGCAGGCTGAAAACCATGATTCGACGTCAATTACGTCAATGCTAAAACTCCGTCAGGCGCGGCTTGGCGTGAATGGCTGCATTATCTCAGGAATCGTGCTGGGATCTCTATATGGCCTGATGCCGCTGTACCTCAATCACAAAGGGGTGAGCAATGCCAGCATTGGTTTCTGGATGGCGGTACTGGTCAGTGCGGGTATCCTCGGACAATGGCCGATCGGACGTCTGGCGGATAAGTTTGGTCGACTGCTGGTGTTGCGTGTTCAGGTCTTTGTCGTCATTCTCGGCAGTATCGCGATGCTTAGCCAGGCGGCGATGGCCCCAGCGTTATTCATCCTCGGTGCCGCTGGCTTTACGCTATATCCGGTGGCGATGGCCTGGGCTTGTGAGAAAGTTGAACATCATCAACTGGTGGCGATGAACCAGGCCTTACTGTTGAGCTATACCGTGGGAAGTCTGCTTGGCCCGTCATTTACCGCTATGCTAATGCAGAATTTCTCCGATAATTTATTGTTTATCATGATCGCCAGCGTATCGTTTATCTATTTGCTGATGCTGCTTCGCAACGCCGGTCATACGCCGAAACCCGTTGCTCACGTGTAAATGAATTCAAGCAGAGTGTGAACTTACTGTTTCACACTCTGCTTTTTTGTTTCTTCTATCTGACTTGCTTTATTCCAAATTTTATTCGTTTAAAAATAAAATGTGCAGCAGGTTATAATTTTGCATTTCGCTATTTCCGCACTTCTTATTTGCCGCGCATAATCCCTCGTTTTACAGATGCCCCTTTAATTTTGGCGAAGGATTTGTCTATGGCTGGGAATGTTCAGGAAAAACAGCTGCGATGGTACAACATTGCGCTGATGTCTTTTATCACTGTCTGGGGTTTTGGCAATGTTGTTAATAACTACGCCAACCAGGGGCTGGTGGTTGTTTTTTCATGGGTGTTTATCTTTGCGCTCTATTTCACACCTTATGCGCTAATTGTTGGTCAGTTAGGCTCGACCTTCAAAGATGGGAAGGGCGGGGTCAGTACCTGGATTAAACACACGATGGGACCCGGACTGGCTTACCTCGCCGCGTGGACCTACTGGGTAGTGCATATTCCCTATCTGGCACAAAAACCCCAGGCAATACTGATTGCGCTCGGTTGGGCGATGAAAGGCGACGGTTCGTTAATCAAAGAATATTCAGTCGTAGCGTTACAGGGGTTAACGCTGGTGCTGTTTATCTTCTTTATGTGGGTTGCTTCACGCGGTATGAAATCGCTGAAAATCGTCGGTTCTGTGGCAGGGATTGCGATGTTTGTTATGTCGCTCCTGTATGTGGCGATGGCGGTAACCGCGCCTGCAATTACTGAAGTGCATATTGCGACCACAAACATTACCTGGGAAACGTTCATTCCTCATATCGACTTTACCTACATTACCACTATTTCAATGCTGGTTTTCGCGGTTGGCGGAGCAGAGAAGATTTCTCCTTACGTTAATCAAACGCGCAACCCAGGAAAAGAATTTCCAAAAGGGATGTTATGCCTGGCGGTGATGGTTGCGGTTTGTGCCATTCTGGGTTCACTGGCGATGGGGATGATGTTTGACTCGCGTAATATCCCGGATGACTTAATGACTAACGGTCAGTATTACGCCTTTCAGAAGCTGGGCGAGTATTACAACATGGGTAATACTTTAATGGTGATTTACGCCATTGCGAATACCCTGGGACAAGTAGCTGCGCTGGTATTCTCGATTGATGCCCCGCTTAAAGTGCTATTAGGCGATGCTGACAGCAAATATATTCCAGCCAGTTTATGTCGTACCAACGCTTCTGGTACGCCCGTTAATGGCTATTTTCTGACCCTGGTGCTGGTGGCGATCCTGATAATGCTACCGACTCTCGGCATTGGTGATATGAACAATCTCTATAAATGGCTGTTGAATCTTAACTCGGTAGTGATGCCGCTGCGTTATTTATGGGTATTTGTTGCATTTATTGCAGTTGTTCGCCTGGCGCAGAAATATAAGCCGGAATATGTCTTTATTCGTAATAAGCCGCTGGCAATGACCGTCGGAATTTGGTGTTTTGCCTTTACCGCTTTTGCCTGCCTGACTGGTATTTTCCCGAAAATGGAAGCCTTCACCGCAGAGTGGACATTCCAGTTGGCGCTGAATGTTGCAACGCCGTTTGTGCTGGTAGGATTAGGGCTGATATTCCCGCTGCTGGCGCGTAAAGCGAATAGCAAATAATTATTGTGGTCGGTGACGCTGACTCTGGCAGATCTGACCCGTTTTTACATAATCGAGAAATGCGCGCAAGCCGCAGGACATATACTGGCGGTTTGGGTAATACATTTGGAAGCTGTGCTGTAAGGGCGTTAGAAATAGAGCTCTGAATTATTTATGCAGCGCGGAATAAAAAAGCGGTAACTCAATAAAGTTGCCGCTTTACGGGGAAATTAGAACATGACCTTATGACCGTACTGCTCAAGAATGCCTTTCACGCGTTCCATGGTCTCTTTCTTCGGTGGTTTAACACCATCGAGTTTGTATTCTTCACCCATCGCCACCCATTTGTGTTTGCCCAGTTCGTGGTAGGGGAGAAGTTCGATTTTCTCAACGTTGCCCATATCACGGGTAAATTCACCAAGGCGATGCGCTGAATCGTCATCGTCAGACCAGCCTGGGACAACAACATAGCGGATCCACACCTTCACATTTTTGTTCGCCAGATATTTAGCGAACTCCAGCGTGCGGTGGTTGGAAACTCCAACCAGATTTTGGTGGATCTCGTCGTTCATCTGTTTGAGATCGAGCATTACCAGGTCGGTTACTTCCAGCAGTTCATCAATCACCGGATCGTAACGACGAACAAAACCGTTGGTGTCCAGACAGGTATGAATGCCTTCTTTTTTGCAGGCGCGGAACCAGTCACGAACAAACTCAGCTTGTAGGATTGCCTCACCGCCGGATGCGGTAACGCCGCCGCCGGAAGCGTTCATAAAGTGGCGATAGGTCACCACTTCCTTCATCAAATCTTCAACGGTAACTTCTTTACCGCCATGCGTATCCCAGGTGTCGCGGTTATGACAATACAGGCAGCGCATCAGGCAGCCCTGGAAAAAGGTGATAAAGCGAATACCCGGGCCGTCTACGGTTCCACAGGATTCAAAGGAGTGAATGCGACCAATAACTGACATTGCGGTGTTTCTCCAGATGTGGCCCATCTGAGGCCGTGTTGGTGCGCAGCTCGAAGGCTACGTCGAGTCTGTTTTGGCAGTCACCTTAAAGTATAGATAGCTGACAAAAAAGGCTCTCGTGCTAAAAAAGGCCCCACTTTCGTGGAGCCTTTATTGTACGCTTTTTACTGTACGATTTCAGTCAAATCTAATTACATAGATTGAGTGAAGGTACGAGTAATAACGTCCTGCTGCTGTTCTTTAGTCAGCGAGTTGAAACGTACTGCGTAGCCAGATACACGGATGGTCAGCTGCGGATATTTTTCCGGGTTTTCCATCGCGTCGAGCAGCATTTCACGGTTCATCACGTTAACGTTCAGGTGCTGACCACCTTCGATGGATGCTTCGTGGTGGAAGTAACCATCCATCAGACCAGCCAGGTTGGTCTTACGAACTTCGTCGTCTTTACCCAGTGCGTTCGGAACGATAGAGAAGGTGTAGGAGATACCATCTTTAGCGTAAGCAAACGGCAGTTTAGCAACGGAAGTCAGAGACGCTACAGCACCTTTCTGGTCACGACCGTGCATCGGGTTAGCACCCGGTCCGAACGGCGCGCCAGCACGACGACCGTCTGGGGTGTTACCAGTTTTCTTACCATACACAACGTTAGAAGTGATGGTCAGAACAGACTGAGTCGGGATAGCGTCACGGTAGGTGTGCAGTTTCTGAATTTTCTTCATGAAACGTTCTACCAGGTCAACAGCCAGGTCATCTACACGCGGATCGTTGTTACCAAACTGCGGGTATTCGCCTTCGATTTCGAAGTCGATAGCCAGACCGTCTTCATCACGAATCGGTTTAACTTTCGCATATTTGATTGCAGACAGGGAGTCAGCAGCAACGGACAGACCAGCGATACCACACGCCATGGTGCGGATAACGTCACGGTCGTGCAGCGCCATCAGAGAGGCTTCGTAGCTGTACTTGTCGTGCATGTAGTGGATGATGTTCAGTGCAGTGATGTACTGTTTAGCCAGCCAGTCCATGAAGTGATCCATGCGCTCCATCACTTCATCATAGTTCAGGACGTCGCCTTTGATCGGTTCAGACTTCGGACCAACCTGCATTTTCAGTTTTTCGTCAACGCCGCCGTTGATTGCGTACAGCATGGTTTTCGCCAGGTTTGCACGCGCACCGAAGAACTGCATTTGTTTACCAACGATCATCGGGCTTACGCAGCAAGCAATAGCGTAGTCATCGTTGTTGAAGTCCGGACGCATCAGGTCATCGTTCTCATACTGCAGAGAAGAGGTGTCGATGGACACTTTAGCGGCGAATTTCTTGAAGTTCAGTGGCAGTTTTTCAGACCACAGAATGGTCATGTTCGGTTCCGGAGACGGACCCATGGTGTACAGGGTGTTCAGGAAACGGAAGCTGTTTTTGGTAACCAGGGTACGACCGTCGAGGCCCATACCACCGATAGATTCGGTTGCCCAGATCGGGTCGCCAGAGAACAGTTCATCGTATTCCGGAGTACGCAGGAAGCGAACCATACGCAGTTTCATGACCAGGTGGTCAACCATTTCCTGCGCTTCTTGTTCGGTGATCTTGCCAGCTTTCAGGTCACGTTCGATGTACACATCCAGGAAGGTGGAGGTACGACCGAAGGACATTGCAGCACCGTTCTGAGACTTAACAGCAGCCAGGTAGCCGAAGTAAGTCCACTGGATAGCTTCCTGAGCGTTGGTAGCCGGACCAGAGATGTCGTAGCCGTATTTCGCAGCCATTTCTTTCATCTGACCCAGAGCGCGGTGCTGTTCAGCGATTTCTTCGCGCAGACGGATAGTCTGTTCCAGGTTTACGCCGTTTTCCAGATCAGCCTGCAGAGAGGTGAACTGTGCAAGTTTGTCTTTCATCAGGTAGTCGATACCGTACAGCGCAACGCGACGGTAGTCACCGATGATACGACCACGGCCATAAGCATCTGGCAGACCGGTCAGAACACCGGATTTACGGCAACGCAGGATGTCCGGAGTGTAAACGTCGAACACGCCCTGGTTGTGAGTTTTACGGTATTCAGTGAAGATTTTTTTGATCATCGGGTCCAGTTCGCGGTTGTACGCTTTGCAGGAACCTTCGATCATTTTGATACCACCGAACGGGATAAGAGCACGTTTCAGCGGAGCTTCAGTCTGCAGACCAACGATTTTCTCAAGCTGCTTGTTGATGTAACCAGCGTCGTGAGAGGTGATGGTGGAAGCAACAGCGGTGTCAAAGTCAACTGGCGCGTGAGTGCGGTTTTCCAGTTTAACGCCTTCCATTACTTTGTCCCACAGGGTGGTGGTCGCTTCAGTAGCGCCAGCCAGGAAGGACTCGTCACCCTCGTACGGAGTGTAGTTTTTCTGAATGAAGTCACGGACGTTTACTTCATTCTGCCAGTCACCTTTGGTAAAACCTTCCCAGGCTGTGGCTAACTTTTCATTAAGCTCGGACATGTAACACCTACCTTCTTAAGTGGATTTTTTATTTACTGCGTACTTCGACAACCATTAATGGTGATCGTTTTCACGCAGGTAAATGACCCAGTATGTCAACCCAACCAACAAACCACCGCCGATAATATTACCGATCGTAACCGGAATCAGGTTATCAGTGATGAAATTCATCACGGTCAGGTGAGAAAAATTTTCCGGTGCAGAACCGACAGCGGTCCAGAATTCCGGAGATGCGAAGTCGCGGATTACAATACCCATCGGGATCATAAACATGTTTGCGATACTGTGCTCAAAACCGCTGGCAACAAACATCGCGACCGGCAGCACCATAATGAACGCTTTGTCCATCAGGCTGCGGCCAGAATAACTCATCCATACTGCCAGACATACCATCAGGTTCGCCAGGATACCAAGACAGACGGCCTCAATAAAAGTATGGTGCACTTTGTGGTCGGCGGTTTGTAGGACGTTTAGTCCCCATTGACCATTTGCGGTCATATACTCGCCGGAAAGCCACATTAAAAGTACAAACAGCAGTGCGCCGACCAGGTTGCCAAAATAAACATTTAGCCAGTTTTTCGCCAACTGACCCCAGGTGATGCGCCCACTCGCCTTGGCAACAACAATCAACACTGTGGAAGTAAAGAGATCGGCTCCGCAGACAACACAAAGAATCAACCCCAGAGAGAAGCAAATGCCGCCAACCAGTTTTGCCATGCCGAAGGGCATTGTACCTGTGCCAGTGGTTGCTGTGATATAGAAGACGAATGCGATTGAGATGAAAACACCGGCGGTAATCGCCAGATAGAAAGTCTTAAGCGGATGTTTCGTTGCTTTATAGACACCTGCCTCTTCGGCCACTTTGGCCATTGCAGCAGGAAGTAAAAGATCAAAAGGGTTGTCAGCTTTCACACTAACTCTCTCTTTATTAAGTCGGCGACGAGATACTAACAAAGCATTATAGATGAGAAATTGATATAGATCATATCTCGCCTGGCTTATAGGCCCGTAACTCGCATGGTTTTTATGCAAATACGGAGTAAATATTTGATTATCCAAATAAAAATAAATTTTAAAAATTAACAAATGAGTTGAATTTTTTCCGCATCCTCCGCTAAAACAGTTAATTAAAAGGGAGCACCTGGCGAATAAAGTAACAATATCGATCGTATTTATTAAATACAAATTACCGATATTTAACCTTATAATTACAATTATTTTATTAATGCAAATATATGTAAAGCGGGGCATTAAAAAAACGCCCCGTAATATAACTCAGACGAATCATTAAGCCTACATTGCGTAGGCTATTTGATTTTATTTTGCCCAGAATGCTGCTTTGGCGCGTTGCAGCTTTTCGTAGGCCTTCAACAACGACTGATGTGCAGCAAACGCGTGCAGATCGCTATCTACTGGTTGCAAGCCATAAAATGCCGCTTCGCCGCTCATTGCCGCACTGGCGGCTTCCACGGCATCTGCGCCGTACATGCGAACAAACGCATTCAGATATTGCAGCGGCTGGCGATCTTCTTCCTGCGCCAGTAATAACAACGTTTGCAGGCAGCGATAATAATTGGCGCGTTCCGGGCTGAATACTGATGAGTTAAACTCCATCGTCCATTCGGTCCAGACCAGAGCCTGTTCCAGATCGCCACCAGCCAGCGCCAGCATGGCTTTTAATTCACCGATACGCAGAGTGTACCAGCCGTTATCCGACCCGGTCGCCAGACCCAACAGTTCACGCACGCGGGTAAAGTCATCAAAACCTTCTTCATCCAGTTGCTCGATGAGGTTCAGGTAATCTTCCTTTTCCCACTCGCTACCTGGTAGCGAAAGAATCGTTTCACGTAAATGGCTGCCCATACTGTTATTCGCCAGCCACAGATCTTCAGCCGGATAAATATCGGACATGCCAGGCACGATAATACGGCAAGCGTAGACACCCAGATGCTCGTAATCGGCAATATAAACTTCTTTATCTTCCTTTTTGAAGATAGCCATCAGCGTGGCGAACTCTTCTTCCGTGGTGCCGGAGAAGCTCCAGTCAACAAACGGATAATCGGCATCCTGCTTGAACAGGTCCCAGGAGATTAAACCGCTGGAATCGATAAAGTGCGTTTCGAGGTTGGTATGTTCAGCGACTTCTTCATCATCGAAGGTTGGTGGAGTAAACACATCCAGATCTTTCAGGCCACGACCTTGCAGCAACTCGGTCACGGTACGTTCCAGTGCAACGCCAAAATCAGGATGCGCACCGAATGAGGCAAAGCAGGTACCGTTAGCAGGATTGAACAGTACCACGCAAATCACCGGATACTGGCCGCCAAGCGAACCGTCATAAGCGAAGATCGGGAAACCTTCCGCTTCCAGCGTTTCGATCGCTTCAACTACTGCTGGATAACGTGCCAGCACGTCTGCCGGGATTTCCGGCAAGCTGATGCTTTCAGCAATAATGCGGTTTTTCACGTAACGTTCGAAAACTTCGGACAACCCCTGAACGCGTGCTTCGTTACGGGTATTGCCAGCAGACATACCGTTAGAAACGTACAAGTTACCAATGATATTCATCGGAATATAAATGGTCTGATTGTCGGACTGGCGCGTAAACGGTAGACCGCAAATACCACGATCTTCGTTACCGGATTGCAGGTCAATCAGCATACTACCGGTCAGTTCATTCTCCGGATCGTAAAATGCGCGCAGACGGTCATCGAGCAGCCCTTCTGGTACATCGTCATTTTCGGTCAGTGGGAACCATTTTTCGTTGGGATAATGCACGAATGGGCCGTTGGCGATGGTTTCGCCCAGCCAGAAGTCCGCAAAAAAGTAGTTGGTTGAGAGACGCTCGAAATATTCACCGAGGGCAGAAGCCAGCGCCGCTTTTTTGGTTGCGCCTTTACCGTTGGTAAAACACAGTGCGCACTCTTTGTCGCGAATATGTACAGACCAGACGTTAGGCACCGGATTCAGCCAGGAGGCCTCTTCAATCTGAAAACCGAGGTCTGAAAGTTTTTGCTGGAAGCGTGCGATGGAATCTTCCAGAGCGGCATCTTTGCCGGGGATAAATGTTTGCGTCATGAAAATCACTTTAGTCGTACGGAAAGCGCACAATAATACGGGTTTTATCTCAAAGGCGCTATTACCGCCGCCATGCCGATGAACTGTTGGCTATGCTTTTAGCGGATAAACCACGATAAGAGCATAAAAATGAAGGCGTTCGATCTCCACCGTATGGCATTTGATAAAGTGCCTTTTGATTTCCTTGGCGAAGTTGCACTACGTAGTCTTTATACCTTTGTACTGGTTTTTTTGTTCCTCAAAATGACCGGAAGACGCGGTGTGCGGCAGATGTCGCTGTTTGAAGTGTTAATCATTCTGACACTGGGTTCAGCGGCGGGAGATGTGGCGTTTTATGATGATGTGCCGATGGTCCCGGTACTTATCGTCTTTATTACTCTGGCGTTGTTATACCGCCTGGTAATGTGGTTGATGGCGCACAGTGAAAAACTGGAAGATCTTCTGGAAGGCAAGCCGGTTGTCATTATTGAAGATGGCGAGCTGGCCTGGTCGAAACTCAATAACTCCAACATGACGGAATTTGAGTTCTTTATGGAGCTACGATTGCGCGGTGTAGAGCAGTTGGGGCAGGTACGTCTGGCGATTCTCGAAACCAACGGGCAAATCAGTGTTTATTTCTTTGAAGATGACAAGGTGAAACCGGGGTTACTTATTTTACCCAGTGACTGTACTCAGCGTTACAAAGTGGTGCCGGAGTCGGCGGACTATGCCTGCATCCGTTGCAGTGAAATCATTCATATGAACGCGGGGGAAAAACAATTATGTCCGCGCTGTGCAAATCCAGAATGGACGAAGGCAAGTCGGGCTAAACGGGTGACCTGACAGCCAAAACATCGGTTTTTTGAAAATAATCCGAGAGATTCTTTTGTGTGACGCGTGCCTCATTTTTGCCCTCAACGGTTTTACTCATTGCGATGCGTGTCACTGAATGATAAAACCGATAGCCACAGGAATAATGTATTGCCTGTGGTCGCAATTGATTGACCGCGGGTTAATGGCAACGCAACGTGGTGAGGGGAAATGGCTCAAATCTTCAATTTTAGTTCTGGTCCGGCAATGCTACCGGCAGAGGTGCTTAAACAGGCTCAACAGGAACTGCGCGACTGGAACGGTCTTGGTACGTCGGTGATGGAAGTGAGTCACCGTGGCAAAGAGTTCATTCAGGTTGCAGAGGAAGCCGAGAAGGATTTTCGCGATCTTCTTAACGTCCCCTCCAACTACAAGGTATTGTTCTGCCATGGCGGTGGTCGCGGTCAATTTGCTGCTGTACCGCTGAATATTCTTGGTGATAAAACCACTGCAGATTATGTTGATGCGGGTTACTGGGCAGCAAGTGCTATCAAAGAAGCGAAAAAATACTGCACACCAAATGTGTTTGATGCGAAAGTGACCGTTGATGGTCTTCGCGCAGTTAAGCCAATGAGTGAATGGCAACTCTCTGATAATGCTGCTTATATGCATTACTGCCCGAACGAAACCATTGACGGTATCGCTATCGATGAAACACCAGACTTCGGTAAAGACGTGGTGGTCACCGCTGACTTCTCTTCAACCATTCTTTCCCGTCCGATTGATGTCAGCCGTTATGGTGTAATTTACGCTGGCGCGCAGAAAAATATCGGCCCGGCTGGCCTGACAATCGTCATCGTTCGTGAAGATTTGCTGGGCAAAGCGAATATCGCCTGCCCATCGATTCTGGATTACTCCATCCTCAACGATAACGATTCCATGTTCAACACGCCGCCGACATTTGCCTGGTACTTATCTGGCCTGGTCTTCAAATGGCTGAAAGCGAACGGCGGTGTGGCTGCAATGGATAAGATCAATCAGCAAAAAGCAGAACTGCTGTATGGGGTGATTGATAACAGCGATTTCTACCGCAATGATGTGGCGAAAGCTAACCGTTCGCGGATGAACGTGCCGTTCCAGTTGGCGGATAGCGCGCTTGATAAATTGTTCCTCGAAGAGTCTTTCGCTGCGGGCTTACATGCGCTGAAAGGTCACCGAGTGGTCGGCGGAATGCGTGCGTCTATTTATAACGCCATGCCGCTGGAAGGTGTTAAAGCACTGACAGACTTCATGGTTGAGTTCGAACGCCGTCACGGCTAATGCCGAAATTTTGCTTAATCCCCACAGCCAGCCTGTGGGGTTTTTATTTCTGTTGTAGAGAGTTGAGTTCATGGAATCCCTGACGTTACAACCCATCGCTCGTGTCGATGGCACTATTAATCTGCCTGGTTCCAAGAGCGTTTCTAACCGCGCTTTATTGCTGGCGGCATTAGCACACGGCAAAACAGTATTAACCAATCTGCTGGATAGCGATGACGTGCGCCATATGCTGAATGCATTAGCAGCGTTAGGGGTAAGCTATACGCTTTCAGCTGATCGTACGCGTTGCGAAATTATCGGTAACGGCGGTCCATTACACGCAAAAAGCGCCCTGGAGTTGTTCCTCGGTAACGCCGGAACGGCAATGCGTCCGCTGGCGGCAGCTCTTTGTCTGGGTAGCAATGATATTGTGCTGACTGGTGAGCCGCGTATGAAAGAGCGCCCGATTGGTCATCTGGTGGATGCGCTGCGCCTGGGCGGGGCGAAGATCACTTACCTGGAACAAGAAAATTATCCGCCATTGCGTTTACAGGGCGGCTTTACTGGCGGCAACGTTGACGTTGATGGCTCCGTTTCCAGCCAGTTCCTCACCGCACTATTAATGACTGCGCCTCTTGCGCCGGAAGATACGGTTATTCGTATTAAAGGCGATCTGGTTTCTAAACCTTATATCGACATCACACTCAATCTGATGAAGACGTTTGGTGTTGAAATTGAAAATCAGCACTATCAACAATTTGTCGTAAAAGGCGGGCAGTCTTATCAGTCTCCGGGTACTTATTTGGTCGAAGGCGATGCATCTTCGGCTTCTTACTTCCTGGCAGCAGCAGCAATCAAAGGCGGCACTGTAAAAGTGACCGGCATTGGACGCAACAGTATGCAGGGTGATATTCGCTTTGCTGATGTGCTGGAAAAAATGGGCGCGACCATTTGCTGGGGTGATGATTATATTTCCTGCACGCGGGGTGAACTGAACGCTATTGATATGGATATGAACCATATTCCCGATGCGGCGATGACCATTGCCACGGCGGCGTTATTTGCAAAAGGCACCACCACGCTGCGCAATATCTATAACTGGCGTGTTAAAGAGACTGATCGCCTGTTTGCGATGGCAACAGAACTGCGTAAAGTTGGTGCGGAAGTAGAAGAGGGGCACGATTACATTCGTATCACTCCACCGGAAAAACTGAACTTTGCCGAGATCGCGACATACAATGATCACCGGATGGCGATGTGTTTCTCGCTGGTGGCATTATCAGATACGGCTGTGACGATTCTTGATCCAAAATGTACCGCTAAAACTTTTCCAGACTATTTCGAGCAATTGGCGCGGATAAGTCAATCCGGCTGAATGAATAACGGGCGATAACATAGGCAATCCTTTCTTTTCAAAGACGTCGGCACATTGCCGGCGTTTTTTTTGTGCACAGAAAACCCCCAGCTAGGCTGGGGGTTCCGGAAAGCTTTCAGCTTTGAGCCAGTTATTAAAACCCCTTTTGATTTGTTAAAACACCTTGCGGTCTGGCA